>NZ_LR734878.1 GCF_900010725.2 Planktothrix serta PCC 8927 | reverse complement strand
AAATAGGACTTGATGTTGGTATTGAGTCGTTTTACACAGACTCCAATGGATATCAAGAAGTTAATCCTAAGTTTTTGAGAAAAGCTGAACAATCCATTAAAAAATCTCAGAAACAAATCTATAAAAAGGTTAAGGGTTCATCGGGGAGACGGAAAGCTAGAAAGGTTTACAGTAGAAAACACTTAAAAGTAAGTAGACAACGGATTGAACACGCCAAGAGAATTGCGCGTAACGTATGCAAGTCAAACGACTTAGTAGCCTACGAAGATTTAAGTGTGAGAAATTTGGTTAAAAACCATTGTTTGGCTAAATCAATTAGCGATGCTAGTTGGTATTTGTTCAGAAAATGGATAGAATATTTTGCAGCTAAATTCGATAAATTAGCAATTCCGGTTGCACCCCATTACACTTCACAGAAATGTTCTAATTGTGGGGTAATAGTGAAAAAATCTCTATCAACTCGCACCCATGTTTGTAACTGTGGATGTGAGTTGCATAGAGATACAAATGCTGCAATTAATATTCTTAATCTTGGTAAACAAACTAGGGGAGGGCATCCCCAAAGTAACGCTAATGGACTGGAAACCTCTATTCTGCTTGGGGAAACCCTGGTCGAGCAAGTATCCAGGTTGAAGTTAGAATCTCAGTGTCTTCAGACCTGAGAGTGTCAAAATGACACTATCTGTCAATTTTTTCCATTCTATTTTCTAAAAACTACTAATTCCGCCGCTAAAAAGTCAATAAATTGCCGCGCTGTCCGTCCTGAACGTCCATTATGGCGAGTAGCCCATTGTAAAGCCCGAAACTGCAAATCTTCAGGACTGAGATCAATTCCGGCTTGACTGGCTAAATGTTGAACCATATTCAGATAAGTATTTTGATCCGCAGGTTCAAAGGTTAATGTTAAACCAAAGCGATCGCTAAAGGATAATTTTTCCTGTACCGTATCCCAAACATGAACCTCATCTTGATCTTTCGGTGAAGGTCGATCTTCAAAATATTCTCGGATTAAATGACGACGATTAGAAGTTGCATAAACGACTACATTTTGAGGACGTGCTGTTAAATTTCCTTCTAATACTACTTTCAACGCTTTAAAAGCATCGTCATCTTCTTCAAAGGATAAATCATCAACAAAAATAATAAATTTTTGAGGCACACCTCGCAACTGTTCCACCACCAAAGGTAAGTCGTTTAAATGGGATTTTGCCACCTCAATTAAGCGTAAACTCCGATCGCTATATTGATGCAGTAACGCTTTAATTAAAGAAGATTTACCCGTTCCCCGACTCCCATATAATAAAACATTTAAAGCTGGATATCCTGCTAATAAGATTTCTGTATTTTTTAATAAAATATCTCGTTGGGTTTCATATCCAACTAACTGGCTTAAATGCACGGGATCAGGATAATCAATTTTAACTAACTGGCTTTTGTGCCACCGAAATGCCTCAGCAGCAGCAAATAAACCAATGCCAAATTTGTGATAATGATCGGCTAAACTTTCGAGGGCTTCTGACCAATTTTCTAAGGTTACTAACTGACTTCGTAAGGGCAATTCTTCAATTTTTCCTAAGGGCTTTACTTGGGGTTGCCAAATAATCGGATTTTCCGATAACTGCGCTACTGTTCGCAGCCAAGATCCTACTTTTTCACCATTACATTGATAGAGCGTTTGGAGGATTTTTAAATCCTGTTTTGCTGCCTCAACTAACACCGGGGACAATTGTTGAAATGGGATTTGTTGGGCTTGCTGAGTAAAGGGATTATCCGCGCGTAAAATTTGGGTGATTAAATGTTCTTGCCAACTTTGTCGATGTTTAGCTTGGACTTTAAACCAAGTTCCATAAGCTTTTAAACAATTTAAAATACTAGCTTCACTCTGATGAAATGTTTCTAAAAGATTCAAAAATTCTTGCCCAATTTCATCATTGAAAATATCTTGATATAACAGTAAAGTTGCGACCTGACGCTGTAAGAACCTAACTTGCGAACTAATTGAGCTATTGAGAGAAGACATAGGAATAAGTTAACTATTGACTTTCCATTTTACCAAAATTTGACGAATTCAATAACTAAGTTTCGCCGAAGTTACCCAATTTTCCTGAAGAAATCACTCTATAGCAGTCCTAAATAGGTTGTAATATTTTATCGTAGGGGTAATGTCCTTCCAAACCCAGGCGCAAAGAGGGTTTGGAGGGACATCACCCCTACAAAACTTTTTCACAAATCCTACACGGATTGCTATATATAAATTTTTACAACTTTAAATTTTAATTTTTGATACAATTTAGAACAATTGTTAATCTATCTATCCCATAAGGTTGTATAAAAGAAGTTTGTAATTGTTTGATCAAAAGGAGTAATGATGAATTTAGGAATAATTGCTGCGATCGCCTACGGCTTATTAGCTATTGTCGGTGGGATTATAGGTTATACTAAAGCCAAAAGTAAGATTTCTCTATTTGCAGGTTGTTCGACGGGAATTTTACTAATTTTAGGCGGGATTATCCAAATTCAAGGGATAAGTTGGGGATTAATCTTCTCGATTGTTATGTCGGTTTTTCTGATTATTACCTTTATTTCTCGTTTACTCAAAACGGGTAAATTTATGCCATCTGGATTAATGATTATTGCGGGTTTTATAGCCGTTGCTATGATGGGATATCAACTACAAACTGTGTTATAGCAGGGAACAGGGAACAGGGAACAGGGAACAGGGAACACCGCAGAAAAAGAGGGACAAAAGTTTAGATTTTAGCATCACTCTATGTTTTAACACCCCAGGCGCGACTGCTATATCATCGCTATATCATCAAATTATTGCCAATATTGATCAAATTTTCTAGTCGGGGAAGGACGGGAATATAAGCCTAATAAGGGGCCCAGAATTGCACCGAAAATAAATCCGCCAGCGTGTGCCCAATAGGCGACACCGCCTTCCTGCATTCCTACATTAGCAGGAACACCTAACGAAATAAATCCATTAAAAGCTTGTTGAAAAAACCAGAATCCTAGGAAGAAAATAGCGGGAACTCGAATCGTATAGAAAAAGAATCCTAATGGTATTAAGGTTAAAATTTTCGCTTGGGGAAACTTGAGAATATAAGCTCCCATCACCCCAGCAATGGCTCCACTTGCTCCTAAAGAAGGAATGGAAGATTGAGGAGAGAAAAACCATTGAGTCAAAACCGCTAAAGCTCCACAGAGAAGATAAAAGATTAAAAATTTAATATGTCCTAATTGCTGCTCAATATTATTGCCAAAAACCCATAAAAATAACAGATTAAAACCAAGGTGCATAAATCCTGCATGAAGAAATTGAGAGGAAATTAAAGTCAAAGGTTCCGGTACGGATTGACCCACCGCCACCCCCTCAAAAGTGGCTGTAAGTTGATTCGGAATTACTGCATATAACTGAAAAAATTGCTCCAATTGAGTTTGAGTTAAACTTAACTCGTAGAAAAAAACCAATACATTAATAATAATTAATATATAAGTGACAATTGGTGTGATTTGAATCGGATTTTCATCTTTTAAAGGAACCATTGATCTTTTCCTAATCTGAAGGGAATAGGGAGAAAAACAATCAACAGTCAACAGTCAACAATCAACTGTCAACTGTTAACTTTGAATTAAACGTATTTACATTACACTCGCCGCCACTCCTTTTTTACCCGCATTAACTCGTCTACCATCGGATTCTACAGAATCCCCTTCTATAAAGGAACGTAACATCCATGCCATTTGTTCATGTTGCTCCATTAATCCGGTTAAGAAATCGGCTGTTCCCGCATCCCGAAATTCTTCCGCACATTGATCAATTTGTTCACGAAGATTGCGAATAATTTGCTCATGATCATTCACTAATCGTTTAACCATTTCTGTTGTACTTGGAAGGTCGCCTGCGTGTTCTTGAATCGAGGCTAGTTTTAAAAATCCTTCCGCCGTACCCACGGGATAACCGCCTAACATCCGAACTCGTTCCGCCGTTGCATCTATACTTTCGGTTAAGGCTTCATAATGTTCTTCCCAGAGTTGATGTAGGGTACGAAATTGAGGCCCAACCACATCCCAATGGTATTTTTTAGTTTTGATCAACAGCAAATATAGATCGGCTACATCTGCATTTAATAACTCGATAACGCCTTGGAGTTGATCTTCGGTTAAACCTATATTCAAATTGGGCATAATATTAAACCGCCTGTTTAATCCGTAAATGTCTTTTCTATTCAAACAAGTTTTGTTTATTTTAAACATCTATCTTGTGAGATAACTCTAGGAGTTTAAGGGTTTTATCTCCTCAAATTTTTCTGAAATCTATCTAAAGATAGACTTCAGAAATAAGTTAATTCTCAATAATTCCAGGAGAATAACCGATCCCAACAAACTCTACAAAACAGGGTTAATTCATCTTAAACTGGCTAATCCGTCGGAAGATAGATGGAAGAATTTAGAAAAATTTATTACAGTATGAAAAGTTGATAAATGCTGTTTTGAATATTGAATTTATTCTGAAGACAGTTAAGCCATTTAATTTTTTGGAGATCAATAATTATGAGCGCTGAACAAAAAGGAAAAGCTACCCTCAAAAACGTTGAAGGAAAAGTCCAAGAAGCGGCAGGAAATATTACGGGCGATCCTAAAGATCAAGCCGAAGGAAAAATGAAGCAAGCTGAAGCTTCTACAAAGCACGCCGTTGAAGATACTAAAGATGGGGTAAAAAAAGAGATCGATAAACATTAATGAATAAGTTTTCAATTGTTGAGCAGTTGAACACTGAAAGATGATGTTTTGTCTAGGTAACTGAGCGAGTTACCTAGACATTTTTCGTATAATATTCAAGTTACTTTCGACACAGTTCTATTGGTTCTATTGATTTAATACAATTCTGCTTTGTTAGGGTTATTGATGAGTCTAACCTAATCCTAATCTATTTTCCTCTGCCCGGTTTTTGCTGATTCAGGAGTGTTACACTCATTACATCCCAAACCTGTTGAGTTGTGCTAAGGTATTTTTTAGATTCGCAGACACTCTTTTCTTTTTTTCTGTAAATCTAATAAAATTAGACTGACAGTTATACAATAGATTCAGCTAAAGTGTAGAAACTTGGGTCAAAATCAAGTCGATAGACTTGAACTGTATGTTAGCCCCCGTTTTCCCTTTTTTATTCATTCTTGAGCCTACAGTTGTGATTTTATACTTCATTTTAACCAGTTTAGTCTTAGTTGCTTTCGGATGGGCTTGGCAACAAAGACAATTAGCCTTGGGCTGGAAAACGAACTTCACTGAATTACAGTCAATGGTAGAACAAATTGACTGTATGGTCATAGGTTTATCCCTAGATTACCGAATTCAAGAATGGAATTCTAGCGCGGCAAAACGTTATGGATGGCAACGTCATGAAGTTTGGGGTAAAAATTACTTAGCGTTATGTGTTCCTCCCTCTATACAGGAAGAAGTAGCAATACTTTATAACTATGTTTTAACGACCCAAAAATCGATTCAGTTACAACAGTTGCTTCCTACTTATAACGGACAGGAAGAATTAATTTATTGGAATATTAATCCTTGGTTAAACCCCCAAGGTAAAATTATTGGTTTACTGCTCAATGGTTATGCAGAAGATCCCAACTCCCTTTGGGAAAATGGGGCTATTTCCATTAGGCAACTCATTTCCCAGCTGCCCACAGCAATTGCTATTTTTGATTCTCAAATGCGCTATTTAGCCTATTCTCAAGCTTGGCTTTCTCAATATAACTTAGAAGGTCAATTGATTTTAGGAAAAAGCCATTATGATCTGTTTCCTGATTTAAAATCCGAGTGGAAAACGGCTTATCAACAAGTGCTCCAGGGTGAAACCATTTCCGAATTAGAAGATATTTGGGAACGGCAGGATGGAACTAAAATTCTGCAAAGTTGGGCGATGCAACCTTGGTATAAAAAACCCGGTGAAATCGGGGGGATTATTTTAGTCACAACACCCATTAGTCAACTGATTGAACAGCGAGAAGCAGCACTACAATCGGCGGAATATCAATCCCACTTTCTCGCCCAAATGAGTCATGAAATTCGCACCCCGATGAACGGGGTTTTGGGAATGGTTGAATTACTCTTAGAAACTCAACTCACCTCCCAACAACGAGACTATACTTCAACAATTTATTGCAGCGCTCAACATTTATTGACCGTGATTAATGAAATTTTAGATTTTTCTAAACTTGAAGCCGGAGAAGCGCGTTTAGAAACGGTTGATTTTGATTTAGATAGCTGTATTGAAACTGTCCTGGATTTATTAACGATAAAAGCCGAAGAAAAAAACTTAGAACTCATTGTCTTAATTGATAACCCTTTACCCCGAAAGCTAAAGGGAGATCCCCTACGCCTACATCAAATTCTCCTGAATTTTATTAGTAATGCGATTAAATTTACCGAAATGGGTAACATTATTTTAACAATTAAAATATTAGCGGACTATGCTGATACAATTAAAGTTAAGTTCTCGGTCAAAGATACCGGAATTGGCATTTCTACGGAATTCCAGTCTCAGATTTTTAAACCCTTTTCCCCGGCTAGTTCTACTACCAATCGTCAATATGGAGGAACGGGTTTAGGACTTTCGATCTGCCGACATTTGGTTGAGATGATGGGGGGAGAAATAGGGTTTGAGAGTTGTTTAGGTGAAGGTTCTAACTTCTGGTTTAACGTAGAATTTTCTAAAGCTGAAACCTTGATTTCAAACCGAGTTCCAGAGTTGGAACAGGTGAAATTATTAGTGGTTGATAGCAATCCTTTAGTTCGTCAATCTGTTTGTTCCTTTGCTCAAAGTTGGGGAATTGAGGTAGATGAAGTTGAGGATGGTAATACGGCTTTAACGGTTTGGAAAACTTCTATCCAACAGGGTCATCCTTATCAGGTAATTTTAATTGATTTACCCTTATTAAATCGAGAGGGCGTTAAATTAGTTCGGGCTTTACATGACTATCAGGGAGAAACCCCGACAAAAATGATTTTAATGAGTAAAATTAATCAACGCGATCGCGCCGAACAAGTGATTAATTTAGGGGATTATAGTTACCTATTAAAACCCGTTGCGCCCTTACGTTTTTTACAAAGCTTAGTGGTTACTCTAAATCTTAAATCTCCCGCTATTTTAACTCGTTTACATCAATGGCAACACCAAACTCATCGCCTAGAAACTTTTCATACCAGAGAACACCACTTTAACCCCCAAGCTCATCCCCTAAAAATCCTGCTCGCCGAAGATGATCCCATCAATCAAAAAGTGATTTTGAGCCAACTCAAACTTTTGGGTTATGAGGCTGATTTAGTTAATAATGGACAAACCGTTTTAGAGCGATTAACCTATAATAATTACGATATCATTCTCATGGACTGTCAAATGCCAATTTTAGATGGCTATCAAGCAACTCAACGCTTACGTCAGCATCCTGAAATTAGCCAGCGACAACCGATCGTCATCGCCCTCACAGCAAGTGCTATGTCTTCAGATCGAGAACGTTGTATAGAAGCCGGAATGGATGATTATGTGAGTAAACCCGTAGAATTGAATGCTCTCGGAAAAATATTGCAGCGCTGGAGTTATTCTCGACTCTCAGCCCCTAATTCTAAACCTTCCTTTCTACATTCGGTGAATTCGGCCGATCTACAACCTGCTTTTGTACCTGACACCTCTACCTTAGAATCAAGTCCTATGAGCACCTTAACAATCGCTGAAATTCCTGTCAATTTAGAACGTCTAAATCGTTTATTCAAAGGAAATCTTCAACTTCAACAAAGACTACTCTATTTATTCATAGAACAAGCTCAATTGCGAATTCAGACCTTGGAGCAAGCGATTATCAATCAAGATTTTACGAGCATCAAACAACAAGCTCATGCCTTGAAGGGATCAAGTGCAACGGCGGGAATCTTAGAAATACCTGAAATCGCTAAACAACTTGAAGATCTCGCTCTTCAACAAAATATAGAAGGTACAACAGAATTAGTCAAGAAATTACAACAGCATTTGAGCCGAGTTCAAGTTTTTGTTCAAGAGGAACTTTCCTGAAAATCGACCTAAAATTGATCAAATTCCATCCCTTACGCTGATTTTTCCCTGAATGTCGAACTCAGTTGATGTTCAGTCTTTTTTTGTTGAAGTTGGAGCATAAAACTCACTTGATTTAGAAGTTCATCAATATCAATCGGTTTGTAAATTACGCCATTTGCTTCCCCTTTTGATTCCTGTCTAACTTCAAAAAAACTACAAGCTGTCATCATTAAAATAGGAATAAAAGGTAAGTCGCTATTTTGGCGAATTCTGTGAATCACATCATAGCCACTTAAACCGGGCATCATCAAATCTACAACCATGACATCGGGAGGAGATTCTTTTACCTGATCTAAAGCAATGTAGCCATTCTCAGCACATCTAACGCTATAGCCCGCTCCCTGTAAAACCGCTTCTACTAAGAACAAAATATCAAGAGAATCATCAACCACTAGAATGGACTTGGATTGCCAGTAATTAAAATTTGACCTGCTACACATAAAATCAAACTTGTAAAGACATGAGTTTATCAATTTAACTTCATCGTTTTACCTATCGTAAACGAAAACCACAATCCCTGCTATCTGTCTTACGATGTAAATCGAGACTTTTTGTTTTTAAAAGATTAACAAACTAAACGAAAAAAACTTGATCAATATGATCAGGTTTTCTCGTTATTTTGATGATTTTCTTGATTTTATCCTTGATTCCTTGGTTCTCGTTAAATTTAGGAACTTTATTTTGAGTCTGGAGATACTTAGTGAACTACCCAACACCCATCTGAGTACAGATAGGGTGTGGGCTTCCCAATTCAATGGGGACTGCCTCGGACTTCATGGATTTTTTACGTCCTGAAGACTTTGGTCTTACATCCCCTCCAAGGGCAGCAGCGCTAGTTCCTAACGCCAACAGTCGCAAACCTTCATTTTTAATATTTATAGCAGCATTGATGTCTCTATCATGCTGTTTCTGGCAGTGTGGACAATCTACAAACCTTACACCCAATGAATCATAACCATGCTGCAATATTGGGATTGGTAGTAGAGTTTCACTACAAAGTTGAGAAGATGGGAAGAAACGACCAATTTCTTGATAAGTATGACCAAATCTCTCAGCTTTGTATTTAAGCAGGGTTAGAAACATCCCCCATCCTTGGTCACTAATAGCTTTTGCCAAGTTGGGATTTTTAACCATATTCTTAACTGCCAAATCTTCTACACAAATAACTTGGTTTTCGTATGCTATTTTGCGAGATAGCTTGTGTAGAAAGTCTTCACGGACTCTAGCTATTTTACTAGATACTATAACATAACCCCCCTAAACGTTGTCAACTATTCACTTCCTGCGATTAAATGTACCTTGTGGTAGAGGCAGCTAGGAGGCAGGATCGTTTATATTGTGGATGATCACTCAATTCAATCAAAGCCCAAGATTTAAGCTCTGATTGTTCAGTTCACTTTTGTCCTATTTTCAGAAACTTTAAGCAATGAAAGCTTTTTCAAATTCTGAACAAAGGATGGAAATAGTGCTTTTATACCCTCAACGGATAAAAATTGTTAAGATTGGAGTTTTATGTCCAATTATAAAAAGATTTTTTGAGGATATAATTCAAACAAACTGATAGCATTATTTGGGCATTAATTAAAATCAATGCTTTAAATACTCTTGGGTAAATCATAAAAAATTTAAGGATGAAAATGGTAAATTTATGTTTTGAACAAAATTAATTAATCGAGTAAAAAATAAAAATATTTGTATCAAACTTGGCATTTCTAATATTATTTTTGCCGATCTCATTAACTTAGGGTTTAATGGGATTTTTAACATATTAATTTCCTATTTATAAGACGCATAAAAGATAAATTTATTAGATTAAATTAATATTTTTAATGCCTGATGTTATAGATTTTATCAAATTAATTTGAAAACCGAATAAATCCTAATTTTTTTGCAATTAACTCGCCCATTGAATTCATAAATATATTTTATTATTTCAGAAAAGTTTAACAACACAATAAATTATATTAAACTGAAATAAAGTTAGAATAAAGGGTGATTTTTAATATCTTAATTGGTTTTAAAATTAAAACTATTTTAAAAACCCCTCATTCTAACTCTAACTAACGCAGAAAAATCTACTCAATCCAACCTGAACGCAAAGCTCGAACCGCAGCTTGAGTACGATCATCGGCACAGAGCTTATTCAAAATACTGCGAACATGAGTTTTAACAGTTCCCACAGTAATATAAAGTTTTTCAGCAATTTCAGCGTTACTTCGTCCGGCAACAATTAACTCTAAAACCTCTAATTCCCGTTCGGTTAAAGGACAAGATTGCAGAAATTCTTGATATTCAGGTTCTACCGCATTGATCATTACCGTTTTCTGATCAGAAGGAGCCGGAATATCCGGTTGTTTTTTCTTCGCTTGTTTCAAAACAGTCCGGGCAATTACCGGATCAATCCAAGAATTTCCTTCATAGGTTGTATTGATCGCATCCTTGAGTTTATCAATACTAACATCCTTGACACTATAAGAATCTGCACCTGCTGCAAAAGCACCAATCACAGCATCATCATTATCGTGCATGGTCAGAATCAAAACTTTTGTTTCCCGGACACCACCCCCAGCAATATATTGTTTGAATTTTTGAGTTAATTCAATCCCATCCATATCCGGTAAACCAATATCAATAATGGCAATATCCGGCTGAGTTTGTTTGAGAATTTCTAAACCACTCTTTCCATTAGCTGCCTCCCCAACAACCTTAATATTAGTTTCCTGTTGTAGGGCAGTTCGCAACCCTACCCGTGTCAAATCATGGTCTTCTACAAGGACAACACGAATTTCACTCATGATCAATTTTCCTTAGATATCTCTTTGCCTTTATTATTGGCAAATTTTTTGTTAAAATCAACAAGAAATGCGATCGACAAGACTCATCTTCTCACTCACTTGGCTTAAAAAACACTTTTCTCAAAATCATGCCCCTTGATCTTGCCCCCCCTTCAAAATCTAATGATCGGATTCTGGCTGTTGATGATTCTCCTGATAACCTATTTTTGATTGAAGCAATTTTGGCGGAAGAAGGATACGAAGTTGCCTGTAAGTCCGATGGAAGTTCAGCTTTGGCTGCTATTGAAACCGACCCTCCTGATTTAGTCTTATTGGATGTGATGATGCCGGGGATTGATGGTTACGAAGTCACTCGACGAATTCGGACAAATCCCCATCTTCCCTTTATTCCAATTTTGCTAATTACGGCGCACGATCATTCCAGTGTGGTCGAGGGATTAGATGCTGGTGCGGATGACTTTATTCGCAAGCCTGTTGAAGTTGATGAACTCCTGGCACGGGTGCGATCGCTACTTCGACTTAAACATAGCATTGATCAACAGATGGCAATGTCTCGCCAAAGGGAGGATTTTGTGTCTCGTTTGACCCATGATTTACGAACTCCTCTAGTGGCGGCAGATCGGATGTTAAATCTATTTTTGCAAGGAGTATTAGGAGATATCCCTCCCACGATGCAGGCAGCCATCACATCGATGATTAACAGTAACCAAAACCTATTACAAATGGTGAATACTTTACTGGAGGTTTATCGATATGAAGCGGGCCGTAAAACCTTAACCTTTTCCTCTTTTGATTTCGGTAAATTAATTCAAGAGGTGCTCCAAGAACTCACTCCTCTAAGTCAAGATAAAGAATTATCGATTAAGTTTAACCCCGCTAAGGATTGTCTGGCGGATTCACCGATTATTATTGGCGATCCCTTAGAAATCCGACGAGTTGTTACGAATTTAGTCGGAAATGCGATTAAATTTACAGATATGGGTGCAGTAGAAATTCGTTTACATCGAATCGAGGCTCTCCTTGATCCGAACAATCAATCCGAGAAAGGGGTAATTTTAGAAGTCGAAGATAGTGGAATTGGGATGTCTCCCGAAGATCAAGCCATCATCTTTGAACGCTTCCGCCAAGGCAATAATAAACGCTCTGGCAGTGGTTTAGGATTACACTTGGTTTCCCGAATTGTAGAAGCTCACAGAGGCACCATTCAAGTTCAATCCCAAATCGGTCAGGGTAGTCTATTCACCGTTTATTTACCCGTAAATCCAGAAGAAAGTTGTTGACTGTTGACTGTTGGCTGTTGACGGGCGAGGAGGGACATAAGGAGTGTCAACTTAAGCCGAAAACCTCTGAATTATAGTCCAGATTAGATCCCCCTAAATCCCCCTTAAAAAGGGGGACTTTAATCTCCTGTTCCCCCCTTTTCAAGGGGGGTTAGGGGGGATCTAGGACACTTAAAAAAATCAACGAACTTTTGGTTTTTCAACCTACTTTTAGCCTTAAAGTTGACACCAATGGAGGAGGGACACAAGCCCCTACCCTCCCCAATTCCCTGTTCCCTGTTCCCTGTTCCCTGTTCCCTGTTCCCTACTCTAAAACAACTTACTGATGACGGGTGACAGTCTTTGACCTATACTGATAAGTTGCCCTGATTTAATTTAAACCTTAGTCTTACCGTCATTAAGAGTCATGCGAACCCACTACTGCGGCAATCTACGATCAACCGATATTGGCGAAACTGTTACCCTTTGCGGATGGGTCGATCGACGCCGCGATCATGGTGGAGTGATATTTTTGGACTTGCGCGATCGCACCGGAATTGTTCAAATCGTTAGCGATCCAGAACGCACCCCCGACTCCTACAACACCGCCGAAGGTCTGCGGAATGAATATGTTGTTAAAATCACCGGCCGAGTTTCCCAACGTCCTCCAGAGTCCCTCAACCCCAAATTAGCCACCGGGGAAATAGAAATTTACGCCACCCAAATCGAACTCCTGAATGGACTGGGAAAACAATTACCTTTCCAAATTTCCGCCTCAGAAACGGAAACCGTTCGGGAAGATTTACGCCTAAAATATCGCTATTTAGATTTACGTCGGGAACGCATGACTCGCAACTTACAATTGCGCCATGAAGTCGTCAAAGCCATGCGGCGCTTTTTAGAAGATCAAGAGAATTTTATTGAAGTTGAAACCCCGATTCTCACCCGTTCAACTCCCGAAGGTGCGCGGGATTATTTAGTACCCAGTCGAGTCAATCCTGGGGAATGGTTTGCCTTACCCCAATCTCCCCAACTGTTCAAACAATTATTAATGGTATCGGGATTTGATCGCTATTATCAAATTGCTCGGTGTTTCCGAGATGAAGATTTACGCGCCGATCGCCAACCGGAATTTACCCAATTAGATATGGAAATGAGCTTCATGACCCAGGAAGGAATTCTGGCGTTAAATGAAGCCTTAGTTGCCCATATTTTTAAAACCGTTAAAGACATTGAAATTCCCCTTCCTTTCCCTCGTTTAAGCTATAAAGAAGCCCTGGATCGCTATGGGAGTGATAAACCTGATACCCGCTTTGGCTTAGAGTTAGTAGATGTTTCAGATATTGTTAAAGATTGCGGATTTAAGGTATTTTCTGGGGCTGTTGCATCAGGAGGAATTGTTAAAATTTTACCGATTCCTGGGGGAAATGAAGCCATTTCTAATATGCGAATTAAACCCGGTGGAGATATCTTTAAAGAAGCTTGTGAAGCCGGAGCAAAAGGGTTAGCGTTTATTCGGGTACGGGAAGATGGTATTGATACCATTGGCGCGATTAAAGATAATTTAAGCAACGAACAAAAACAGGAAATTCTCACCCGCACCAATGCTAAACCCGGAGATTTGCTATTATTTGGGGCGGGAGATATTCCAACGGTTAATAAAACCTTAGACCGTTTGCGTCTATTCCTAGGAAAAGAATTAGAACTGATTGATTTAAGCAAAATTAATCTCCTGTGGATTGTTGAGTTCCCGATGTTTGAATGGAATGAAGAAGAAAAACGTTTAGAAGCCTTACATCACCCCTTCACTTCCCCCTATCTCGATGATATTAATGATTTACCCAACGCCAGAGCGCAAGCTTATGATTTGGTGTTAAACGGGTATGAAATAGGCGGCGGAAGTCTACGGATTTATAAACGGGAGATTCAAGAAAAAGTATTTTCTACCATTGGATTAACAATCGAGGAAGCTTACAGTAAATTCGGCTTTTTATTAGAAGCTTTTGAATACGGAACTCCTCCCCATGGCGGTATTGCCTACGGTTTAGATCGATTAGTAATGTTATTATCGGGAGAGGAATCAATTCGAGATGTGATTGCATTTCCAAAAACCCAGCAAGCGGGTTGTTTATTAACAAATGCACCCTCTGGCGTAGACCAAAAACAATTAAAAGAACTCTACGTTGCTTCGACTTACAAACCCAAAACCGATAAATAAGCCTTGTCAAATCAGAAAGCCCTGAAGGGCTTACTACGATTTTGTAGTAAGCCCTTCAGGGCTTATTATTAAGTTGATTCCAAGGTTGAAATCCTAACTCGTTTCCTAGAAATTTAAGATTTGGTCAGGGGCTCTTGAGCATTAAATTGTTGGGGGTATTTTTCCACAAAATAACTATTCAAGAAAGCATTAATGGCGGATAAAATCACTGGGCCTAAAATAAAGCCGAGGATACCCTGTACCTGAAACCCAGGGACTAAAACGGAAGCCAACCAGAAACACAAACCATTCACAATAAACGAAAAAGCACCCAAACTTAAAAAATTCAGGGGAAGAGATAAGGTTGATAAAACAGGTTTAACAAAAGCATTCACCCCGCCCAGAGCCGCCGCCGCAATTAAAGCCGAGGGAAATGTGGCTAAATTTACCCCTGGAACAACAAGATCAACCACCAATAAACTCAGACCCGTTGCTAATAAAGTCAATAACGATGCCATCATGATTTTTCCTCAATTTTTTTCAAATTTAACAAGTTTTAGTTTAAATCTTAGTTAAAATGATCGCTTTCAGACCTCTATAGATAGATAGATTTTTCCCAGATTTTCTCGGAATTATAATCTACTTTATACTTAGAGATTATTGCAAGCAGATCAATAACTGAATCGTCCTTTAGAGAGATGAAGATTTAGGGGTTTCCCTTAACAATGGAAGCATAAGGTAGTTGCTATGGAAACCAATTCTGATGAGATTATTACAAGTTATCTTAGGAATTCTTTTGCCTCCTTTGGGAGTTTATATGGCGGTGGGTTTTAGTTCAGCACTGTTATTTAATATTGTGCTCACTCTCTTAGGTTGGCTACCGGGATCAATTCATGCCGTTTGGGTGATTGCCAAGCAAGCCGAACGGGAAGGAGAAGCAGAAGCAGAAGTAGAAAGAACCTACAATACTTAATTTATTTTCTCTGGCTTTGTCGTTGTTATTTTAGTCCCGTTTTCAAGAGTTTGCCTGTGGTTTTCTATTTCCCATTTAAACCTGGTTTTCCAATCAAACCAGGTTATTTTTTATGAGTTTAAGATTTATGATGGGAAAAGGTTTCCGAAAGAGATTTTAACAGATCTTGTAAACGCTGTTTGATTTGTTTTTCTTTGCGAGCGATCGCCGTTCCCGTTTCGCCTAATTTAGCTTCAAATTGTTGGCGTTTTTCATCAATTTTACCGCTATAGATTTCGGGTTCATCCTTGGCTTTTTCATACCAAGATTTTGCCTCATCTAAATGGTTTTTAACTTCTTCGTAACGGTGTCCATATCGTCCGGCTAAGTTAGCGTTAACAATCGCCAATTGAGTTTTGAGTTGAGCATAACGTTTTTGCATTAAAGCCACTTCCTCGCTATCTTTAATTGTTTTAACGGCTGACTCAATGGCTGATTTAATTTGTTCTGACTTATCGGTTCCCACTTCCTGAATATCATCCAAGGCTAAATCAATATTATCTTGTAACTCTTGTTCCTGTTGACCGAGTTGATCTTCAAGTTGTTTGACTTCCGCCTGAGTTTTAGCAATGGACTGACGTTTTTTTTGGCTAATACCGTCAATAACTCCCTCAATAGAAGCCGTAACATTTTCTTGAATTTCCTCTCCTTTTCCTTTGACTGTTTCTAAAACAGTTCCCACCACCTCTTTAACTAAACCTCGGATATCTTGAGAACCCTCTTTAAATTCTGAGCCGACTTCTGAAACAGCAGATTTGACAATTTCTCGAATTCGTTCAGCCCGCAATTTACCTTCAGATTGTGCTTGTTGTAAATCAGATGATAATTTATCTTGAATTGGATCTGACATGGGAATACCCTCCACAATTATTAAATGTCTTCAGCCACTTTTTATAGAGTTGTCTATCGCTGATCTTATTTTATATTATAAGAAGATATTTTGGGTTTTGTCGGTAAAGTTTTCTACACTCTGGATATCGCAATACCCGTATTTTTGAGGCTATATTAATCAGCCACTATTCTCATAACTAGCTGTTGAGATCGATTGATAGTTGACTGTCTCCTCTGTTTTTACTTCCTTGAACTATTTGTCTCTATCTGAAGGAATAAAGTCTTTTGGTTCAAATCAATATAAAGGGGGATGTATTTAACCCAATAACAATAGATACTAAGTTCATCACATTCTGACGTAAGGAGGTTAAAATGACACAATTTATAATGGAAGTGGGAACAAATACACCCCATTTTCCAATGTCAGCAACCTTGGTATTAATTCTAGGGTTTCTAGCTGCTACAACAATTGGTTCTGTGGCTTGGTACAACTCTAAACGTCCTATTGGTTGGAAGGATAAAGAACGCCCTGACTTTGTTCCTGACGTGGATACCGACCAATAGGAAAATAGAATTTTTGGGGGGTTTCAGAATCCGTAAAATTTTTAGTTTCAAACCAATTCTAAATCTTGAGTTGTTTTTTAAATCAGTTCAATAAAGTTTTTGAGGTCAAAATAATGTCTAAAGAAGAAAAGAAAACTCCTCATATTAGTCATGAAGAAGCAGAAGCTAATCCAACTTATGACCGGGGAATTGTTCCGGCGGAAGTTGGGGCTCGTATTGACCGAGAACAGGAGAATTTCAAACAAATTCCTGAACATGAAGAAGGAAATTTAGATACAACTTCGGGATATACAATGGATCGAGAAGGGTTATTAAATAACTACGCCGTTGAACCGGAAATGTATGTCAATGTCCCCGGAGATTTAAAAGAAGAAGAAGAAGCTGATGATGCCCGTCGTGCTCAAACTCTACATGAAGTGAAGGAAGTAGAAGGAGGCTTAGGAAAAGGACAGGGTGTAATTTAGAGAGATACTAGATTAATCTGACTTGACTGCTAACTTTTTAAAAAAATCCTAGCTCAAAAGCTGGGATTTTTTTATGATATTATAGGAGGGAATAGGGAACAGGGAACAGGGAACAGGGGAAAAGAAAATAGGTAATAGCCACCCGCTCAAGTATTTATAGCCAACATTTAAGGATTTTATATAACTTATTTTTTCTAGGTTTAAAAATCTATTTCTTAAGATTTATCCTAATTTATTCCCTGGGATAGAGCTAAAATTATCTGATTACTAGAATAATAAAGATAGTCATAAATAAATGGAGAATTTTAATGAAATTTCCCTCAATAAATGTTTCTAATTTACGCCCTTTACGCTTTTTAATGGTGGCTTTATTGTGTGCTTTTCTCTGGATTGGATATGCTATTCCGAGTTTAGCCGCAGTCAGTAGTCCGTCTAAAGGAGAAGATGCCCTTAAACAAATTCAAAAAGATTCTGAACAAGTCTTACGGGGTGGCCCTCCTTCCTTAAAAGATGTGCAAGCTAAAACGAATGAAGGCCTTAATGTAGTTCAAGGGGATGCGGATAAAGAAAAAATGAAAAATCCTGGTAATACTCAAAATTCTACTGATGTAGAAGAAAAGATTACAGAAGGCATGGATAAGATCCGTGATATTTTTACACCCTAATTTTTTTCAAAGTTCCCCAACGGTATTAACTTTCTGAGAATTTCATAAAGTTCGATTGCTATAAACAGAAGTGTTGTTAAATATGACAGCACTTTTTCTTTTTAGAACTCAGTTTATAAACTGATATTAGATCGGGGAATAATCATCTGCATTTTGTTAAAGCAGCAATACAAACCACTAATTCATCGGGTTCAACTGGTTTCGCGAGGTGAATTTGAAATCCGGCGGCTAGAGCTAAGGAGTTGTTCGTTTCTCCGGCATAAGCTGTTAATGCGATCGCGGGAATAGCTGAGGTTTTTCTCACTTCCGTGATCAACATATAACCATCCATATCAGGCATCCCAATATCTGACACTAACACATCCGGTGAAAACTCTTTGATCAAATTCAGTGCTTCTCGCGCCGAGCCTATCGCCCTCACTTCCGCTCCGGCTTTTTCTAATATAAATTCGATTAAATCTCGGATATCCGGTTCATCATCAACGGCTAAAACTCGTAATCCGGTTAAATCGATCCCCTCAATTTTCGGTTTCTGAGCTTGAGGTGCTTCTATCTCATATTCCATTAACGGCAATTTGACCACAAACACAGCACCGCACCCTTCCCCTAAACTCTCAGCGCTGACTGTTCCCCCATGTAATTCGGTTAGATGGCGAACAATGGCTAACCCCAGTCCCAAACCGCCAAATTTGCGCGTGGTTGTACCATCCTGTTGACGAAAATAGTCAAAGACATAGGGTAAAAACTGAGGATTAATCCCAATGCCAGTATCTTTGACTTGAAGATAAGCCTGACCCTGTTTTGACTCTAACCGAATATTGACAAAGCCCCCAGATGGGGTAAATTTAATCGCATTGGATAACAGATTCCATATCACCTGTTGCAACCGAGTTTTATCTCCCAAAACATAGATATTATGTTTTGTAAAAGAAGATTTCGGCAAGAAATGACTCCAGACTTCCAAGGGTGCAACGGTTCCGATTCCCTGCTGTTCAATCACTTCAAATTGCACCTGAATTCCCTTGGCTTCTGCGGCTAACTTCACAGTTTCTAAGGCTGATTCTATGGTGGTGATTAAATTGACGGGTTCCTGATGTAACACCATTTTTCCGCGTAAAATTCGAGAAATATCTAATAAATCCTCGATCAGTTGGGTTTGTAATTTAGCATTGCGTTCAATGGTTTCTAAAGCATGGGCTGTTGCTTGGGAATCAAATTTGCGAGTTTGTAACAGCTTTGTCCAGCCGAGAATCGGATTCAATGGCGATCGCAACTCATGGGATAGAATCGCCAGAAATTCATCCTTGATGCGGTTAGCCCCTTCTGCTTCTTCCCGCGCCGCCCGTTCACGGATTAACAGTTGTTCTCGTTCCTGTTCGGCTCGTTTGCGATCGCTCACATCCAGAAAAGCACCAATTACCCCCCGAATTTCCCCGACTTCTCCGCGCAAGGGAACCGCCCGACCATAAATAAATCGGACTTCCCCGTTTTCAAATACAAACTCAAATTCCGCTTCAATATTCTCTCCAGTTCGTCCAGCCTTCTGCATCGGTAAATCTTCCAGGGGAATATCCCGACCCTGATGTTGAATCTTGAACGCAAACGGATACCGCCCATCGGCGGGCGTAGCCGTAACAATCCCTTCCGAGGGTAACTGTACCAATTCATGGGCGGCCAGGTTTGCCGTCATCCGATGACATTGGGGGTCATGGGCAATCCAAACAGCAGCCGGAACCGTTTCCATAAAGGTTTTTAATTCCTCAGCCCGGGCACTCGCTGTGGCTTCACTTTCTCGCAACGCGGCTTCTGCTCGTTTCAACTCTGTAATATCCATGACCGTTACCCCCACCCCCAAAACTTCACCATCGGATAAACAAACCGGAAAATGATTGGCTAAATAATGGTGGATTTCGTCACCGGGATAAATTTGACCCCTAAATTCACGGTTTAATAGGGGTTGACGAGTTTCTATAACTTGTTCCAGTAGAGGTGCAAACTCAGCCCTAATGTGAGGCACAACTTCCCCCAGCCTGCGACCGATATGTTCTTTTAAAGGCAGTCCGTTCATTGCTGCGAGAGTTTCGTTGGCGTAGAGATAACGCAAATTCCGATCAAATACCGCTAGACCGATGGGAGAACTGCTTAAAAACGTATTCAGAATGGTGTCACTTTGACGCAGTGCAAATTTCACCTGTTTGTAGTCGGAAATATCAACCGCCGCACAAGTCACCCCAATCAGTTCATCCTCACTATTGCGTAAGGGTTCGATGGTTAAATCAAAATAGTATTTCTGTCCCTTTACCACCAGCAAAACTTCTTCCCGTGTTCCGATACCTGTGTCTAAAACCTGGCGTTTGAGGTGAGTGAGTCGGGTTGCGGCTTCCTTCGGGAGTAAATCAAAATCACTGTTACCGAGAATTGTTTCAACGGATTGATTCAGAACCGGATTATAAACCCAAGTGTAGCGTAAGCTTTGATCCTGATTAAATAAAGTAATTGGCGCACTTTTTAGGGCAACTCGCAATCGTTCTTCACTTTGACGTAGGGCTTTTTCAGCTAATTTGCGATCGCTAATCTCGCTAAATGAAATCGCAATACCATCGCCAATTTTAACAGCCATATTCCGAAACCAACCCACAATTCCTTCTGATTGGTAACACAATTCAATATCGTGGGGTTCTCCAGTTTCTACAACTCGCACATAACGTTCAAATAAGTCACTATTAGTTTTATTACCTGGAAGCACTTCTAGGAGTCGCTGACCCATTAACCCTTCAACGGTCTGTTGCAAAAGTTGAGCCGCTTTTGGGTTTACATAAGTCCACTCAAAGTCAATAATTTCACCGCTTGAATTTCGTACACTCTGCAAAATGGTAAAGGCATCTAAGGAGAGTTCTTGAGCCGCTCGAAACCGTTCTTCACTTTGTCGCAAGGTTTCTTCAGCTTGTTTTCGTTCGACAATCTCTGTGCAGTATATTAAACCTTCTTGAGTCTGAGGGAATGCTAGGGAGGAACAGTTTTCTATTCTGGCTTGAATCTGTTGGGTTTGAATTTTGTCGGCTTGAACATTAGCCATCACTGTTGCGACATGATGGGCAATTAACTCAAAAAACCCCCGATAGGAATCATCAAAAGCCCGTCGGGGACTAATCCCTAGAATTAAAAACCCCGCTAATTGGGATTGACCCAATTCAACTAAAGGCATGACCATAGCCGAGTCGGGAGGTTCATCCCAAACACCCGTCGGTAAGTTCTCAAAGCTGCTGCTTAAGTTTTCCAGAAGTATTCCTTTTCTTGTCCGGTTGACGGTCGTTAACTGCCAAGGATCAGAACTTTGGGTTAAATCAATCTGAGATAGGGGTTGTGAGGTACTCGCTTTTATTCCTGTGGTTCCGGCGAGAATAGCTTGTTTTTTCTCATTTAGACAATACAATAAAGCGAAAGGAATATCCATCAAATCAGAGGCGATCGCCTCAGTTAGACACTCGCAAGCCCGTTTACTGCTCTCCGTCTTTGTGGTGTGGGTAGCAATTTTACGCAGGGTTTGCAGTCGCCGTTCCCTAATCATTTCTTGAGTGGTTTCCGTCACCGCACCAAAGATTCCTCCTACCCCCCCACTCTCATCCACAATCGGGCTATAGGAAAAGGTGAAATAGGTTTCTTCGGCATACCCAGAACGCTGTATCACCAGCATCACGTTTTCAGAGGAGGTTGACTGACCTTGATGCAGCACACTGGCAGCTAACTCTCCCACAACATCCCAGACCTCAGCCCAACAGTCTGCGGCAGATTGTCCCAGAAATTGGGGATGTTTGTGAGTTCCTAAAATCGGCCGATAGGCATCATTGTAGAGATTGGCGTATTCTTTTCCCCACCAGATAAACAGGGGATTAGGAGAGTTTAAAATCAGACTGAGGGCTGTTCGTAAACTCTGAGGCCATAGTGATCGAGGGCCGAGAAGGGTTTGTGACCAATCCTGGGTACAGATTAACTGATGGATTTCTCCCGGCCCACTGAACAGATCTTTTGAGAGGTTAGTGTTCACGCCGATTTTCCCCCATTTTGCTCCTTAGTCGGAAAAATATTGGGTAAGAAGATCCCGACTCCGTTGTCGCAGGGTTGGCTCTGGCGAAGTGCTCATCTGATAGAGTAATTGCTTAATCTGGTTTAAGGCTAAAGGTAAAGGTTTAGTTCGCCCATTTTCCCAGCGATTAACACTTTGAAAAGATACACCTAATTTTAAGGCAAATTGAACTTGAGATAAATTCAGACACTGACGAGTCTCACGAATTAATTGTGCTACTCCTTGTTGATCTGTAGCATTCATAACGCAAGCTAGAAATCATTTATAATTAGCAGAACTATACCAGATGTTATATTTAGTTTCGCATCTATCTAAAGATAGAGTTTGATCGATTTTAGAACTGATCTTTGAGTTGAGCAAAAAACTGATCAGGAATGGCGTGTTATTTTGATTAATTCAATTTTCATGACTTACCATCCCCATGTACCAACGCCACCTTTAAACGGCCCAACAATATCCGCCGTAATCCATCCCCCATAAAAGTCCCCAGATTGAGGGGTTACTAGCTCATCGTTAACATAGCAAGCATCCATTAAATTCGCAATAAAACCGTAATATTCTTGAATTGACTCAAAACCGGGGGTCGGTTCAAAATAGCGCCAAGCCGCATGATTTATATATTGATCACCGATGCTGATATCGTAATATTGATATCGCCCTTTCCATTCACATAACCCTTTTTTGGGTGTTGCAATTAGATGTTCTAATTTAATGTCTTCTGCGGGAAAATAATAGTTCGGAGGATGACTGGTTTCTAAAACTCTTTTCCCTCTATTGGTTTCGGCTAAAATAATCCCCTTACAAATTACCTTCAGATGTTTATTTGTATCTTCTAAACAAGCGGGACGAGGATAATCCCAAACGGATTCTTGACCGGGTTCTGGGGGGATAGGATTGGGTCTCATGATTGTATAGGGTTTTTATTATGGGTTTAGATAATATCATTGTTTATCTCTTTTATTAAGATATAGCAATTCGCGCCTTCGAGAGGGGGATTATAATATTTGAAGGTAGGGGTGGCGTCCCTTCCAACCCAGGCACCAAGAGGGTTGGGAGGGACGCCACCCCTACAGGTTTTGATCACAAATCATTTAGACTTGCTATAGCAATCCCAAGTAGGTTGTAATAATTTACAACTGATATGAAACAGCCAGAAGTATTATCCCTGTTCCCTGTTCCCTAGCGCGTAGCGCTATACCATCGAGAGAAATGGTGTAAAGCATGAGTAATCCTAAAGCCAAAATCCGCATCGAACATCTTATAAAGATTTATGGAGATAAGTGTCATACTGCACTGAATTTGTTTCGCACCGGAGCCGATCGAGATGCTATTTTGCAAGCCACAGGTCAGGTGCTCGGCATTGCAGATGTGTCTTTTACCATCAATTCGGGTGAGATTTTTGTGATCATGGGATTGTCAGGATCGGGTAAATCTACTCTGCTTCGTTGCATTAATCGTTTGATCACCCCAACCAGTGGACACATTTATATTGATGATCAGGATATTGCCCATCTGGATGAAAAACAAATTCGTCAAATTCGCTTGACAAAAGTGTCAATGGTGTTTCAGCATTTTGGCTTATTTCCTCATAGAACCGTTGGCGATAATGTAGAATACGGGCTGAAATTACGAGGAATAAGTAAAGCCAAACGTCGGATAAAAGCGTTGGAAACCTTGGAGGTGGTTGGACTGGCTCAATGGGCGGATTATCTGCCTTCTGCTCTCAGTGGGGGGATGCAGCAACGGGTGGGACTGGCTCGTGCTTTGGCAACGGATGCTGAAATTTTGCTGATGGATGAACCTTTCAGTGCTCTCGATCCGTTAACTCGAAGGGAAATGCAGGATGAATTATTAAGACTCCAAAAACAGTTAAACAAAACGATTGTGTTTATTAGCCACGACACTCCCGAAGCACTCAAACTGGGCGATCGGATTGCGGTGATGAAAGATGGGGTAATTGTTCAACTGGGGACTCCAGAAGAACTGTTAAATCAACCGACAAATGATTATATCTGTGGCTTTACTCAAGATGTCAATCGCGGCCAAATCCTGAAAGCGGGAACAATTGCCCGTCCAACGATTTGTTTAATTTTAGGTGAAGATTTGGAGCCAGTAGCACTCAAACAAATACAAAGCCAAAACCTTCAGCAAATCTATGTAATTAATGCTCACGGAGAACCTGTTGGTTTTGTCAATTCCCAACAGCTTGATCAGGCGATTCAGCAAGAAGTTAAAGATATTACTAAATTGATGCAAACCAACTTTTCTCAGGTGAAAGCAACCGTTCCTTTGGAGGATATTTTTCATCTTTATCGCCAGGAAAAAAGCTTAGTTGTGGTTGATGAAACCGGAAAGTTTAAAGGAGTTTTAGAACAGGCTGACGTTCTCAATAGGATTAGCAAGTTTAATAGCAGTCCTCAATAGATTGTAATAATTTACAACTGATATGAAACAGCCAAAAATATTATCCACATTCGTAATTCGTAATTCGCAATTCGTAATTCATAAAGATGATCAAACAACACCTGAAAAAATCAATCTTGTTAGTTCTGACAACAATAGTGCTGATCGGTTTAATTACTTTTTGCTTCCGCGCCCAAGCAACTACTGACTCGGCTCTACCCGGAAAGGGAGTTATTGTTCGTTTAGGAACGAGTGATTGGATTGAGGATCGATTTCAAACTGAGATTATTAATATGGGGTTGGAGAGACTGGGTTACAAAACAGCACCACTGGTAGGGGTAGCATATCCAGCCCTCTATACGGCCGTCGCTAATGGTGATTTGGATATTGCTCCAGTCTTTGGAGAACCTGGACATAATGAATTTTATAAAAATGCTGGCGGTGCAAAAAAGTTGGAGAAAGTTGGTCTACTTTTTCCTCTTATGCAGGGCTATCAAATTGATAAAAAGACGGCCGATAAATATGGAATTACTAACTTACAACAATTTCAAGATCCCAAAATTGCCCAGTTATTTGATAGCGATGGAGATGGCAAAGCTGATCTAGTCGGTTGCGATCCCGGTTGGAGTTGTGAGTTAGAAATGGAGCATCATTTTGATGCTTACAAACTGCGGGATACTGTTGAAATTAATCAGGGAAATTATACCGCCTTAATTGCTGATGCTTTAACTCGTTATAAACAAGGAGAACCGTTTTTTTCTTATGTTTATAGTCCTTTCTGGCTGGGTCAGGTGCTGAAGGTCGGTCAAGATGTTATTTGGTTAGAAGTTCCTTTTACTGCCTCTAATATTAAAAATCTTACCGCCAAAGATACATCTGTAAATGGGAAAAATCTGGGGATGGTTCAAGGTAAATATCGAGTGATTGCCAATCAGAAATTTTTAGCCAAAAATCCATCGGCTAAACATTTTTTGGAACTGGTTAAAATTCCTTATAAAGATATGATTCGGGAAAGCTATCGGATCAAAAACGGTGAAGATAAACCCCAAGATATTCGTCGTCATGCGGAAGAATGGGTTAAGCAAAATCAAGACCTGTTTGAGGGTTGGTTAGCCCAAATTAATCAGACTAGCAATCAGCTAGGGAAACAACCCTCAAGTGTAGAGAACAATATTAACAGCCAACGTTTAAAAAGACTGAATATCTTATTAAATCCTTTTGAGCTTTACACTATTCCTCTGGATAAGTGGATTACAGCCACGATTAATTTCCTTGTCGATCACTTTCGTCCCTTTTTCCAATCTCTTCGTATTCCTATCAGTTGGGTACTCACAGAAATTCGCGGTTTATTGCTGACAATTCCCCCTCTGATTTCTCTACTTTTAATTAGTTTGATGACCTGGAAAATTGCCGGACAAGGGGTAGGAATTTACAGCCTACTGGCGCTAACATTGATTGGTTTTGTTGGGCTGTGGGAAGCTGCGATGGTTTCCCTGGCTCTAGTGATTACGGCGGTTATATTCTGTATCATTATCGGGATTCCCTTGGGTGTGGCTTGTGCGCGGAGCGATCGCTTTGAGCAAGTATTTAGACCCCTGCTTGATGCCATGCAAACCCTGCCCACGTTTGTCTATCTTGTTCCTGTGGTGATGCTATTTGGAATTGGAGAAGTGCCGGGGGTAATTGCTACAATTATTTATGCCCTTCCTCCTTTAATTCGGTTTACAAATTTGGGGATTCGACAAGTCTCAACGGAGGTAGTGGAAGCGGCTTATGCTTTTGGTTCAACGCCTAGACAAATCCTTTGGGAAGTGCAAATTCCTCTGGCTATACCAACAATTCTAGCAGGAGTTAATCAAACAGTATTATTTGCTTTGGGAATGTCGGTAATTGCTTCGATGATTGCAGTACCCGGACTGGGTTTAACTGTATTACAAGGAGTGGGGCGTTTGGATGTGGGGATGGCGGCTGTGGGGGGATTAGGAATTGTTTTGTTAGCAATCTTACTGGATCGAATTACTCAAGCAATTGGCAAAGCAAATAGTTAAGCTATTCCCTGTTCTATATATTTTTAGAAAACGCAAAATTAATCCTCGCTAGTTTCATTATTAGCCGGAAGTAGAATTTTTTCCTGTAACAAGGTATCCATAAATGTCTTTCGTAAAATTCGCTGAATCTGAAGATGTTTTCCGGGTTTCACTTTAGTTAATGTCCTTAGCAATAAGTTGGATTCGCTCAGACTTTCTACCCCATCAATTTTTGTAGGTTCCAGAATATCTGTAGAATTAGCTTTTAACTCCTGTCCTATGTCCTGAATAACTTGATAGATATCAACTAAATTAGAATCATAAGGGATGCTAACGTCTACTACTGCAAAAACATATTGTTTGGAATAATTAGTAATGGAACTCATATCACCATTGCGAATAATTTGTAATTGACCATTGGGATGGCGGATACGAGTTGTTCTGAGTTCGATGGCTTCAACAATCCCTTCTACTTTGGTTTCTTCGGCTTTCCTCAACTCAACATAATCCCCCACTAAATAGTAGTTTTCAAACAGAATAAAAAAACCACTGACGATATCGTTAATTAGGGTCTGAGCTCCTAAACCGATAGCAATACCAACAATCCCCGCACCTGCTAATATGGGAGTAGGATTAATATCGAGGGTATAAAGGATAAAAATTCCAACGGTGAAATACACTAAGTATTGCAATAAACTCTTAAATAAGGGAATTAGAGTTAAGCGTCTACTTCTTTGGATGTCCGTCAAATTCTGCTCTTTAAATACTACTTCTTCTACGAGCAAGTGGATAACTTCAAATAATACTTGACTTAAGAAGACTATGGCAATAATTTTAATAATTCTTAGACCAAAAGTGGAGAGTTGGGCGATTAATTGGATCTGTTGTGTTACTAATGTGGCGATGCAGACATAAATAACAAATTCCAGACACCGTTTTAATAACGGAATCAGGTGTTGGAGACGAGCATAAAATCGCAATAGGTTATCGGAGTTGGAATATTTGAGAGTAAGAACATCGAGGGTATCGACAATGGCAGCGACGGCTTTGAGAATCAGTAATCCAACTGCTATAATCAGATAAATTCGGAGTGCAATATAGAGATATTCGGAAACGATGGCGGGTAATTTGAGAAATTGGGTACAGCAAATAATTACCCACAGCCAAATTCCGCCTCTGATTCTTTGATAAAGGGCGGTAAAGAAAGCATCAATACTTTCATCGTCGGCGGTGCTTGTTTCGATGTTTTTGGCGCGAGTGCTGGCTATTTTTAGCCAATATTTCAGTAGTTTTAGAGCGATTACTGCTACAACAACAGCACCAATACTTTGACCAATACCGATTCCGAGGGTAACCCAAAATCCTGGGGGAATACGGCTAATTAAATTGAATGTATATTGTTGAATATTTTTACCTTGATATAGCAAAAAACCATTCACCCCGACAATCAAAATACACAAGAGTAAGCCAACTAATACCAAAAATCTTGTGATATTACGACGCAGGGTTTTGATTCGAGGATCTTCGCTTTTAAAGATAGAAAATTTAATTAAGAGTTGGGATGAATTTCTAACTAACCCAATCAAAACTAGAAAAATAATGATCACTAGGCTAACTTCAGCCAAGATAATTAATAGGTTGCTCATTTCATTGTTAGAGTCAATAATTAAGGGTAAGATTACTGATTACTGGTAAGGGCGGGTTCAGTCAGATCTTTGTTAACCAACTAAAATTTTGATGAACCCGCCCCTACAAACCGATAACTGTATTAGCTATAGCAGTCGCATCTAGGGTGTTAGGACATAGACTGATGCTAAAATCTAAATAGAGAACTCTTTTCCTGCCTGTTCCCTGTTCCCTGTTCCCTGTTCCCTGTTATCAATATCTTGAACGATCCGAAAACCAGCGTGTTGATAGAAATTGGGCCGAAACCAATTGCGATAATATTTCAACGCTTCTGTACCGTTTGTAATCCAACATCCTCCTAACATCATTTGATGTTGAGTATCAAAAAAGATGGCAGAATTGTCTTCATAAAGAAAATGGGGTTCATATCCTGAAAGGGGGTTTAAATGATCACTCAACCATTCCCAAACATTCCCCCGTAAATCATAGAGTCCAGAGTAACTTTTGGCGGTTTCTAACATTCCGACGGGACTCGGTGAACCAAATTTGAAATTGAGATTGTAATGGTCTACATCTTCTCCTAAACCATTACCGTAAGTGGCGACATTGTACTCGGCTTCATTCATTAACCGAGTTCCCTCACCTTTCCAACGACAATAAGCCATTGCTTCGTAGTAATTGACTTCTACTGGCCAATCTAACGGTAAATCCATTTCATCAAACTGGGCGCGATATTTATAACTGCCCTTTTCTAAGCGCCAAAATTTGGGATGTTGGATATTATTTTCAGTTTTCCATTGCCAAGATTTTTTATCCCAATATTCTTGATTTTCGTAGCCACCCGCCTTAACAAAATCCAAAAATTCGCTATTAGTAATGAGATATTTACTGGCTAAAAAAGGTGCAACTTCAACGGTGCGTGAGCCATAATCGATATCCCAACCATAGGTTGAATCATCAAAAGCTTTGCCAAGTTTTGCAATTCCGCCTGCAACTTTGAGCATTTCATTCTCTGGAATATAAGCTTTAGAAGGGGCATATTTCCACTCTGAAGGTCGTTTAACTCGCTCTAGGGGAAGCTGGCGAAATAACATCGAAGATGTTTCGATATGAATGCGCTGATGTTCAATTCCCATGATTAACGCCCACAGGGGATGATCGGGAAGAATTGGCAAAGTAATCGGCGTTTTTTCAATGAATTCTGTTAGTATTTCTAAGACTTGTTCTCGATATTGCCAAGCGGAAGTAAGGTCTGGCCATTGGAGATGAGCGATCGCTTGATTCAATTCTGTGGGTGTTTCGGGATCAACTCCAACTCCAAACAGAATTTCATAGTCCTGATTCAGAGATTTTTCTAATAATCCCACCCGAACTAATTTATTGATGTAGAAAGCCGCCGAATGTCCGAGATAAAAAATAAGCGGATTTCTCAAAGGGTCAGGATTCAGATAAAATGTGTCTTCTCCGACTAAACTTTTCAGGAGAATATCTTCGAGTTGCCAAGCCTCCTGAAAATAGTTGAGGAGAGTTTGGCGATCGCAACAATCTAGTTTGGGCGGACAATTAGATACAAGGGTGTTCATGGGTAATGATGATGAATGTTTTCTCAAAATAAAATCCAAAAATTGGGCTTTATTCTTCAATTTTATCAACAAAATCGTTTCCAGCTTGACAAAGTATTAACCCAAACCAGTTTTTAGGATCTGTCCAAACTTTTACGGTTTTGAGGTGCTTGTACTCTAGTTGTTTTTGCAGAGATGCTAAATCAAATTTGCGAGAAATTTCAGTTAAAATAGATTCTCCCTTAGCAAAAGAAACTTTTAAATCTAAACTGTCTAGGGATACCCAATGACTCTTTTGGCAATTCAGATACATCTCGATTTGATGATCTTCTTGATTGTAAATCGCTTGATGGGTGAATAAATTCAGGTCAAAATTGCCTTGAAAACGCCAATTCAAATGGGAGAGCATATTAAGATTAAAAGCTCCCGTAACGCCCTGACTATCGTTATAAGCTGGCTCTAATATTTCTTTGGGTTTTTGTAAATCAATTCCCAATAGGAAGTAATCACCGGGTTGTAATGTTTTGGCAATTTGACTTAAGAAAAGATCACAGTCTCTGGGATTAAAATTGCCCATAGAACTCCCTAAGAAAAAAATCATCCGTGATGATGCCGGGGTTGATTCTAGCTTAATTAACGCTTGTTCGTAGGTTCCAATTAATCCTTGAATTGAGAAAGTCGGATATTTTTGTTGTAGTTTGACAACGGTAGAGTTAAGTATGCCACCGCTTACATCAATGGGAATATATTGAGATCGATTGGCAATTTTTTGATAAGCATCTAACAGAAATAGTGTTTTTGTAGAACTGCCACTCCCTAATTCTACCAGTTCACAACCGCCTGTAATTTGAGCAATTTCATCGGCATATTGGCTCAAAATCAAGGCTTCTGTTCGAGTCGGGTAATATTCGGGTAACTCACAAATTTGTTCAAATAAATTTGATCCGTGATCGTCGTAAAAATATTTGGGGGGTAAATACTTAAATTCGTTAGTTAATCCTTGAATAACATCTTCACCCTCCCGATTTAGATGTTGATTAGATTTATCAATACTTTGCAAACAAGTTGTTAACATCACGTTCCCTTTTTTTAATTTTATATCAACATAATTCCATACTTCAAATCAATCGTCAAGATTTACTTTTAAAAACTTTACATTAAAAAAAGCAAAAGAATCAGCCAAATTTGTGTAGTGCTTAAGTCAAGTTTAAGCACGATATATTTGTGTTAATTTAAGCCCAAAATTCCTGATTAAATATGAGATTCGATCCTCCTGAATTCCCTGTTTTAAGGGGAATTTAAAATCCTGTTCTACCCTTCTTAAAAGGGGTTAGGGGGGCTCTAAGACTCAAGATAAAGATCAAAATATTATCACCCTTCCCTCTTACTAATTCTCTTTAAATCATAAATTTTGACCCCGATTAAATCGGAAGGCTAGATTTAATTGTTGGCTGCTTTCTGACTTTGTTTATAGTGTTCTGGGTCGGTTCGGAGATCGACATACAAGAAATCGATGCCCTCTTGTTCTAGGAGTTCTAATATGGCTAGGTTCAAATTTTTCTCCGCATCAAAGTAGAGATTGTCATCATTAACAAAAGCAACGATGTTAATCACACGGGCATTATTTTCAATCTTACTAAACCGAACAATCATCTCTTTAGATAAGCCCGGAATAGATGGGGGCATTTCTCGAATTGCATCACAGATTCTAGCGGTTTGCTTGGCTGAAATACTATCAATTTTCAGCGTTAAACTAATGCCCCATTTTAATTCCTCACCTGGATTTTGTGACCAATTTTCTACAATTCCTGTAATCATTTTAGAGTTAGGCATTTTTACAATTGAACCCCATTGATAAACATGGAGAGTTGTAGTTCTAAATCCTATACTCATGATCTGCACAAAACCCTGTAATCCTGAGACTGAAACCCAATCTCCTTCTCGATAAAGACCATCAGAATAGATGATAACGGTACAAAACCAGTCATAAACAATATCTTTCAACAGCAAACCTAACGTAATCCCAGCACCCCCTAATAAACCCACCAGTGCCGCTGCGGATTGTCCTAAAAATATCTCACTGACTTTAATTGCGATGACGATAATGGCTGTCGATTGAAAAATCTTCGGCATCAAGGGTCTGAGTAACTCATCGAGTTCGGTTTCAGTCCGCAACACGACGTTAGCAATTAGCTGTCCGAAAATCGAAGCACTGCGATAAATCACATAAGCAACGATGAAAAAAACAATTAAGTTGAGAACTTTAGTAATTGCTTCGCTCAATTGTGGCCCAATGTTGACCGCCACAATTTCCTTTATTAGCCACAATCCCCCAATCAAAATCAGCCAACTTAAGGCGGGTTTGAGAATGGCAATTAATTCATCATCCAGTGTACTCTCGGTTTTTCGAGTTAAATATTCAACCCGTTTAATAATTGCTTCGATCAAAAACCGTCTGAATACCTGCGTGATTGTCAGGATCAGAATCACTAGAATAATTTTGCCGATGGGGACACCTGAAACATCAATATTGATGTTTTTTAGGGTATTTAAAAATTGTTCCATAATTTAGTTTATTCCCTGGTATAAAATTGGTATGCGATCGCCCAATATAGTTTAGACAATCACCCTAGTGCTTTCGTTGTCGGAAAATTTACCATGATTTAGAGAGAAGATTTGCGGATCACAGAAAAATTTAACAATGCTTAACTTTGCTTTACTTGCGTAAAATCACTAGCTCGTGGTTGCAGCTTTTTAAGACACTGATTCTTGCTTTGAAAACTTCTTGCCACATCTTCATGGCACAATAGTTTTTGATAGGGATGCTCACCTAGTCCTCAGTTTTAAAATATTCATATTTTTGTCAATCTATTCTTGTGGTGATATTAAGAAAGGGAGTAGAGATCAATCTCAAATTGATCTCTACTCCCTTTTAGTTTAAGTTCTGAACAACAATGATCTAGCTGAAGGAAACATCCACAACTGTTTGATCACGACTGACAGACTCGACTTCATTAACTTCTGTTGCTTTATTAGCTTGTTTGCGACGGTTTAAACCTTCAATCAGTAATTGCGATACTTCAGTAACTAAAATAGTTGCAATTACGCCATCATCTAACCATCCGACAATCGGCAGAAAGTCAGGAGAAATATCAAGGGGACTCACTAAGTAAATTAAGCTTCCTAAAATCACAACCCAGCGATATTTTGTATTCCGCAGGGTGACGCGATACCAGTTATAAAAGGATTGAATAAGATTTTTCATTTCACAGCCCTAATGTTGTCTACTTATTTATACAATGACAAATCTAACGGCGATCCAGAAGTGTAGAAAACCCAGTATTTTTGTAGGGATGTTTCACCAATCCCTAATCCGTAATCCCTAATCCCTAATCATTGAGCAGGTTTGAGTCTTGAGTTAGATGATCTGACAGATTACTGGTAGGGGCTAGTTAACGCCGCTCCTAGGACTGATTACGGATCATTACTTGTATTTTTGCTCCCCAATCTATGTTTAATTGTTGTTGAGCATTTCCCCCATTCAGTGCTATTTCTACCCAATCATGAGAACCAACTAACGCCACCAATTGACCCAATGCAACATCTCCATAGGTTTGACCCCTCGGAATTAAACAGGATAAACTCGAAAATTTTTGCTGTTTTGGCTTCAATTTTTGTTTGGAATTCTTCTTGGTTTTTTTCTGTTTATGCTTTTTATTCTTGGGTTTTTTCTGTCCTTTACTGATCACCAGATACCAATTTTTATCAGCAACGGCTTCCCCAGGAATATTGGTGACTAAATTCCCAAACCCATCAATATATTGAATCGATCCCTCTATACCCAAATCGGTGAACCGATAGGACGGTAACGACAGTTTCATTAAGGTTTTGGGGTCAATAGGGGTTCCCAACTGTTCTAGGGGAACGCCAGAGGCTAAATGAGCACCAACTGAGGCAAAAATATCTCGACCGTGAAAGGTTGTACTCGGTTGAGCAGTTCGCCAATATTGAGGATTATTTAATTCAATCGCAATAATTTCAGGAGATTCTAAATGATTAGAGTTAATATCAATTTTAGAAGTTAAAAAGGGTTCTAATAGTCCCGTTAACAACCCGTTATCTGGCCCGACTAAATAGCTATTTTTAAATTGAATAGCGATCGCCCTTCGTTGAGTTCCTACCCCAGGATCAACAACAGCAATATGAACCGTTTTTTCAGGGAAATAGGAATAAGCATTCATCAAACAAAATCGTCCCGCCGCAATATTTTGAGGCAGAATATCATGGGTTAAGTCAATGATATTAATCTCAGGGTTAATTTGATGAATCACCCCTTTGATCACACCCACATAAACATCTTTTAAACCAAAGTCTGTTAAAAGCGTTATGATTTTATTATCCTGATTCATTATCAATGTTATTAAATAATCGGATTCAAAATGAACAGTCAATGGCAAAATTTTCTAAAAAACCTCGGAGAATGGCAAGGGTCTTTTGCTCAGTTATCACCCCAAGGAGAAATAATTACTGATATTCCCAGTCATCTCACCCTAGAAAGTTTGAATGACAATCAAACAGCACGGCTGACCCTCAAACGATTTTATCCTAATTCTGATCCTACTGCTCCACCGGAAGTTAAAGAATTAGTCCGAGAATATCAATCTCTGGGACGAGATCTTTTATTTTTTGAGAATGGGGCCTTTTCTCAAGGAACAATTCAACTGTCTCCCGTTTCACAATCTGGCGCAGAATTCGGGTTTATTTATGAAAATCGGCGGTTACGTTTAGTAGAACTATTCAACACCGATGGTCTGTTAGAAAGTTTAACATTAATTCGAGAAAAACGTCAGGGAACTGATATCGTTGAATATCCTGCTTTTACGCTTGAGGCATTATTAGGAGAATGGCAAGGAGAAGCAATTACTATTTATCCTGATTTACGTTCTCCTGAATCTTATTCAACTCGAATGCAGTTACAATTAGATAATGATCATCAACTTCAGCAAAATATAACTTTTGGAGTTCAGGAAACTAAAATATCCTCAAAAGCAAGAATTGATGGCTCTATTCTTTATTTTGATCAAGGGAAAAACCCCGTTAAAGTAATATTATTACCCGATGGGGCTTCCGCCACAATTCCTGAGAAAGTAGAGTTAGGGAAACCCTTCTTTTTTGAAGCGGGTTGGTTAATTAAACCGAATCTTAGACAGCGTTTAATTCGTCAATATAATCACAAAGGAGAATGGGTTAATTTAACCTTAGTTACAGAACAAAAACAATCCTAGAGAAGAAAGGGCGGGTTTAGGGAGATAATTACTGATCATTAAAGCTCGTCTCGGAACCCGCCCCTACGGTTTAATTGTTGATTATTGCTCAAATGCGAGCGGATTTTTTCCACAACAAAATGTAGGGGCGGGTTCTGTAATTATCTTCAATTCTGAGCAATAATCTGACTAAACCCGCCCCTCTTCTCTTCAATGCGATCGCCTTTTTACTATTAAGTAGAGGGCGAGAAGGGGCACAAGCCCCTACGGAATTTTTAGCCTTTGACACAGAGAATTTGTTTCAAAGTCGCCACAACTTCAACTAAATCGGATTGTTGTTTCATGACTTCATCAATGGATTTATAAGCACCCGGAATTTCATCAATCACGCCTGTATCCTTGCGACATTCAACCCCTTGGGTTTGTTGAACTAAATCATCTAAAGTAAAGGTTTTTTTAGCTTTAGTTCGAGACATTAACCGCCCCGCCCCGTGCGAACAGCTACAGTAACTATCATGATTTCCCTTGCCTTTAACAATAAAAGATTTTGCCCCCATTGAACCCGGAATAATCCCATAATCTTGTTCTGTTGCGCGGACAGCACCTTTGCGAGTGACATAAACTTCCTCGCCAAAATGCAGTTCTTTTTCAGAATAATTATGATGACAATTTACCTCTAATAAAGCTTTCGTGGGTTTACCTCCCGCAACGGCTGTTTCCACAATTCGTTTAAACCGTGCCATCATAATATCTCGATTAAATCGAGCGTAATGTTGCGCCCATTGTAAATCATTCCAATAGGCTGCAAATTCGGGAGTTCCTGATACAAAATAAGCTAAATCAGGGTCAGGAAGTTTAAGTTCTGCTAATTTTGCTAGGTTTTTTGCGGTATCAATATGGTTCTGGGCTAACATATTGCCAATATGTCGAGAACCGGAATGTAACATTAACCAAACGTTGTTTTCTTCATCTAAACACAGTTCAATAAAATGATTACCGCCTCCTAAAGAACCCATTTGTTTAATTGCTTTTGATTCTAAGTTTTGAACCTTAGAATGCAGGTCTTTAAATTCTTGCCATCCTTGCCAGTTGGTGACGGCTTTTTCAATATGTTTATTGTCATTAAATCCCACTGGAATAGCGGCTTCAATTTCTTGGCGAATTTTTTTGAGTTTTCCCTCTACTTGTTCGGTAGTAAACGGTAATTTGAGCGCACACATCCCACAACCCACATCAACCCCCACAGCCGCCGGAATAATGGCTTCTTTTGTCGCAATTACAGAACCAACTAATGCCCCTTTTCCTAAATGAACATCGGGCATTAAAGCAACGTGTTTAAACACAAAGGGCAAAGAAGCGACGTTTTTCGCCATTTTGGTTTCTGCTGAACCTAAATCGTGATTCGCCCAAGATAGGACTGGTTTAGGGGTAGAAAGATTTAAAGTTTCGTAAGGCATAAAGGTTTTATAGGGGTTCTAAATATACATCTATGTCAATAATATTACATTTATACTACATTGTCAAGAGGTGTGCAGATTTATGATAGGGTTAAGTTGAGTGAACTAGAAACCGGGTTTCTAGTTTGGGTTACAAGATGAATCAGATTGTAGGGGCGGGTTCTGTAATAATTTTTGTTTCCCACCAATAACTTTTATAAACCCGCCCCCTAATTAAGTTAAACCTAAATATCCTATGTCCCCAACTCATTCTCAAATTGAATTTAAGCAAATTCAGCATCTTGATCACCCTGATTTTGAAGTTGCGATCGCACTTTATGAACAAACATTTCCGTCTCCAGAAAGAGTCCCGGTCAATTGGATACGGGAAGCAATTCAATCTCAAAAAGCTCAATTATGGGGCGGTTATTATCAACAAGAATTTGCCCTAATGTCAATTTTATATCCCCTTCCCAGTTCTGATTTTATTCTATTAGCTTATTTAGCAACAGTTCCCCATTTAAGGAATATTAAAATCGGCTCTCAATTTTTAAAATATCTAATAGATTTAGAGAAAAGAGAGTCTAAATCGTTGATTTTAGAAGTTGAACATCCTCATTTTGGCGAAAATCGAGAATTAAAGCAGCGCAGAGTTCAATTTTATCAAAGGTTGGGTGCAAAAATATTACAAGATATTATTTATATTTTACCTGCTTTAGATGGAACTAAAACTACAGAAATGATATTAATGCTGATTTCTGATACAAATTCAGAAAAGCTCGAAAAAACCGTTGTTAAACAGTTAATTCGAGAGTTATATATAGAAGTCTATCACCGTGATTCTAATGATCCTATTTTTAATTGGGTTGAGGATATTCAGGATGATATTGCTTTAATTTGAGGGAACCACAAAGACACGAAGAGCAGAAGTACAACGGGGAAAACAACAGGATAGTGATTCGCCGATGAGGTTATTGCGATCGCTTGGTTAAGTCAAGGAACTTAAAAACCTTTGTGTCTTTGTGGTTGGGATTATTATTACCACCAAGACACAAGGACACAAAGAAATAAGTCTGTAATCAATTATAATTGAAAAGCTATAACAATATCTGCTTTTTTTAGGAATTTCTTAACCTTGATCCTCTTTTTCTTTATGTAATAGAAATTCTAGGTATTCTTCAAGTTGTTGCTGTCTGGTTTGGGATAGCTGATGTAACTTGTCTAAAATTGCTTCTTCCCTCGAATACTGACTAACTGGAATAATTTGGGAGGTGGCAACTTCAATGGTAATATGCGGGACATCAAACCCTTCTAAACTATACCCATCTTCTTGATTATCCATTGGATAATACTCAACAATAGTGGCAATATCTCCTTGTTTGAGGTGATATTCGGGTAAATCTTCTGTTAGGGCGACTTGGGAAAATAGAGGATATTGTTTTTTCATTATCAATTGTGTCAACGACCGCCAAAAATCCCTGATTACCTTCAAGATTAGATCCCCCTAAATCCCCCTTAAAAAGGGGGACTTTGAATCTTGTCCCCCCCTTTTCAAGGGGGGTTAGGGGGGATCATTATTGTTTAATAATTCTATAAATTCTTTGAAGTCTTGGTTCAGCATGATATTTCCATTGATGATAGTCTTGACGAATTTGTTCTAGGGCTGCAAGGCGTTCTAAATAGGGTTGTTTTTGCCAATAGGTGAAGTCGTTTTTTTGTTGTTTTTGATTAACTTTTGTGTAAGTTATGATCATGTTTCGTTGAGTCGGTGAGTCCATTTTATTTTCCTTAAAACATAGATTAAATTTGGGGGTTGATGTTAACCGAAATATGGGGTTAAAACTAGGAGAATAACTGGCGGAAAAATTGCTTGATTTGACTAAACCAGCGACGAATTTTTTGCCACCGGGTCGGGGATGGCGGAATGGGTGGGGTTTCGAGTTGCTCAAGGGCGCGATCGCATTCTTGGATTTTGTGATCGAGTTGCATTTGTTGATAGAATTGGCGAGCATTACGGTACGCACCTATGGCGTCGGGAATGCGGTTAAGTTTAGTTAGGGTTTTACCAAAGTTAAACCAGATTTCGGCTTGGTATTGAGGACTTTTGATTTCTGTTGCAATAGTCAAGGCATCATGATACAAAGAAAGAGCTTGTTGATAGTCTTCTAAACCATCATAGACTTTTCCTAAACCGTTTAAAGAATCAGCTACCCCCCCTCTATTCCCAATCTCTCGGTAAATTTCCAGAGATTGCTGGTGATAGGATATCGCTTCTTCGTAGCGTACTAGGGAATCGTAAGCAGTGCCTAAATTGTTTAAAGAAATAGCTACCCCCCCTCTATTCCCAATCTCTCGGTAAATTTCCAGAGATTGCTGGCAATAGGATATCGCTTCTTCGTAGCGTCCTAGTGAATTGTAAGCATTGCCTAAACCGAGTAAAGAACCAGCTACCCCCCGTCTATTCCCAATCTCTTGGTAAATTTCCAGAGATTGCTGGCAATAGGATATCGCTTCTTCGTAGCGTCCTAGTGAATTGTAAGCATTGCCTAAATTGTATAAAGAAGCAGCTACCCCTCCTCTATTTCCAATCTCTCGGCAAATTTCCAGAGATTGCTGGTGATAGGATATCGCTTCTTCGTAGCGTCCTAGTGAATTGTAAGCATTGCCTAAACCGTTTAAAGAAGAAGCTTCCCCCTGTCTATTCCCAATCTTTCGTGCAATTTCTAGTGATTGCTGGTAAAAGGATATGGCTTCTTCGTAGCGTCCTAGATAATTGTAAGCATTGCCTAACGAAGTTAAAGAGGCCATATATTGCCAGTCTTGCTTATCGGTGAGATGTTCGACCAATTCCTGATAGAGTTCAGCCAGGAGTTGGTTGTTACCGCGTAAGTTGAGGAAGTTAGCAATGCAATTATCGCTATAACTTTCATCCTGAATTACATCAAACGCCGTTTCATATTCCCCCAACTCGCACCAATGATAAAACACCTCCAAATATTCCCGCACATCCTCCACCGTCCGCCACTGGTCACGGGATTTAAACCGACTTTGATAAAATTGAATTGCCTTCTGATGCGTTCCCCTTAAATCCCCCACCCGATACTTGAGATACTCCAAAATCAAGGGCAGAAATGTATAAATTCCCCTGGTTTCCGACGCCAAAAATCCCCGTTTCCCTAACTCCCGCAATTCCTTCTCCGTCACCGTTTCCCCAGAAATAGCCGTCGCCGTCACCGCATCAAACCCCCAACGCAACACCACTAAAGACAACAACACCCGTTGTAACTTCTCCGACAAACGGTTAAAACTGGCATCCAACACGGCCACCAACTGCACCGCCTCCTCACGGTGGAATCCCTGTAACCGCCCCATCAACTCCCCAATATCGGCTATTCCTAACGCAGCTAAATCCCCAATAGTCGCCCCTTCGCCGATTTCCCCATTCAGTAACCCCGCCACCAGTCGCAAGGTCAGAGGATGGCCATTCACCTTAGCCACAAAAGCCTCCAATTCCGCCTCTGTCCCTCCAATGTCTAAATTTTGAAGTAATTGTCTTCCTTCCGTTGCTGAAAGTCCCTGTAGGGCTAATTCTGTGGGTTTATCCTGTACCAAATTCGGCACAACTTGGGTCGTCACCAGAATTTCTGTCTGATGACATTTCCCTAGCCAGTGTTGCAAAAAATTCTGATAACCTTCATCCTGAAGCACGGATTCCAGATTATCTAAGACCAGTAAAAACCGTTGTTGTTGCAGACAATGGATTAAAACCTCGGTTAAACGAGTTTCTTCAATTTCTTTTAACTGGTCTGGAGACAGTTTTCCCAACTGAGTTAAAATCCCCTGGGCGACAATCGAAAATAGGGGACGTTGCCCTAAATCTAGCCACAATTTATCAACAAAATCGGTTCTATCGTTAAAGACTTTTGCCGCCAGGGTTGATTTTCCCATCCCAGCGATCGCCACAATCACACCTAGTTTATTATTTTCATCGTCTAACCAACCGTTAACAATCGCTAAATCTCGTTCTCGCCCTTGCCAATAGTTCACCGCCGGGGGTGTGGTATTTAGACTAAAGGAAATCGCTTGAATTTTCGATTGGTCTCGCTCCAAGAAGCCGATAATCCTCTCAAAACCCTGTTCTACGGTTTGTGTTAACCCTTGAATTTGTGCCTGAGTTATTCCCAACTGTTGTAAGACGGCATCAAACCCCGATTCCATCTCAGTTCCCAACTGTTTAAACTGTTCTGTATGATCCTTCTGTAAGTTTTTAATCTCCGCTAAACCCGCTTGAATCGGTTCTAAATTAGCTGTTTGTTGGGGCTGATCTCGCAAGGTGGCTAAAATTTGCCCCAATAGGGATAACATTAACCCCCCAAAGGCTTTCCCCCCCTGTTCAGCATCTTGTTTTAAGACTTCGCGTAAGGCTTTAGGGAATTTCTCGGCTAAGATTTGGGCAACTCCGGTGATGACCTCCTCTGGTAAGGTGATTCCGACTTCAGGACATAACCAATCTTTTAATAGACTTTCCCAGTCTGCGGGAGTTAAAGGCTGTTGGTTAAAAAAGTCATTATGGGTTTGAGAAAAAAGGTTAACTAATTCTTCCTCTTGAATCGGATCAATAATATTAATTTCGCCATTGCGGTTGGCTTCTGCCAATTCCAGCCACTTTTTCGGCGCGGCTTTGGCTAATTTTTTTAAAGGTTTCTGGAAACTGCGATATTGTTCAGAGGTGGCGACGGACTCTAATAATAACCCAACAGCTAATCCGACGGCTTTGGTGAGGTCGTTGTTAGAGAGAATATCCTCTTGTCCCAGACTGTTGACAATAGCTCCGAGATCACCTGCAAATAGGTTCCCAGCAAGTCCTGTACCAATGTCACTAACGCATTGCAGTAGGCCAATTCCTTGTAAAGCGGGAATCAGAGGACAAGCAACACCCCCAGCTACAATTGCCACAAAGGTTGTTAACAGACGTACATTGCGTTGACTAACTAAATCGAGAATTCCCACGTTCTCACCCATGAGCTAGATTGATTTAATTATAGGATAGGGGAATTGGCAATAGGGAACAGAAGAGAAGGGGGAGAGGAGTTTTTATTCAAGTGTAAACAGTATTGGGTGTACCTGATGCCAAATTCTACTAAAATTCACCGATTCATTTGACGATTAACAATATCAATTTTTTTAACAAAATAATCCTCTCGATATTTTAACTGTTGTGCTAATCCTAATCCTTGTTGGAAGGCTGCGATCGCAGATTGATAAGCTTTTTGAGATAAATAAATATCTCCAATTTGATCATAAGCAGTCATCATGCCATAATAATTATTAGTCTGTTGATTGACTAAAACTTGAGCTTGATAAATATCTAAAGCGGTTTTAATTTGATCTTGAGATCGATAGAGTTTACCGAGTCTTCCTAATGCTTCACTGGCGTTATCAAACTGTTGAATAGAAGTTGCAATACTGTAGGCTTCTTGATAGGTTAATCCAGCTTGCTCAAACTGTCCTAATTTTTCATAATTCCCCCCAATGGCTAATTTAATTTCGGGAATGGGAAATAAATTAGGTTGATTTGCATAATATCCGGCTAATCTTTCTCTAACAGAAATCGCCTTTAAATATTCTCCAATTTGTTCATAAATAAACGCTAATTGTTGCAGCGATCGCACTTCACTCGCTGGCGGTGTTGGGTTGGGATTTTCCGGGGTAGCAGGTTGGGGTTGAGGTGGTAGCGCATCCCCTCGTATTGTGCGGATTTCCTGCTGTAATTCTAACAGATTCTCATAGGTTTCTGCGGCGTTGGGATAATCTAACCAATTCATATAAATTTGAGCAATTTCATTAAAATATTGTTCCTCGGCTAAAATATCTTGACTTTTGTTAGCCGTTTCTAATAAAGTTTGATAAACGATTAAAGCCTGATTTTTAGCCCGAACATTCTTAAAAGTTAATCCCAAAGATTGCCATAATTCTAAACTGTTATTCTTTTCAGTTTGCAGTTTTTTTAATATTTGATCCAAACGTTCAGTGATAAATTTTATATAGAGTCGTTGACTATTATTCCAAGCAATTAAGCCGACTCGATTTAAAGCAGCAATTTCTTGAGATAATCCAAAATAACGACGAATTCTTAACTCTCGATTCCATAATTCAAACGCACCTGGAATATTTTGGGCGGCTAATAATGCGGTTGCTTCTGCATTCAGTTTGACTAATTCCGGTTCTAATATTTCTTGTTGACTTTGACCTAAAACTTGACCTTCTGGGGGAGGAGAAGGAAGTAAAGGATCGGGTTCTTTACTGAATAAAGGGTTAGGGGAAAAATCATCAAGTAGGGGTTTTTCGGGTTCAGTTTCTTTTTTCTTTTCCGCGATCGCAACTCCGGTACTTCCTAAACCATATAAAATTGTAAAAACAGCTATTAAAATAGAGTTTATCGTCTGAATAGTAAGTTTTTTTCGATTCATCATAAAATCAACAGTGTAGGATTTAAAATATAATAGATTCATTTTATAACAATTTTCAACCTTTTGTAAATAGTCCGATCAGTCTTTCGTTGTCAAATTTGCCTAGAAAGGCTAAAAATCGGTGCAGAAATAGGGGATTAATATGGGATAATGATAGGATAAGCATTAAGGAGCCGAGAAAGTTGAGAGTTTGGAAAAGATGCGATCGCCTAGAGTTGCGAATGCAATATCGCTTTTTTAGAGGTCTGACTATTTTATTCTGTAGTCTTGTGTTTTTAACCGCTTGTTCTATTCCGCAAGTGTCCGCAGAAGATCGAATGTTTGTTGATTTATCCTTAAATTTTTTAGGGAAATATGAACTCTCAAAACCAATTTTATCAGAAGATCAACCTGTTAGTCAGTTGTCATCTCTAACTTATCAAGTTCCGGGGTATGGAACCTCAACGGATGGCGGAATTCAATTTTATGGGTTATCCGATGTAGCAATAGCAGAGTCTCCAGCAAAATTTTACACCCTTAACTTTAACTTAGAGACTTCGGAATCTATTAATTTAAAAGATATTACCCTAGAGGGATTAACGGTTCTCAAGGACAAACAAGAGCAACCGCTATTAGCCAATCAAGTTTATCCTGAAAGTATTGCATTTTCTCCGCGTCATTCAGTCTTTATTGCTGCGGAAAATTTAGAAAATGTTAACACTCCTCCCTTCATTGCTGAATACGATTTAAAAACAGGACAATTAAAAAATACCGTTCCCCTTTCCTCCTTTTATGTTCCCAAATTTAATGAATCCGAACAAACTCAAGGAGTCGAACCCAAATTTGGTTTTAAAGCGTTAACAATTTCTCCCGATGGCTTTAGTCCCGATGGTCGAGATCCGTTTCGGTTATTTACAGTCACCGAAAAACCGTTAATTCAAGATCGAGATCCAGAAAATGCCACTAAATTAAGATTATTGCATTATGTAATAGCAGATCGAGCCTCTTTTTTGGTTTCAGAAATGTTATACCTTTTAGATGAAACCTCTCAAAAATTAGTTGATATTACCGCAGGTCAAGGGGGAACCTTACTGAGTTTAGAACAATCAGAAAATACGGGTAAAATTTATCAATTATTCACCGGAGATGCAACGGATACTTCCCGCATTAAGAGTTTAAAAGGAAACGGAATCAAAGTACAACCTGTGCGGAAAAAATTATTACTTGATTTACAAGATTTAGGAATTCCTTTACAACAGTTAAGCGGAATGACATTAGGATCTCGTTTACCCGATGGAAGTCAAAGTTTAGTATTAATGAGTGAGGATGATAAAAATACCACTGAGTTTTTATTATTGAGTTTGAGAGTCGGACATTAAACCGAGGATATGCAACACTTTCTAAATTTTCTTTCCTGATTCCTGATTCCGTTGTATCCTAAAAAACGAAATTGATAACCGTTGATTAATCATGACCCATTCCACTGATATTGTCTCATTAGGGAAATTAATGGCGGCGGACTTCAGCAACCAAGCGCAAGCCTTTGAAAACCCGCCTTTTTTTGCCCATATTCGGGTTTGTATGCGTCCTTTGCCTGTAACATTATTAGATGGGGTGAGCTTGTATTTGGAACAGGCCTATGATATTAACTTAAAACAACCCTATCGGGTGCGGGTGTTGAAATTAGTTCCGGTAGAAAATCATATTGAAATCGAGAATTATGTGATCGAAAACGAACAGGAATTTTATGGCGCATCCCGTGAACCGGAAAGACTTCAAGGGTTAACAAAAGAGCGTTTGAAAAAAACAGAAAAATGTTCTTTTATTACCCATTGGACAGGACATAGTTTTAAAGGTGAAGTCGAACCGGGTAAAGGATGTATGGTGGAACGCAAAGGAAAAGTCAGCTATCTGGCGAGTGAATTTGAAATTGATGAACACCATTTTATTAGTCACGACCGGGGACACGACCCCGAAACCGATGAACAACTGTGGGGAGCCTTAGCGGGGCCATTTGAATTCGTGCGCTGGAGAAGTTTTGCGGACGAGGTAAAAATTTGATCCCCTTTCCTGATAAATTTACCCAGTATTGGCATATCAAGATTCAACAAGTGTATTTATGAAAGTCCTGGTTATTGGCGGTGATGGCTACTGCGGTTGGGCCACAGCGTTGTATTTGTCCAACCGTGGTTATGAAGTCGGGATTCTGGATAGTTTAGTTCGACGTCACTGGGATCAACAACTGTGTATTGATACGTTAACCCCAATTACACCAATTCAGCAACGGATTCAACGTTGGAAAGATTTAACAGGTAAGTCTATTGACCTGTTTATTGGGGATATCAATAACTACGATTTCCTGATCAAAAGTTTACTAAAGTTTGAACCGCAAGCTATTATTCACTTCGGAGAACAACGTTCTGCACCCTTTTCAATGATTGATAGAGAACACGCTGTTCTCACCCAAGCCAACAACGTGATTGGCAACCTAAATTTATTGTATGCAATGCGGGAACATTTCCCCGATTGTCATTTAGTGAAATTAGGAACGATGGGAGAATATGGAACCCCCAATATTGATATTGAGGAAGGATATATTACCATCGAACATAACGGCCGTAAAGATACTTTACCCTATCCTAAACAACCGGGTAGTTTCTATCATCTCAGCAAGGTACATGACAGCCATAATATTCATTTTGCTTGTAAAATTTGGGGTCTACGAGCAACGGATTTAAACCAAGGCGTTGTTTATGGGGTGTTGACAGAAGAAACCGGGATGGATGAACTGTTAATTAACCGTCTCGACTATGATGGCGTGTTCGGAACGGCTTTAAACCGTTTCTGTATTCAAGCCGCCATTGGTCATCCGTTAACAGTGTATGGAAAAGGTGGACAAACTAGAGCCTTTTTAGATATTCGGGATACGGTACGCTGTATTGAATTAGCATTAGAAAATCCGGCAGATTCTGGACAATTCCGCGTGTTTAATCAGTTTACCGAATTACATAGCGTCGGTGACTTAGCCATGATGGTTAAAAAAGCAGGTATTGCTTTAGGATTAGATGTGGAAGTGGAGAATATTCCTAATCCCCGTGTTGAATTAGAAGACCATTATTTCAACGCTAAAAATACAAATCTATTGGATTTAGGATTACAACCCCATTTCCTATCGGATTCGTTGTTAGATTCGCTGTTGAATTTCGCCATTAAGTATAAGGAACGGGTTGATAATACCCAAATTATGCCTAAAGTCTTATGGCGTAATCCGGGTTAATTTAGGATCATGTTTACTGTAGAGAAAGGTTAGGTTCTCTACAGTAAGCCTTTGATTTTGTTATAATGCAATAGCTAGTTCTATCAAAAACACCTATTGGGGAAAATACAATGATAGAAAATATTAAAGAAATTATTAGGGAAGCTGAAAGCCAAGGAACGTATATTGATAAGTGGGCTATTGAAAAGATCGAAGATGACCTTCATACAAACAGCCTGAGAGTTCATGTTGCTGGATTTATTGCTAAAAACGCAGATCAAATTATCAATGAAGTTTTGAGAGATTATTCTTTGTCTGAAAATACTATCCCTAGTGAGGATAATCAGTATAGAATTCAGAGAATCGAAGCTTTTCAGCACGATTTAGAGTATTTTTTGCGTTATTCTATGTATGCAATGCTAGAAGGTGATACTTCTATTTTAGATGATCGGGTTCTCAACGGTCTGAGAGAGGAAACCTACAAATCTATTAATCTGTCTATTGATCAAACTATTAATGCTATTCAACTCCTGAAAAAAGTTACTATTAGTTTTGTAAGTAATGAACTGGGGACTCAAGCCAGTCAAGAAATAGCATTTTATCTCGATTATTTTATTACAAAATTGTCTAGTAATGAAAACCGAGAAACTTTTTCAGATGCTCAACTATCACTGGAAAATACAACAGAAGTATCTAAGATTGAAACCACTTCCTCAAATCATCTATCAAAAGTTGCTAATAAAAAAGGATCTTTAGATGATTTAATTAATATCTTTGCGGAATGGACAAGAGATGAATCGGGCTATGATCAAGAAGTATATCCTTTAGTAGAACAGGCTCTAAAATCTAATTCCTTATCTTTATAAAAAATTGAATGAGTAAAGTTATACTATTAGATTCTGGGCCTTTAGGAACTATAGTTCATCCTAAATATAAGCACGAAAAACGTGAGTATCATGTAGAAATTAGAGAATGGTTGGAATATCTCAATCAGAATGATTTTGAGTTGCGAATTCCAGAAATAATAGATTATGAACTTCGTCGAAATCTACTTTTAGAAAACCTCAATAAAAGCATTGACCGCTTAGATTTGTTACAGAATCTCCTAATACCTTTAGAGCGAAAAACCATGTTAAAAGCTGCTCAATTGTGGGCAGAAATACGGAAGCAAGGAAAAGGTGGATCGCATCCAAAGAGTTTAGATGGAGATGCTATTCTGGTTGCTCAAGCTATTGGACAAAAAGATTTTTTTGAACAAGTGATTATTGTCACGACTGACTTAAAAGATTTATCTCGATTTCCTAATCATGGAATATCTATTTATGAGTGGCCTAATATTCTAACTAACGGTGAATTAAGTTAATGCCAGCATCCAGACTCACTTGTCTTTAACTTCAATAATATGTTAGATTACAGTTCTATAAGAATTAATCCGACTAGCCAGGAGGTATAATAATGGATGTTGCCAAAGTCTTAAGCTTAAAAAATCAGCTAATCAATATTGTAGAAAAAATACAGTTATCTCTTGGCAGTTCTGAACTTGATTCTTCTAATTTTTTGCAATTTATACAAGAGATTAAACCAGAGTTAAAAACTATAAACACTAAAATTAACGACGAAAAAAGAAATCATTCGATTTTTTCTGGAATTGATCATTTGCCTTTATTGGCTGCTAATCAAGATACTGTAAAAAAAGAGAAAATTCTATATGCTAAACGCCTAGATTTGATGAATCAGATTGCTATTGATAGCGGGTTGTTATTGAATTTTGTTGAGTTACTAGAATATTACTTTGATTCTCAACAATATCCCGTGATTAAAAATGCTCTCCGCTATTTAGTCGATATTATTTTAATTGAATTAAAGAACTGGACAGATGAGAACGATAGTACAGAATTTATAGAAAAATATGATTGGAGTCGGTTAATTGACGCTTTAATGCAGTTTGAACAATCTCTTAATTTAACCTCTGCTAATCCTTTAAATGTTCAATCTGAAATTAATATTAATTCGATTTTTGATAATTTGCAAACTTATCGCCTTCGCTTAAATGAACAGTATGAGGAATTAATTCAAAATCACCACATTGAATTACAGCATCAACAGGAAGCCAAACTCAAACGCCGACAGAAAACTGAACTCAAACACCAACAAAAAGATGAACTCAAACGTCAGAAACAGGAAGAATTACAACAAAAACGCGAAGTTAAGTTAACACGTCAGCAAGAATCTGAATTACAACGTCAACAGAAAGCCGAACTCAAACGTCAGCAACAGGAAGCTAAGTTAAAACAGAAACAGGAAAAAGAAATTCGTAAGTTAATTATTATTGTGGCTGGTGTAATTTTATTAGGAGGAATTGGATTGTTTATTTTAATCCTTTTAATTATAACCTGAGTAATCTAAATATTGTGGCTTCAGAAACTTCTCAAAGTCGTTTAGCCAAATCAATGATTATTAATTAATAAATTTGTAAAGGATTGAAAAATACTATTCAAAATCCTAATATTATGACCTGTGGTTTTATTAGGATTTTAGCGATCGCATACCGTTATAAACATCTTGTAGTGAGGCGTTCACGCCTCTAAGCCCTGAAGGGCTTACTACTATTTTAGATTTCAAAAAATTGATCTGTTCACGCCTCTAAGCCCTGAAGGGCTTACTACTATTTTAGATTTCAAAAAATTGATCTGAGGTAAACTTTTTTAATCCCTTGATAGTGTAGATTTTTTTAGGTAATTTTAAACACCATGTCGCCGGAACTACATCTAAAAGCCACCAGTTAAATAAATCTCGTCTGTGTTGTGAACCGGGAAAAATTGCATAGCCGTCAAAACAATCATCTAAACTTTCTAAAAGGGCTTCCTCTGCTAGATTATAATCCATCAATCTGAGTAGATTCCAAAACACATCTAAGGCTTCATCAAGTGCCTGTGATCCTTCAAATTTATGAGGAAATAACTGCTCACAAAGCTGTGAAATTGTTTGAGAATATTCTAAATTTTCAGGAATAACAGAGTTGAATTTGTGAGATAATTGTTTGGCTTGTTCTCTAAAAAAAAATCCTTTAATTATTTTCAAAATTAATGAAGGTCTGAGATCGTTGGGTAAGTAAGCTGTGACTGTAGGCTTAGTGGCAAAACCTAAAATAATTCCCATCCAAATATAACGACAATAACCTAAAAGATCTTCATCACTGTCTAAAACAGTCAGAATTTTCTGAACGTCAGTTTCTAAATTATTATTGGGATCGGCATTTTCTTCATCCAGTTCTTTATACTGTTTTTGCCACACTTCATTAATAGCATTTTGCAAAACATCAGGAATTTTTGTAGTTTTAGATTGTTTAAACTCTGGATGCTGATAAGATAGTTGTGTCATGGTTTATTTTTCCTCGTTAGATTCAGTATAGATTAAGATTAATTCGGAAAGTCCCACAATGTTTCAATTTCAATCTGGGGAAACTTCTCCTTAAATTGATCAATCACGCCCCAACAACTTCTACAGGGAATTCTTTCTGTGTATAAATATAGTTTGCCTTCAACTTGATCATTATCAAACATTTCCAAGGTATCGGCTACTGCTGAAAGGGCTTTATATTCAGCATCGTGATCCCTCAAATAACCCTCATGAATAATGGGATCAAATTGACCTCCCTCTGATTTAGGTTTAGGTTTAGGAATGGGGCTTTTTGTTCGAGAAGTTGCTCCCACCCCAAAAGATATGCCATTTATAAGATGTACCTCTATCACGGCAACATTGCCTTTACGAACCCTTTTGTTGAGATATTGTTCTCGAATCGATTGAGCATCTAACCTGAGACGTTCCTCAATACACACACTTAATCACTATTTTGAGCAATTATCTAATCATTATATCAACTTTCTTTTCTGAACTTCCTAAAAAAATGTTCAAAATTCAAAATTCAATCCTTTGAACTTTGAACTTTGAACATTAATAAAATTTGTTGAATTTCCGACTAATGATTAACTCCACATTCCCACACTCTTTGTGGGTCGGTTAATAAAAGGTGGAAGATCAGAATTAGAGTCAGAGGGAACCGTGGGAGAAGTATATTCAGAAGTGGGAACGCCTCCTTTTGATTCTACTTCGGCTTCATCGGGGCAAAATTCTAAACAAATCCGAAACTTTCCAGTTTGCCAAGATTGACCCGGACGCAAAAGTTGACACTCGATCCCTTCTTTAAATAAATTCTCCTCCTCTAATTTAGATTCCATAATCGACAAGAACTCACTGGCTTTAAATGTACATTGAAACATCAATGCACTTTCACTGGTATTAATCACATCATCATCACTGAGAATATAGCTGGAATCGCTCATGTTTATGTCCTGTAAATTGTCTGCTGCACGAGGGAATACCCTCAAATTCATTTAGAAAAACCAACCGTAGGAATGTAATCCTTTTCCTAATAGATTAACTCCTAAATAGCACACCCAAACCACAACGAATCCTGTCGTCGCTAAAATAGCAGGTTTTCGACCTTGCCAACCGCGAGTAATTCGGGCGTGTAAATAGGCTGCGAAAACTAACCAAGTAATTAATGCCCAAGTTTCTTTAGGGTCCCAACTCCAATAGGAACCCCAAGCTTCATTTGCCCAAACTGCCCCGGCAATAATACCAATGGTTAAAAGCGGAAATCCTAATCCAATAATCCGATAACTGATATTGTCAATAGTTTCCACTAAAGTTAATCGCTGGGGGGAAAGGAGTGTAGCAGATTGAAGATTGTCTGTGGTTTTGACAAACTCTAACACGGCTGTTGTGCCATTACCATTGGTTATGAACCCTTTGGGGCTAGACTCCGCAACGGTTTCTTGAGAATAATTGATTAAATCAGTAACGGGTTTTTGATGATTTCGAGAAATCCGAGTTCCCAGAGAACTACCACTCAATTCTACTTCCTGCCCTCGTGTCAAAATTAAGAAGGTAATCGCTAACAGAGAACCCACCATTAAGGTTGCATAACTCAACATCATGACGCTGACGTGCATCATCAACCAATTAGACTTTAACGCCGGGACTAGAGGTTCAGCAACCCGCATTTGAGGCGGTAATTTTAAGGCGGCAAATGCGACAATTCCCATTGCTACCGGAGAGGTGACAACCCCAACTAAGCGGCTACGACTCATTTGTTCAGCAATTAGATGAATTGTAGTAATGCCCCAAGTTAGGAAAAACAGGGATTCATATAAATTACTAATCGGAAAGTAACCCGCCTCAATCCATCTGGCTCCTAATAATGCGGCAATACAGAGATTAGCGATCGCCATTCCTGCGGTTCCTAATACCGATAAATAAGGAATATTGGGAAATGCAGCCCCCACCCAATACAACAATAGAGTGGTAAACAAAATGGCAAAAGAAATATTATCTAATCCATTCTGGAGTAAAACCAGATTCATAAACGGTTCTCCTGATAACGGTATTAATTACCGAGTTTTTTAACTCTATTTACTGATCCTACCCATTCGGTGACCATCCTGGATGAAGTTTCCCTGGAGATGTCAATTTATAGGAGTTCGGACATTGCGATCGCCAGATCAGCAACAACCGAACCCAATCCTGTTTTTAACTTTGATACCCTATACAAAGAAGCATACTGTCACAAAACGAGTGGCCTAGGGATCACGCTCATTGAGGAGAGGGGACGAATGCCTGCGACTGACTATAAAGACTACTACACCATTTTAGGACTAGACAAAACCGCAACGGCCGATGATATTAAAAAAGCCTACCGGAAACTAGCCCGAAAATATCACCCGGACATGAATCCGGGGAATAAACAAGCTGAGGCGCGTTTTAAAGAAGTCAACGAAGCCTATGAGGTGTTATCCGACCCCGATAAACGCCGCAAATACGACCAATTTGGTCAATATTGGAACCAAGCCGGAAGTACAGGTTGGCCCGGTGGTGCCGGGTCTAATGCCGACGTTAGCGGGTTTGATTTTACTGAATTTAACAGTTTTGATGAATTTATTAACGCGCTTTTAGGTCGGGGTGCCGCCGGAGCTAGACCCGGAAGTAGTAGCAGTCGCAGTTATTCCTATCGTCCCCAGACTGGAGGGCCATCGGGATTCGGTGGCAGTCCCTACAATAATGATTTTTCCTCTGGATTTAATTCTCGCAATCCCTCTACCGTCGCTGACACAGAAGCCATCATTACCCTCACCCTCAGTGAAGCGTTTCATGGGACTCAAAAACGCTATGCAACGGGAGAAGTCACGATTCCAGCCGGAGTCAAACCCGGAAGCCGAATTCGAGTTCGAGGTCAAGGTCAACTTGATCCCTACAGCCAACAACGGGGGAATTTATATCTGAAAGTGGAAATTCAACCCCATCCTTTCTTTCAATTTGACGGGGAAAATCTCGTCTGTGAACTACCTGTAACCCCCGATGAATTGGTTTTAGGGACATCGATTGAAGTGCCCACACCCGATGGTATGGTGACGATGAATATTCCGCCCGGTATTCGTTCAGGACAGTCGTTACGGTTGCGGGGGAAAGGCTGGCCAAAACCCAAAGCAGGAGGTCGCACCGATCAATTAGTCAAAATTGTGGTGGTGCCCCCTAAAGAACTCAGTTCTAATGAACGAGAATATTATGAAAAAATTCGCGCCAGTCGCACGTTTAATCCTCGCAGTAGCTTAAAAGATATAAAGCTATAAAAACGTTGAAACCGATCAGGAGATGAGTGTCCTGATCGGTTTGTACTTTGCACTTGCATAAATTGTTGAATATTTTTATAGATGGAATTCCTCATTCACCCATTGACAAAAAAGCCGAGAATTTTCATCTTTTACCCAACGCGCCACTAATTGTCCTTTTTTTGCTAGGCTTTTGCTTTGAGTCTGGGTCAGAATCGGAGCTTCTACGGTGGGTTTTTCCAGACGGGGATGAGCAACAGGTCTTCTCCAAGAAAGATTGATAAACATAGTTTTATACTCCCAAAACTTTTATACCTCTTATTCAATTCCACTTGATCTTCTCTCTAGATTGTGTGACGAAAATCACAAGTAATTAACAGTTGTGAAAACTTTTGTAAACAGGAATCAAGCATAATTCCGAAAATATTGGCTACAATTTTGGGTCTATTTTCAGCTTTTTGTTCCCAAAATCGCTACTTATATATATTGACAAAATGCACAAAGTATGTATGTTAAGGGATTAAATCATCGAATCAGTATGGATCAGTATTTTTACGGTTCAAACTTGTTAACTTTATCGATTTTCAAATCCAGAGTCCTATAGCGATAATGGGTTCACAGTAGCAGAGAGATGTATCCTACGCGCCTCAATTCGGGTTTTCTAGGTTAATCAATCCGTTTGAGTGACTCAGAGGAGCCTGATTTAGACTCAATCCGGTAGCATCCCTGTTGGAAGATGTGGTAGCGGGTTTGTAAGTAGGGGCGAAACTATATAAGATCGGAGTTCCCATCAATCTGAGCTTCGACTCGCCCTTACACTTTTTCTTAAAAATATTAGGGTGATGGTTGATTAGGGTATAATATTACGATTTGCAACATATTTCAATTCCTGTTTAGCCGTTTTATGAGTTTGATTTGAAATAGCGATCGCGCTTTATCTTCTGGAAAATAGCGATCGCCATTTTCGCCCTTAAGCTTCAAGAATTGATTTTAATTATGGACGGATTCAATTCATTTTCCACATGAAGGAGACAAACCCTAATTCTGCTTGATCTTCTTGTCCCTCAATTCCAAAATGAACAAAGAAATTGAAACTGCTATAATAGAGTCTGGCTCCGGTTAGAAAATATCCGTTTTTGTTAAATTCATGTCAGCACCCCGCTCTCTTTGTGACGGGGCTTCATGCCTCCAACTTTAGATAGCTGACCAGCCTANTTCATAAAAAGGATGGTTATTCTTATGGATTTTAAAAGAACTCAGGCGGTTAAAACCGCGCTTAGTCGGTTTTCCTCCTCGCTCGCTTATAGACGAGGCTTCCAACCTTCCCATGTTTTTCTTGTGACATGACAGCCAAGGCTGCATCACAATAAAAATAGGTTGTTGTCATTCTGATCCTCTCAGCAACAGCAATCATTCCCAAAACCCAGAGCATGACTCGTCCACCAGCAGTTCTAATCAACAGATGTTCCATGATGCCTCTATGAAGCGTAAATGGCTCTATAGGTTCTTATCACCCAATCGGCAGATTGTTCCCTATCTGGTGCTGTTAAGCACGTTGCTGCTAACGGCGATCGCCACTTATTATGTTGAATCTACGGCGCGTACCCAGGATCGCTTGCGATTTGATACCTCTATTCAACGCACGGAAAATCTGATTCGAGATCATGTTAAAACCTATATTGCCTTACTGCGGGCAGGAAGTGGATTATTTGCGGCTCAAAATGATGTAGATCGAGAAGAATTTCGCGCCTACATGGAACGCTTACAACTGCGTGAAGAATATCGCGGTATTCAAGGAATTGGGTTTACAATTCGGTTTCTAGCATCTGAAAAAGAGCAATTAATTGCCCGAATGCAAACAGAAGGAATCTCTAACTTTGCGATTCATCCTGATGATAATCGACCCGAATATCATGCCATTATCTATCTCGAACCCTTAGATCAACGTAACCAAGCTGCGATTGGTTATGATATGTTTAGTGAACCTGTGCGTCGGAAGGCAATGGAACGCGCCAGAGACGGCGGCTTCCCGGCGGCATCGGGTCGAGTGACACTGCGACAAGAAATTGATGCGAATAAACAAGCGGGGTTTTTAATTTATTTCCCGATTTATCAAGGCAATTCTATTCCCCCAACTGTTATAGAAAGACGACAGAAATTATTGGGATTTATTTATAGTCCGTTTCGGATGGGTGACTTGATGCAAGGGCTTTTTGGAAGCAATTCAGAATCTTTTATTGATTTTGAAATTTATGATGGTTTAGCGATTACTCCGGCTCATCTCCTGTATGATTCTAATCCTGATCATTCCTTTGGGTTCAAACCCCGATTTGAACGTCGGAAAATGATCTCAATTGCCGAACAAACTTGGACAATTGTATATACTTCTCGTCCTGAATTAGATTTTAATTCTCAACGTCTAATGGCTCCCTATATTGCGTTATCAGGGAGTTTGGTGAGTCTGATTTTATTTGGATTAATGCGATCGCAAATTCAAGCCAGACGCATTGCTGAAAAAAACGCAACAGAATTGAGAAAATCAGAAAAAGCCCTGCGAGAAAGTGAAGCCCGATTTCAGGCTTTTATGAATTATAGTCCGGCGGTGGCTTGGATTTGCGATCTCGAAGGTCGAATGTTGTATTTTAGTCGAAGTTATACCCAAACCTTTAACATTTCAGAGGATGCTTTAGGAAAAACGGTCTTTGATTTGTTTCCCCCAAAATTAGCCTCAAAATTCCTAGAGGAAATTTCTATTGTGGCTTCAGAAAATCGGGTTTTAGAAGTAATTGATTCTATTCCTCGACGAGATGGAAAAATCGGAGAATTTTTAGCTTATCAATTTCCAATTTGGGATGCTTACGGACAACCATTAGTTGGAGGTGTAGCAATTGATCGCACGGAAAGCCGTCAAGCTGAAGCCTTATTACGTCGTTCAGAAGTACAATATCGAACGATGATTGAACAATCTCCTCTGAGTATTTTAATTTTATCCTTAGATGGTTTTGTTCAGCGTGTCAATCGAGCCTGGGAAGACCTCTGGGGAATTAAAGGGGAAGACATCAAAGACTACAATCTTTTAGCGGATCAACAATTAATTGAAAAAGGGATCATTCCTTATATTCAACGGGGGTTTGCTGGGGAAGCCGTTGCCATTCCTCCGATTTTATATGATCCCCATCAAACCTTCCCCAAATTGTCGATTTATGGGTATGCTCAACGCTGGGTACAAGCCTATGTTTACCCGGTGCGGGATGAAATTGGTCAAATTCGAGAAGTGGTGTTTATCTATGAAGATATTACCGAACGCAAACACGCCGAAGAAGAATTACAAGAAAGTGAAGCTCGGTTTAGAACGTTAATTGAAACAACATTTGATGGGATTATTATTCATGAAAATGGTATTATTCTGGATGCCAATCAAGGGGCAGCAATTATGTTTGATTGTTTGTTAGGAGAAATGATAGGGTCTTCTTTTCTGGATTTTGTTACCCCGGAGAGTCAAGCTTTAATTTTACACAATATCACAAATAATTTACAAGCTCCATATTCAGCTATGGGATTCAAAAAAGATGGGACAAATTTTTATGTAGAAATTATCGGTCGTCCCCAGGTTTATAAAGGGCGTGAAGTTCAAGTTACAGCCCTACGAGATATCACAAATCGCAAACAATTAGAAGCGCAACTCCGCACCCGTGCTGAACAATTAGCAGAAGCTAACCGCCTCAAAGATGAATTTTTAGCCACGCTTTCCCATGAATTACGAACGCCTTTAAATGCTATGTTAGGATGGACACAACTGTTAATGTCGAAACATTTAGATGAAGAAACATTTAATCGAGCCACAGAAACTATTAATCGCAATACCCGAACTTTAGCTCAACTGATTGAAGATTTATTAGATGTCTCTCGAATTATTAATGGAAAATTGCATTTAACTCTTAATCCTACCTCTTTAATTCCTATTATTGAAGCGGCAATTGACACCGTGCGTCCGGCTGCTGAGGCGAAAAATATTACGATTCATGTTTCTCTTCAGCCTAATATTGGGATTGTTTTAGGGGATGGCAACCGTTTACAACAAGTGATTTGGAATCTGTTGACAAATGCGGTGAAATTTAGCGCAGAAGAAGGACAAATTCAAGTCCGACTCGACAAGTCTCAAGAGAACAATTCCTGTTCTAATTCAGACCCTCAACTTTCCTTAAATCAAGAACCTTTAGAAGCCGATATTAAGCAAGTTGAGACGGTGAATTATGCAGAAATTCAAGTCAGTGATACCGGACAAGGAATTAGCCCGGACTTTTTACCTTTTGTGTTTGAACGCTTTCGTCAAGCCGATGGTTCAATTACTCGCAAACAGGGGGGATTAGGATTAGGATTAGCAATTGTGCGCCATTTAGTGGAACTGCATGGAGGAAGCGTTAGTGTTGAGAGTCCAGGGTTAGGAAAGGGTGCAACATTTACGATTAAGTTACCACTGATGACATCGGATTTGTTAAAGGATAATGAGGATTTTCTGAGTGAAAATAATTTGATGCTGGAGAGTTGTTTGAAGTTAAAGGGAATACGAATATTAGTGGTGGATGATGAAGTAGATGCTCGTGATTTAGTTGCTCATATTTTGCAAAATTGTGGGGCGGATGTGGTGACAGTAGGGAGTGCAGAAGAAGCAATAAATACGTTAAAAACTAATAATACATCCCCTTTTCATATCTTAGTCAGTGATATTGGAATGCCCCAGGGGGACGGTTATTCATTATTACGTCAAATTCGTTTATTACCCCCAGAAGAAGGTGGAAAAATTCCCGCTTTAGCCCTCACAGCTTATGCTAAAGCCGAAGATCGTAAAGCAGCATTCTCCGCCGGGTTTCATGCTCATTTAGCGAAACCGATAGAAGCTCATGAATTACTATTTACAATCGCCAATTTAATTGAGATTATCGGATAATTCAACTCGATGCACTGGTATAGAATTTTAAGGCAAATTGCCAAAATTTGGCGGAAATGATTAATAATCCTAGAGCTAATAATCCTGAACTCATCACCCAGGATATTTCAGTTCGTCCTAAAATTGATTCTGCTGGAATTGTGGTTAAAAAAGCGACGGGAACAATAAAGGTAAAAAAGAAACGATAAGCCATTGGATAAGCCACCATTGGATATCGTCCAGCTTCTAATAATCCTCGCAATACCTCAGTAACATTATAAATTTTAACAAACCAAATACTGGTTGCTCCCAGGATAAACCAGATACTATATAAACTCATGATTCCAAAGGAAAGAGGTAATAAACTGGCTAGATAATCTTTGGCTGTTAACCCTAGTTTATTCCCTTGATAGGCAATAATTGAACAGCCAAAAATTAGATCGGGTATTCCCCAAGGCGATATCATGCGAGTGGACAGCCAAAATTGACTACTAAGGGGTTTTAGTAAGACAAAATCTAAGGTTCCCTCTTGAACTTGGGTGACAATTCGGTTTAAGTTAGGAACTAATATTGTTGTTGAAAATCCTTGTAAAATTGTAAAAATTCCGAGAACAATTAAGACTTCTTCCCAACTCCATCCTTCAAAACTATAACCCGTTCTATAAAATAGAAATAAGCTAAAAATACTGCCAATTAAACTACCTAAACTGGTGATAGCAGAAATCAAAAAATTAATCCGATATTCCAGTTCGGCGGCGATCGCAGTTTCCCAAAATAAGGTTAAAATCTTAAAATAGCGTTGCATAATTCATCCAAAATTAACAATNCCAATTTCCCTTCTTGTAGAATTTCTTGATAGATGACTGAATTTCGCATAATATCACTCCTTAAAAGTCTTTTCACAGTATCTTTATTTAAAACTAAACCCGCCAAAATTGCTGAAGCAGCAACAAGATTACTTTGAACTTGTTGATCGGTAATTCCCTCAATTACTTCAGCAACTTGACTTAATATCATTGTCGGATCATCGGTCTGACTCAGTACCGCAAAGGGTAACAATCCTGTTACATTTAAAAACCGTTCAGGGGGTTGTTCCCAAAGACGAATTACCTCAAACTGATGAAACGTATTCTCCAGGCGAAAACTATTTTCTTGGACTAAAGGAGAATGAGTTCTACCCAGATAAATCACCACCTGACGCATGACTTTGTTAGTAAAACGGCGATAGACCCTTACTCGATAATCTAACATCCGAAAGGGGATTTTAGCATCGGGTTCGGTTTGAAATTCTGTGTGCAAGACCAGATCATCCGATTGTAGTAAGATCAAGGAATCAGCACGAATTGGTTCTAATGATAACTCTTGGGGACTCAACTCAGTTAATGCAACGGGAGAACCCAACAACCAACTCGCCAAATCTTCAGAAAAATTTTCTGCCAGAAACTTACAAATACTGTCAAACACCCCGGATTATTCCTCCCCAATCATCTGACCTATTCATTTTACATTGATCAATTATAATAAATTAAAGCACTCAAGAAGAAGATATTAGAACAGCTAAAACTTACTGGGAAGACTACAGGAGACGGTTTAATGCAACCTTTAACTAGAAATTATCAAGACTATTTAATTGAATCTCTCAAAGATCCATCTGAAGCCGCATTATATCTTTGGGCAATTTTACAAGAAAAAGATCCTGAACCTGAATTATTATTATCTGCCCTTCAAGATGTTGCAATGGCACTGGGACAAGAAAAAATGTCTCCAGAACAACTTCAAGAACATTTATCGCGTTTGAAAACAGTTCTCGACCAACCCGGAAGCCAAGGGATTTATAGTTTATCCAGTTGGCTGCAATCTTTAGGACTAACTTTAAGCATTATCGTTAATTCTGAACCGAATTCTACACTAGAATCTGTTGCTGAAACTGTAGAAGTTAAACTGTAGACTATTCAGAAATTGGGTTTCTTGAAGAAACCCGATTTCTCAACTCATTAGTTTTTTATTTCCCCTTTTAATAACCAAAATCCACTAAAAGTTATCCCAGAATCATCCGGTTGAACTAATAGAAAATGTAATCCCTTGGCTAACTGTTTTCTAACTGCAAAGATTTTAGCAGCTTCCGTAACTTCCGCATCTTCAAAGGTTGCCACAACCCACCGATCAACTAAGCCGGATTCTAAAATTAATCCATCGGGTGAACCTGTAATATAATTGCAAGAAAAAGGTTGAATTTCCGCTAACCATCTCGCCAACTGCATCGATTTTTTACCCCCATCAATCACAATCCCCGGAAGAGCTACCACAGAGGCTAACCCCAAATTAAACGGTAAAAATTGATCAGGCATTTGTAGAATAGGAATCGGACGATCTGCAAAAAATTCTTGCAAATTTCCCGCAGGAATGTTAGCAAATCGCCAGCGATCGCCCCATAAATTCTCTGGTAAAGGTAAAGGTGGCAGTTGTTCTAAATTTACAGGTTCATAAGGTTCACCTGTATAATATTCTAGCTCAGAATAGTGTTGAGAACGTTCATTTAACCACTGTTTTAATGCCACCGTATTTCGAGAAGGTTCGACGAAAATTCCTAATACTTTTCCTGCCAGTTCTAATAAACTTAAAGATTGCGGACGAAATACTTGAATCCGATCCGGTTTCTGCGTAACAATTGCTTGCTGCAACTGTTCAACTAACCAAGTCGAATTCGCTTGGGACTGAGGACACATCGCTATAAACTCAACCTTACGAGTCTGATCACAGACTAACAACTCCCAAAGAGGTTGTCCGCTTGTATCCTTCAGAGGACGACGATAAAAATCAGCTTGCCAAATTACCATAGACACAAAAAACCCTAATATTTGGGCTGAAAACTATTCTATAGCAGGGAACAGGGAACATCGGATCTGGGAACAGGTAAGAAAAGGCTTCACAGTCTGGATTTCAGTATTAATCTTTGTCCTAACCACCTTGACGGTTGCTATATATTTTCAATTCTAAGGTTAAGATTGATCAAATGAGGATTAACAGGTGTCAGATTCCCTCGCGCTTGGTTTTGGGGATCAGATTTCGGGTTATGATTCTGCCTGCTGTCTCCTGATAACAGGAGCATGATGTTAATTAATTAATTAATTGGGTTATAGAACTATGAATCCTGCATTGACACAATTTGGTGAACGGATGTCTCGTTTAACCGGGGTTCGTGCCATTATGAAAGATATTATTGAAACCTTAAGATCAGGAAAGGGAAAAGATTTTATTAATTTAAGTGCAGGAAATCCGGTAATTTTACCAGAAGTTGAACAATTATGGCGAGATTGTACTGCACAATTGCTATCAAGTCCTGAATATGGGGAAGTCGTTTGTCGGTATGGTTCTAGTCAGGGATATCAACCGTTTATTGATGTTATTGTTGAGGATTTTAACTCTCGTTATGGGTTAAATTTAACCGAACAAAATGTATTAATTACACCGGGAAGTCAATCAATTTATTTTTATGCTGCTAATGCTTTTGGCGGATATACCACCGAGGGCAAATTGAAAAAAATTGTTCTTCCTCTGAGTCCTGATTATACCGGATATGGGGGTGTGAGTTTAATTCCTGAAGCTGTTTTTGCCTATCAGCCCAGCCTCGATATTGATGAAGTCAATCATCATTTTAAATATCGTCCTGATTTCAGTCAATTAACCATTGATGAAACCACCGGATGTGTGGTTTTCTCCCGTCCCTGTAATCCCAGTGGCAATGTTTTAACCGAAGAAGAAGTTAAAAAAATTGCAGCGTTAGCAGAACCTTTTGAGGTTCCTGTCTTTATTGATTCTGCTTATGCTCCACCCTTTCCTGCCCTAAATTTTGCCGAGATGAAACCCATTTTTGGGGATAATATTATTCATTGTATTAGTTTATCAAAAGCAGGATTACCTGGAGAACGATTAGGGATTGCGATTGGGGATGAAGGCACAATTCAAGTATTAGAAGCCTTTCAAACCAATATGTGTATTCATTCCCCCCGTTATGGACAAGCGATCGCTGCGCGTGCTATTGGTTCTGGAGCGTTATCAGAAATTTCTACCGAGGTCATTCGTCCTTATTATCAACAGAAATTCACCGTTGTTGAAACCGCATTAAATCAGGCAATGCCTAACAATTTACCTTGGTTTTTACATCGGGGAGAAGGAGCAATTTTCGCTTGGATGTGGTTTAAAGATTTACCGATGACCGACTGGGAATTATATCAACAGTTAAAAGAAGTCGGAGTTATTGTTGTTCCCGGTAGTTCATTTTTTCCGGGTTTACAAGGAGAATGGAGTCATAAAAACCAATGTATTCGCATTAGTTTAACAGCAACAGATGAGGAAATTACAGAAGGCATGAAACGGTTGGCAACGGTGATTGAACAGGTTTATCAACATTCTATTGTTGGGGTTTAAATTATTCAATCCCTCCTGAGTAGCAGGGGGGATTATCTATATTCTGATCCGTTAATTAATTTTTATAATCTAGGAGGTAATGAAAAGTTGAGTAGAAGAAATGTAAATATAATACCATTTAGTCAGAGAGAAATGCAGAGCGCATGGAGAGAAAATAGGTCAGCTTATAATTTAGCACAAGTTAAAACTAATGCTCATAGGTTATTCTTATTTTACGCTGTTGAATGTGGTTTAAAGGCAATTTATATAAAAAGAAATCTAGGAGAATGTACTGATGATTGTCCCGATCTTTACCGTGACGGACATAACATCAATAAATTGTTAGATCTGCTGAATAATGGTAACGATTTAAAGTTACATAATATTATATGTATGTCAGATATAACAGACAAGCTAGATAATACTATATCAAGAAGATTAAAGCCAGGTCAAATTAATCAAATGTGGCGTTATGGTGGTAAACTAGAAAAGTGGGGTGATGAAAGCGAACAACAAAGCTCAACAGATGAAGATTTAGAAGGAAAGCTGTTAACAATCTGTGAATTTATTGAACAGGAGCTTAACCGATGAAATTCATGAGATTATTGACCTGGTTTGATGTGCAAAGGGTGATTCGTCGAGAAACAAGTTACGGGAGTCAATTACCTAATGGAGTTGTCAGAATTAATTGTTTTTCAGATGCTTTAGAGATTGGTATTATTAACGATGAGTATAAACCTGAAATTAATACTATTTTAAAAAAATGGTTTGGTGATTGGTATCAAGAGGAACAATTTATTATTCAGCTTGATATAGGTGATTCTACATTACCTGTAGAATTTAGTGTAGAAGATAATTTTTATGAAAAAAATATTGTTGTTCGTCCCTTTTGGGAAGAAATTGCTTATCTTGAAAGTGACCCCGAAGTAATAGCAGAAAGATCAAAATCAGTTCATCTTCCTGAAAAATATGAAACTCCTCCCGGTTTAATTGCATTCTATTCTTTTAAAGGTGGAGTGGGAAGAACTCTACACTTAGCTGCCCATCTTTTTGCCTTGTTAGAAAGAGCTAAAGAAATAGATAAAGCAATTACGATATTAGTCATTGATGCCGATTTAGAAGCTCCGGGTTTGACCTATTGGAATCGTGCTGAAAAACAACAACCTACTCTTTCATTTATTGATTTTTTAGAATCCTATCATTATTCTCCAATTGACCGAGAACAAACCCTTTCATTTTTAGCAAAAGAAATCAAAAAATCTTCTAAATCCGAAGGAAAGTCAACGGTATATTTCTTACCTGCTTGTCTCAATGATCATCAACTTTTAGATACACCCATTCTTCCTGAACAATTAGTCAGAACTTTAGATGGAACTTGGGAATGTGGAAATGCGCTGCATCGTTTAGGTCATGCTGTTGGTGCAGATTATATTTTTATTGATCTCAGAGCAGGTTTGAGTGAAATATCGAGTCCGATTATTTTTGATCCCCGAATTCAGCGTTTTATTATAACAACAATTACAGAACAATCAATAAGCGGTACAAGTTTAGTGCTTGAACAAATTGGTCGCGTAGCACCGCCAGAAAATAGTATAAATGATCAACAATATTATGATCCATCTTTAATCCTTACTATGCTCACGCCAGAACTCAAACAATTACCAGCTTTTGAGGATGCTTTGGTGAGATTTCAGTCTGCTTATATACAATCTGAAGAAGATAATTTATATTCGACAAGACTACAAATCAAAGAAACTTATTTTGCCCAGGAATTACTTTATATTAATAATTGGGAAGAAGCCCGATCAAAACTTAGACCAACTTCAGTCATGAAAGTGGCTTTTGAGTGGGCTAACGAACAGTTGTATGAGCAGGAAAATCAGAACTTAAATTCAGGAATGACTAATCAATCTGATCCCCTATCTGAAGTTCAGAAACTTATGCAAATCTGCGAGAAGTACGAATATGCTGAACAGGGTGAAGGGGAAGATTTATTAGTGACAGAACCCTTAAAAAATTTAGCAACTCAGTTTCAGGATGACTTACCCCGTGTTGTATCAATTGGTGCTAAAGGGGCGGGTAAAACCTTTAATTATATTCAGTTATCCCGCTTTAAATATTGGGAAAATTTTTTAAAAAAGATTGATCCGTCCCAACCATTAAGAACTTCACAAACTTATATTTTCCCTCTGTTGCAATCAGGAAAACTGAGTGACCAGGCAAAAAATATTATCAATGAAGCTAGAAATGAAGTTCAAATGGTGATTGGTGACCAGCAGAGCTTTCAATCTTCAGATTGTGTAGATAGAATCAAAAGAGCAATTTCTCATAACTCAGCTTGGAGTGAACCGGAATGGACAGAATTTTGGATTAAAGAGATGGCAAGAGTGATCGGGATTAATGTTGATCAAACCAGTTCTCTTAGTCTTTCTACAATCAATCATGAATTAAAAGATAAATCATTGAAAATCATTTTTCTATTTGATGGATTAGAAGATATTTTTTCTGATATTGCCGCTAATTCTCAACAAAAAATCGCGTTAAAATCTTTGATTGAAGATTTACCTAATAAGCTGTCTGAAATCAGACAATCTAATTTAGGCGTGATCATTTTCTTACGACGAGATTTCCTCCGTTATACGATTACTCAAAATTTAGGACAGTTTGAAAATCTTTACCGTTCTTATGATTTATTATGGGATCAAGATTCTTTTCTAAAGCTAGTTTTTTGGCTTTGCGCTCAATCAAAAATAATGGGTGCAGAGCAAATTAATATAGAAAGTTTGAGCCGAGAAGATTTGATAGACAAACTACAAGATTTATGGGGTAAAAGGTTGGGTTCTGATCACTCTAAAGAAGCCTATTCTTATGCTTGGATATTTGCTGCTTTAACAGATTTTAATGGCAGATTACAAGCCAGAGATATTGTTCGGTTTTTGTATAATGCGGCTAAAATTACAGTGGAACAATCCAACAATATTCAATTTGAAAAATGGTCTACTAGCCGACTTTTACCGCCCCAATCAATCCGTAAAGCTTTAAAACCTTGTAGTGAAAAGAAAGTAGAGGAAGCAAAAGAAGAATATCCAGAGTTTGAAAAATGGGTTGAGACACTACGACAATATTCTGTTGAACTACGCAGCATTCCTTTTGCTGTAGAAAAGTTTGATATGGAACCAACAACCGTTAGAATATTAGAGGACATGGGAGTGATTTATGAAGATAAAGAAAAAGAAGATATAGCTCGTTTTTATATGCCGGAAATCTTTCGAGAAGGGTTGGGTTTTTCCGGCAAAGGGGCGCGTCCCCGTGTGTTAGCTTTAAAGAGAAAAGTATTAGGACGGGGCATTGTCTAAAATATAGCATGATTAAATTAATTGAATTTGATATGTGACAGCAGTGCCAGTATCCTCGCTGGCGATTGCTGTATCTTAGAATTTGCGAAGATACCTATTTCCTCTTACCTTTTGCCAACGGTGAATTAACCATAAACTTCCCCAATAACTAATAATTGCACAAATAATTCCAACGGTGAATGATCCGACCAATAAAGCGATGATTAAATCCGTACCTAAATTGAGAATATTATCAAAGGATAATGATTGTTCTTCTTCCAAAGAAAGTGTGGGAAAACCCAATAACCATTGACCAATATGAAAATTAAACCAATAAATAGGAATAGCCGTGATCGGATTACTAATCCAAGTTCCAACGGCGGCTAATAATTTATGTCCTCGGAGTAGGGTCGCTAAACCAACCCCGAAAACAATTTGTAGACCAAAAAACGGAAACCAGCCTGTAAATACCCCGATCGCTAAACCTCTCGCTAAATATTCGGGTTTACCTTGGCGGTGGATAAAGCGACGATAAAAATACTTCCGCCACTGACGCCACCACCTTTGAAGGGATTTAGGTCGAGATACAGCGATTGTTTTTCGTTGTCGATGCAACTCCATCAATCGGAGCATAGAGGGTTTACCTCCTAATTCATTACTAATCTTTATCTTAGAGGTTTTTTCCGAAACTCTATGGGTTATATGAAATGCTTAAATGTTTGCTACCTACACATTCCTCGGTGTAGAGACGTTGCATGCAACGTCTCTACACCGGAGCTATGGGGGATCTGTAGCGTTTATAAAAAGTCAAAAATAAAAAATATTAAATTCACAAAATTTTCACAAGCTGAGTCTACATTTAAACATAAGACCTGGTATTAAAGATTAAGCCCGGTTTCCCCTTAATAAAACTTTACTTTAGAATAAAATTTCTAACCCTCCTATGAATACTTGTCCTTGCTGTTCCTCTCCCATGCTCCGTCATGCTCGCCAACATCAAGTGTATTGGTTTTGTCGTTCTTGTTGGGAAGAAATGCCCTTATTAGAAGTTCAAAATTCTCCGTTGACTGTTTTATCTCGCAAACAGACTGCGATCAATAGCCAGCCATCGGTTACTTTTTCATTCCTGCGTTAATCTATCCATATTACCTAAAAAACGGGTTTAAAGCGCCGTTGTTTGGTAACGGCTTTTTTTTTGAGTGATTGAATGTATGATCACAGAAGAAAATTTAATCGATAGACGAAGGAATGATCCGGTGAAAATTCTATGTGTAGAAGATGATCACAATTTAGCTAAACTCCTAAAAGTCACATTAGTTAAACATCATTATCAGGTTGATATTGCAACAGATGGATTGATGGGATGGAACTTTGCGGAAACTTTTAGCTACGATTTGATCTTACTGGATTTAATTTTACCCCAATTAGACGGTTTACAATTCTGTCAACAACTGCGGTCTAACTCCTGCTCTCCCTTGACTCCCAACTCTGATACTCCGGTACTGCTAATGACCGCCTTAGATACCGTGACCAATAAAGTGATTGGCTTAGATGCAGGAGCCGATGATTATATCATTAAACCCTTTGATTTAGATGAATTTTTAGCCCGAATTCGAGCTTTATTACGACGACATCAAGGCATTAGAACACCCCTATTAACCTGGGGTAAATTGTGTATGAATCCCAAGAGTTGTGAAGTTACCTATCAAAATAAACCGATTATATTAACAGCAAAAGAATATGAACTTTTAGAGATTTTTCTGCGAAACCCTCAGCAAATTTTTAGTGTTAATCGTTTATTAGATTGTTTGTGGAAATCCGATGAATTCCCCAGCGAGGGAACAGTCCGAGCGCATATTAAAGGGTTGCGAAAAAAACTCAAAGAACAGGGAGCCGAAGATATCATAGAAACTATTTATAAATTAGGCTATCGGTTAAGGTCAGAAACAGGGATTGAAACCGTACAGAAAACTAAATCCCACACCCCAACGCCAGAACAAAGGCTAGAAAGTTCGAGGGTTTTGCCTCAAATTGTGACACCTTTTTCCCTATCCTCTGAGATGTTACCTGAATTGTGGCCCGTGTGGCAAGAATCTCAACAAACCTATAGCGATCGCATCTCCCTAATTCAACAAGCGATCGCAGCCCTACGTCAAGGAACATTAACCCCAGAACAACAACACCAAGCTGAACGAGAAACCCATACTTTAATTGGATCATTAGGGTGTTTTGGATTAATGTCAGCCTCAGATTTATCCCGTCAAATTCAGCAGGTTTTGAAATCGGAAAAACCATTAAAATTATCCGACGCCGAACAACTCCAGACCCTAACAACGGCTTTGCAAAATACAATTGATCAGGTGACTCAACAGGTAAACCCGAAGACAGACCCCCAACCGCCCACCCTCAAACGCAGCAGGCTGTTAGTGGTGGATGATGATTTTCCCTTAGCTAAAATTATTGCTCTTGAAGCCACCACTTGGGGATATGAATCCCATATTGCTACGGATCTCCACCAAGCCGAGCAATTACTGAAGCAATATGATATTGATGGTATTGTCTTGGATCTCAATTTTCCCAATTCCACAGAAACCGGGTTAGATTTTCTGGCTAAAGTCCGATGTGAATATCCACAGATTTCAGTGGTGATGTTGACGGCTGAAGAAACCTTGATGAAACGGGTAGAGGCGGCGCGGTTGGGGAGTCCCTGCTTCTTGCAAAAACCGATTACTCCCCATCAAGTTTTGGTAGCGGTGTCCCAAGTGCTAGAACAAAAAAACACCCTACCGACTCGAATCTTAGTCGTCGATGATAATCAAATGCTACTGGAAGCATTAGAAAGTGTGTTAGATTCCGCAGGATACCATGTCACCTTGCTGAGTCAACCCCAACACTTTTGGGAAACCTTAGAACACACGACCCCAGATCTATTAATTCTGGATTTGGAATTATCCACGACCTGCTCCTTACCGAACACCAGAGAATCTAACCCCTTACCTGGGGTAACAGGTTGGGATTTGTGCCAAATTATTCGCCGTGATCCACGTTGGAATCGATTACCGATCGTGGTTTTATCCGGCTATACTGACGTTGAGACTGTTCAACGCAGTTTTGCAGCCGGAGCCGATGATGTCTTATCCAAACCCCTTGGGCCCAAGGAATTGCTCACCCGGATTTCAAGCCGACTCCAACAATGTCAACGCTGGGAAATGACGGAATTGGATGAGTTAACCGGAGTCAGTCTCCGTCGAAAAGCTCTACAGGATCTGACCTCGTTACTTCATTTAGCACAACGTCAACAACAATCCTTCAGTCTGGCAATATTAGATTTAGACCACTTCAAACGCATCAATGATCAGTATGGACATGATATTGGAGATCAGGTTTTGAATCATTTGGGCAAACTTCTGCGACAATCTTTAAGACCAGAAGACGTGGTAGGACGTTGGGGAGGTGAGGAATTTGTCATGGGGATGTATGGACTTACAAAAACAACTGCAATTAAACGCTTACAAGAAATTCTTAATGAGTTGAGTCAGTATCAATTTAAGGCTAAAAATGGAACCCCTTTTCAAGTTACTTTTAGTGGAGGAGTTGCTCAATTTCCTGATGATGGTAACGACATCCAAACCCTCTATCAATCGGCTGATACAGCCCTCTACCAAGCGAAAGCTCAGGGGCGAAGTCGGATTATCAGTCATCAATCGTAGGGGCGGGGTCATTGATGTTAACTTTAAGGCTAAAGGTAGGCTAGAAAACCGAAAGTTTGTTGATTTTTTTAAGCGTCCTAGATCCCCCCTAACCCCCCTTGGAAAGGGGGGAACAGGAGATCAAAGTTTTCCTTGAAAAGGAGGGAATTAGAGATCAAAGTTTCCCTTAGAAAGAGGGGAATTAGAGTTCAAAGTCCCCCTTTTTAAGGGGGATTTAGGGGGATCTAATCTGGGCTATAATCAGAAGTTTTCGGGTTAAGTTAACACTAATAGGGAGTTAACCTGCTCATACCCATTAACAAAAATAAAAACCGAAGGAGAGGGAGGGAAATGAATGATCACCTCAAGACTAAAGCCCAATTAATAGCTGAGTTAAACGTGTTACGGGCGCAGGTAAAAACCCTTCAGCAATTGGTAGAACAGGGGGAGCCGCCCGAAAAAAGCTGGTCAGCAAACCGCCAAAACTTAAAGGTTAATCGTCAATCTTTGCAGATTGTATTTATAGAGGATTCAGAAATTGATCGCAGTATTTACAAACGATTTCTTCAACAAAATCTTGAGTATACTTATAATATTATTGAATTTAATTTAGGTGAAGAAGCTTTAAGTTGGTGTCAAAAAAATCAGCCGGATATTCTGTTATTGGATTACAGTTTACCCGATATGGACGGGTTAGAATTTTTAAAAGAACTTCGTAAATATCGGGAAAAAACTCAGCTTCCTGTCCTAATTATGACCGCCCAGGGAAGTACAGAAATTGCTGTAGAATTAATTAAACAGGGCGCTCAAGATTATTTAGATAAAAGTGATATTACTGCCGATAGTTTAAATCGAGCGCTTAATTATGTGATTGAAAAAACACAATTGCTTCAGAAACAGGAATGGCAACAACAACGCCAACAACTGATCACGAAAACCGCTTTATCCATTCGTCAGTCCCTAAATTTAGCAGAAATTCTCCAGACCACCGTTACAGAAATTAGACAAATTCTGCAAAGCGATCGCGTAATTGTCTATCAATTTCAACCTGAGCGCTGTGGTATCGTCATCGAGGAATCTGTTTCTGATCCTGCCTTATCCATTCTAGGGCTGGCGATGCCTGAAGAACACTTTCCCCACACCTGGATAACACCCTATCAACAGGGACGGACACGGGTTATGCAGGATATTTACACCGATCCCGCCTTAAGCGACTGTCATCGAGAGTTTTTGGAACACTTGCACGTCCGCAGCAATCTCATCGTTCCCCTGCTATTCCAAGATCATCTTTGGGGGCTATTAATTGCCCATCACTGTACCGCTCCTCGATATTGGACAACTAATGAAGTGGACTTAATGAAAGAATTAGCCACTCAAGTTAGTATTGCCATTCAACAAGCCACCTTACTCGAACAACTACAAGCCGAATTATTAGAACGAACACAGGCAGAAATAGCCCTACGAGAAAGGGAAGAAACCCTGCGGCTATTTTTTAGCTATGCTCCAGTAGGAATTGCCATGCTGGATCGGAATTTGCATTATGTAATGGCGAGTCAACGCTGGGTTGATGATTATCAATTAGAGTCAATTGCATCAATTTTAGGGCGATCGCATTATGATATTTTTCCTGAAATTAGTGAACCTTGGAAACAAATCCATAAACGGTGTTTAGCAGGAGCGATTGAAAAATGTGATCAAGATCTATTCCTGCGTTCCGATGGTAGTGAACAATGGATACGCTGGGAAATTCGCCCTTGGTATAACAGCATGGGTGAAATTTGCGGAATTATTATTTTTTCTGAAGATATTACCGAACGCAAACAACTGGAAAAAAATCTACAAACCAGTGAAGAACGGTTTCGCCTCACCCTAGAATTAACCAGTATTGGATCTTGGGATTGGGATTTACAAAAGAATCAATTAACCTGTAATGACAATCAATTACGGTTATGGGGAATACCCCCCGGAAGTCAACCTCCTAATGAACAAACCTGGAAAACTTTAGTTCATCCTGATGATATTCCAATTATAGAACAAAGTATCCAAAACACCCTACAAAATCGCGCTTTGTACAATGTCGAATATCGGATTTATTGGCCCGATGGGAGTTGCCATTGGATGTTAGGAAAAGGGCATCTGATCCTTGATGCTAAGGGTCAACCGATCCGAATATTAGGAATTACCTTAGAAATTACGGAGCGTAAACAAGCAGAAATCGTTCTACAAAACCTGAATACAGAACTAGAAGCACGAGTTCAAGAACGCACAGAAAAACTAACTCAAGTTAACAGTCGTTTGCAAGAAGAACTGTTTAAACGAGAAATTATTGAACAAGAACTCAGACAACGGGAACAACAGCTTAAGTGTTTTTTTGATGCGGCATCTGTTGCCCATATTGGGTTAGGAATTCATGATGATCAGTTACGCTTTATCCAAATTAATCAAGCCTTGGCTGACATGAATGGTTATTCGATAGAAGCTCATCTAAATCATTCGATTTTTGAACTCCTCCCAGACATGGCTTACCAAATTTTGCCCCTATTACAAAGGGTACAAGCCACAGGAGAAGCCGTATCTAATTTAGAAATAGCAATGGCTTTACCTCAACAACCTGAAGTTATGCGTTATTGGTTAGTGTCTTGTTTTCCAATTCCAGGAATAGCTAGAAATCGGAATGCTGTTGGTAAAATTATTGTGGAAATTAGCGATCGCAAACGCATTGAAATAGAACGAGAGAAACTGATTGATATTTTAGAAGTGACTTCTGATATTGTGGGTACGGCTGAAGTCAATACACTGCGAATGGAGTATCTGAATTTATCCGGTCGTCGAATGTTGGGACTATCTGAACAGACAGCAATTCATCAAATTCCGATCTCTAATTTTCACCCTGAATGGGCTTTAGAAATCATTCGAGATCAGGGAATTCCCACTGCTATTCGAGAGGGAATTTGGATGGGAGAAACGGCTATTTTAAGGACAGACGGAGAAGAAGTTCCGATTTCTCAAGTCTTAATTGCTCATACTTTTGGGACAGGTCAAATCCAATCCATTTCTACAATTAGCCGTGATATTACCCTACAAAAACAGACAGAAGCCAACTTGCGAGAATCGAATCGACGTTGGCAATCTCTTCTGGATAATGTGCAGTTAATTGTTGTGGGTTTGAATGATCAAGGTCAAATTGAATATGTTAATTCTTTCTTTCTGAAACTGACGGGATATGCGGAAGCGGATGTGTTAGGAAAGTTTTGGTTTGATCAGTTTATTCCTAAAAGTCAAAACTTGGAAGTCAAGAAGACATTCAAAGAGATCATAGCCAATCATTTCCATTCCCATTACCAAAATTCTATTATTACTCAATCGGGAGAGGAACGGATGATCGCCTGGAATAATACGTTATTACAGGATGTTGATGGCAATGCTATTGGTACAATTAGTATTGGAGAAGATATCACCGAACGCTATCAACTCGAACGAATGAAGGCTGAATTTATCTCGATTGTCAGTCATGAATTACGAACTCCTCTGACTTCAATGCAAGCGGGTTTGAGTTTACTTCATAGCAATATTATTACACCGACTTCGGCGGAAGGAAAAATTACCCTTGATATTGTTATGACTGGGGTAAATCGGTTAGTCCGTTTGGTGAATGATATTTTGGACTTAGAGCGTTTGGAATCGGGCAAAATTCGTTTGGAAATTTGCCCCTGTGATGTTACGATTTTAATCGAGACTGCTATGGCTCAAATGCAAGAGCAAGCCAATCAAGGCGAAATAGTCCTTGAAAGTCATGCTCAACCCTTTGAGATTGATGCCGATCCTGATCGGTTGTTGCAAGTGCTAATCAATCTTCTCAGTAATGCCATTAAATTCTCACCCAATGGTTCTAGAATTTGGCTTTCGGTAGAACTTCATCACTCTCCTTCCCCCCAAGAAACCAAGCTGAGAAGCACCTCAGAGTCCCTATTATTTACCATCCGAGATCAAGGACGAGGAATTCCTAGGGAAAATCTGGAAAACATTTTTGAACGGTTTCAACAAGTCGATGCTTCTGATTCGCGTGAAAAAGGCGGAACAGGTTTAGGATTAGCAATTTGTCGGAGCATTATTCAACAACATGGTGGACAGATTTGGGCTGAAAGTTGTGTTGGAGAAGGCAGTACATTTTATTTTATTATTCCGATGAGACATGAAGCGAATTTTAGTAATTGATGATGATTGGGCAATTGGTCAAATTGTGCAGATTTCTTTAAAAGCAATTGCAGGTTGGGAAGTGATTGTTGCTACATCGGGTCAGGATGGAATTGACAAAGCTTTGATAGAACATCCCGATGCCATTCTATTAGATATGATGATGCCGGGAATGGATGGGGTAACGACTTTAAAAGTTATGCGATCGCATTCTGTTTTTGAATCTCTGCCGATTATTTTATTAACCGCAAAAGCTCAGATACACGAGAAACAACAATTTAGTGAACTTCCGATTAATGGGATGATTACTAAACCTTTCACCGCCCCAGATTTAGTTAAACAGATGCGATCGCTTTTGAATTGGAATGAATAAAGGATTAAATATTTAAACCAAAATCAATTGATCGGAATCTATTAATAACTGCTGAGATTGTCTGCGAGATTTTAGGGAATTCTGTCGGATTATATAGGACTACGCATTACAGTTAGGAGAGTTCTAAATCCTGAAACTCATTCCCTTGTTCCCTGTTCCCTGTTCCCTGTTCCCTGTTCCCTGTTCCCTATTCCCTAATATTAAAATTTAATTAAATTCACAAATAATTCATAAATTTTTTCTAGGTTGAGGTTATAGAAAACTATCCCTATAGGAAAAAAATATGTACAAGATATTAATCATTGAAAAAGATTTTTTTCTCTTAGAAATTTTATCAGAGTGGATAATTTCAGTCGGTTTTTTTCCTCTGAAAGCAAATACATTGCACCAAGGATTTGAACTTCTACACAGGGACAATCCTGATCTGATTTTATGTAATTACAAACTTCCTGATGGCAATGGATTAGAATTTCTGCAAAAAATTAAACTCGATGTGAAAACTAGAAATATTCCGTTTGTTTTAATTGCGGGAGCCGAATTAAAACCCTTTAAAGATTGGCAGGTTGATTACTTACCGAATTCGGTTTTATACAAACCCTTTTGGCCGCAAATGTTGTTAGAAACCCTGCATCTTTATTTACCGAATTCATCAGATATTAACCTCCTCTGTATTTAAGAAGGAGCAGGGGAAGTAGGGGCTTGTGTCCCTCCTCGCCCGTCAACAGTCAACAGTCAACAGTCAACAGTTAACAGTTAACAGTCAACAGTCAACATTGATATGTACAAGCAGCAAAAGGATATTGAAATTACTATTAATATTGCCATCACTTTGCTAAGGGATAGGAATCTGAAAAACCTGATCATCCTGAAGAACTTTCTGACTTTTATTCCTAATCCCAACCATATTAAAGAAGTCTTGACGAAAGCTGTTCAAGAGGTTGTCAATAGTTGTCCAGAAACAACCCATTGGTTACTACAACATCCTCACTGTTTAGAATCAGAAGTCAAGGTTAAAGACGTGATTCATCAAGAAATCTCGAATAAATTTCTATCTTTAGGATTGACCTTAGAAGAATTTAGTTTTGATTCTAAGGGCTATCTGGTTCTTCCTGACTCTCTCAAACAAGCGTTTTTAAAGTGTTCGGAATTTTCCTATCCTAATTATGATATCAATCTAATTCTCTACCTGCTGCACAGTCCCTAATAAATGGAGTCGAGATCGTTTAATTTTTAATTCCGGTTGTGGCTATTCCGCGAATAAATTGTTTCTGTCCTAGCAAAAATAATACAATCACCGGAATTGAAGAAATTACAACAGCCGCCATTAATAATGGCCAACTATTGGTATATTGTTCTTGAAATTCAGCTAAGACTAACTGCACGGTTTTTAATTGGGGTTTGGTTGTAAAAATCAGGGGTTTAAATAAATCATTCCATTCCCCAATAAAGGTAAATAAAAATAACGTGATTAGGGCAGGTTGAGCTAGAGGTAACATAATTTGCCATAAAATCTGCCATCGGTTGGCTCCATCTAAGGCGGCGGATTCTTCTAATTCCACTGGAATTGTCAAGAAATATTGACGCAGAAGAAATATTCCAAAACCATTGACAGCCGTTGGTAAAATTAAAGCCCAATAAGTATTAAGCAGGTGTCCCCACTTCAAAACTAAAAAAATTGGAATCACCAATAATTGAAACGGAATTACCAGGGTGGCGATTACAATCAATAATAGAGTCTGTCGTCCGGGAAACTGTAACCGTGCTAAGGCATATCCCGCTAAGGCGGAGGTGATAACTTGAAATGCGGTGACGCCTAAAGCCACTAAGGTCGAATTCGCAAACGCCAGGAGAAAGCGACCTCGATGCCAAGCTTCTTGATAGTTAGCCAGGGTAAATTGGGTATCTCCAACGGTGTTGGGGGTGGAGAAGGAAGTCAGCAAGACCACGAATAACGGTAATAATACAACCCCAGCCCCAAGTAAAAGTAGACCCCAACTGAATCCCACTAATATTTTTTCGCGTGTAATCGCTTTGATCATAAGTAAGTAATGGGTTGTTATCTTATATTAATTAAGGAAAAGTTATGATATTCAATTCTAATCAGGGTTTCCATTCAAAATCATCCCAGATTGAGGAAAACATAAATCAACGCGATGGGGTTTTGCTGCTATAGCATATTCTCGTATAAGCTTAATTAAGTAGTTTCTCAAAAAATGGACTCTCCAACCCGATCTGAAGGTTGCCCCAAAAAAGGCAAGAGAGTTTGTAAACTAGCAATAATAACTCATTTGTGATGAGGAGATTGTACATCTATGCCACAGCTTGAAGCTATTCTAGCGATTGACTTCCAATCTGAAACCTATAAGGATGCCTATAGCAGGATTAACGCCATTGTGATTGAAGGAGAGCAGGAAGCCTACGACAATTACATCAAGCTGGGTAAAATGTTACCAGAGCAGCAAGAGGATTTAGCGCGTTTAGCCAAAATGGAAATGCGCCATAAAAAGGGGTTTCAATCCTGTGGTAAGAACTTAGCAGTCACACCGGACATGGAATTTGCTCGTGAGTTCTTTTCTTCCTTGCACCAAAATTTTAAGGAGGCAGCCGATGAAAGTAAACTTGTCACCTGCTTGCTGATTCAATCTTTAATTATTGAATGCTTTGCGATCGCAGCTTACAACATTTACATTCCCGTTGCAGATGATTTTGCCCGCAAAATTACCGAAGGGGTGGTTAAAGACGAGTATCTGCACCTCAATTTTGGGGAAGAATGGCTGAAAGCACATTTTGAAACCTCCAAAGCCGAACTCGAAGTGGCTAACCGCCAAAATCTTCCGATTATTTGGAAAATGCTCAACCAAGTAGCCGATGATGCTGAAGTTCTGGGAATGGAAAAAGAAGCTTTAGTCGAGGATTTTATGATTGCTTATGGGGAAGCTCTAAGCAATATCGGGTTTTCAACCCGCGATATTATGCGGATGTCCGCCTACGGTCTCGCCGCAGCCTAAAATACCCTTTGGATTTTAGATCACATCGAGTAGAGACGTTGCACTGCAACGTCTGTACAAAAACTAGAAGTGTGCGAGGGTTTCCCCCCAGTCTGCGGCTTCGGGAGTTAAAATCTAAAATTCATCTTAAAAAATTTATAGTTGAATCATGTTTGGTTTAATCGGTCATCTTACCAGCCTAGAACACGCCCAAGCCGTAGCCAGAGATTTAGGATATCCTGAATATGCTGACCAGGGGTTAGATTTTTGGTGTAGCGCCCCGCCTCAAATCGTTGATCATATTAAAGTCACGAGTATTACAGGCCAAATCATTGAAGGCAAATATGTGGAATCTTGTTTTTTGCCAGAAATGTTAGCCAGTCGTCGGATTAAAGCCGCAACTCGCAAAATCATTAATGCTATGGCTCATGCTCAAAAAAATGGCATTAATATCACCGCTTTAGGAGGATTTTCCTCGATTATTTTTGAAAATTTTAACTTAGAACAAATTCAACAAGTTCGTAATATTAAGTTAGAGTTTGAACGGTTTACTACCGGAAATACCCACACCGCTTATATTATCTGTCGTCAGGTAGAACATGAATCGGCTAGGTTAGGGATTGATTTAGCTAAGGCTACCGTTGCTGTTTGTGGAGCCACAGGGGATATTGGCAGTGCGGTTTGTCGTTGGCTTAACCGCCACACAGAGGCCGGAGAATTGTTATTAATTGCCCGTGAAAAGGAACGCCTCAATGCTTTACAGGAAGAATTAGGGCGGGGGAAAATTATGGGATTAGAAGCAGCTTTACCTCAAGCGGATATTATTGTTTGGGTGGCTAGTATGCCTAAAGGGGTAGAAATTAATCCTGAGACGTTGAAAAAACCCTGTTTGCTGATTGATGGTGGTTATCCTAAGAATTTAGCTACAAAAATCCAGCATCCTGAAATTTTTATTTTAGACGGGGGAATCGTTGAACACGCCCTTGATATTGACTGGAAAATTATGAAAATTGTCGATATGAAGTTACCCGGTCGTCAGCTATTTGCCTGTTTTGCAGAATCAATGTTACTAGAATTTGAGAAAATGTACACCAATTTTTCTTGGGGTCGAAATCAAATTACTATTGAAAAAATGCAAAAAATTGGCGAGGTTTCTGTAAAACATGGGTTTAAACCTTTAGCTTTGTCATTGTAATCAGTTGTTGCGCTTTAGTGCTCTAGGTGGGGGCTAAAGCGCAACAACAAACTATTTTTTATGTGCAAATAATTAGGACTAATTATTATTAATCATACGAAGCTGTAATGTATTCCCTATTTTTCCAATTCTTTACGTTTCATGGATTAAAATGGTTGCTTCAATAGCGTCTTCTGGTAGCCCCGGTGCGAATATCTGCCAAACGATCTTCAAGAATCAGTTGAATAGCCATTTTTAAGCTTTCTTTGGCTTCCTCTATAGTTTCCCCCTGACCATTGGCTCCAGGTATTTCTGGACAAATAGCCCAGTATCCTCCTTCCTTTGCTGTTTCAATGATAGCCGTTAACTCTGCTTTCATGAATATCTCCTTAGATACTGATTGTATCTAGTCGAATAGATGATGAATGTTCTTTCTATTATAGATTAATATAAGAAAATCAGGGATGCGATCGCAAATAATTGATCACAATTTATAGGAAGATTAAAAAAAATGACAAGTTCAACTAAAAATAAACTTCAAGAATTGTATCAAAGCGACGATTACTTATGGTTAAAACAAACCATTGAATTATTAAAAATAAAAGACTTTGAAAGTTTAGATATAGAAAATTTAATTGAGGAGTTAGAAAGTTTGGGAAGAAGTGAATTTAATAAAATTAGAAGTCTTTCAAGGCAGATTATTATTCATCTTCTTTTGTTAGAATATTGGCAGCCAGAGTATGATATAAATTATCGGCATTGGCAAGCAGAAATCATTGCTTTTCGAGATGATTTAAGTCATGAATTAACGACGACTTTAAAAAACAAGCTAATTCCAGAATTAGACTCTATCTATCATGTTGCTGTGAGTTTAGTCAGTAAAAAAACAGGTTTATCTCAAAATATATTTCCTCCTGTTTGCCCTTATCCTGTTGAACAATTATTAGAGGATAATTGGTATCCACAAAATAATTAAAGCTGATGACAAATAGCTTTATAACTATATTTTGATTTCAGAGATATTGATTAAGAATAGCTTGGGTTAATCCTTCTAAAGTATATTCTTGAGGTTCGACATCTACCCGTCCTAATAAACTTTGACAACTTTTAGAGGTTTGGGGGCCAATAGAAGCAATACAAATCCCATCTAAATAATTAGGAGGTAAAGATTGTTCAGGGAGGGATTGAATTAATTGACAGAAATTTTTAACGGTCTTAGAACTTGCAAAGGTAATGACATCAATAATTTTATGTTGTAAAGCCTCTAAAACTTCTGGAGGAATATTATGGGGACAACCCGATTCATAAGCAGCCACTTCCACAATTGTTGCTCCTTTTGCGGTTAATTCTTGAACTAAAACTTCCCGTCCTCCGGTTTCCACTCTGGGGAATAAAATTCTTTTACCTTCCAAAGATTCGGGAAAATTTTCAACCAGGGAATCAGCTACAAAGTCAGGAGGAATAAAATCAGGTTTTAAGCAGCGTTCTTGCAAACTAGCGGCGGTTTTTTTGCCTACTACTGCTATTTTTGTTTTCCCTAAGCTGCGGATATCTTTTCCGAGAGTCATTAAGCGATCAAAGAAGTATTCAACTCCATTAGAAGAAGTTAAAATCAACCAATCAAAAAAGGTTTCAGAAGTTATTTCTAACTGTTTAATGGCTTGATCTAACCCTTCCCAACTAGAGGGAGGCGTAATCACTAAGGCGGGCATTTCAATAACAGTTGCTCCCTGTTCTTTTAGTAATTCACTAAATTGACTCGATTGTTCTGCTGAACGAGTCACTAATATTGTTTTACCAAATAGGGGTTGATTCATAGTAGCCAGATTTAAGCTAGAATTTTTGGGCAGTTGATCCTGTCCCCAAGATTGTTGGGAAGGGTTGAGAAAATCACGCAAGCGGACAACTTCACCCACCACAATCACACAGGGAGATAAGGATTCATTTGCTGTTCTTTCTACAATATCATTTAATGTACCTACCCAAACTATTTGTTGAGGACAACCCCCAGATTTAATTAGAGCAATAGGGGTTTTAGGGAGTCGTTCATGACGGAGGAGTTGATGGACAATTTCACCTAAATTTCGTCCTCCCATTAAAATCACTAAGGTTTCAATTTGGGAAACAATTTGCCAATCTAATGCTTCTAAATCATGGCCAGTCATAACAGCAAAACAACGACTCATCACCGGATCTGTAAGGGGAATATAGGCGAGAGTAGGGGCGGCTAAAGCTGATGAAAGTCCGGGGATGACTTCAAAGTCACATTGAGATTCAATTAATGCTTGAATTTCGGAAGTCGTGCGCCCAAAAATAAACGGATCGCCTCCTTTTAAACGAATAACTTGTTTTCCTCGGAGGCAATATTCAACTAATAATTGATTGATTTCTGATTGGGGAGTGCTAGGTTGTCCACCCCGTTTTCCCACTTCTAATTTTAAGCAATTGGCAGGAATTAATGTTAAAATAGAATCATCTACTAAAGCATCATAAATTAAAACTTCTGCTTGGGAGAGTAACCCTTGAGCTTGTAGGGTTAGATAAGCAATTTCTCCTAACCCTGCTCCAACTAAATAAACTTTTCCTTTTTGCCTGATCATGGGTAAAATTTTAGAGAAGTGAAGGTTTAAACCTAATTTTATCCTAACTCAAGGGTATGAAGCTTTAAGAAGTGTCACAGTCGAGATCAGAATATTACTATTATTCTTCATAATCAGATGACAGAAGCGGGGTGAATTGACTTTGTGATGGTCAATGGTCATGATCTTTAGAATATTTAGGGTTTTTGGTGCGTGCGCGTTGCTTACGCACCCTACTAATAATTAGGAGGATTGAATTAATATGAAAATACAGTTTAATTATGGTGATTTTGGTTTAGGATTAACCGTTGTCCTATTACTGACTTTTAGTGTTTTACAATGGTTACATATTCCAGCAGGAAGCTTTGTAGATTGGGTGATTGGTTGTGCTGTTTTTTGGTGGTTATTGTTAATTGTAACCGTTCCTTGGAATATTCATTTTGAGGCGAAAGAAGTTTTAGCCGAGGCGGAAGAATCGAAAAAAAAGGGAATTTCAATTGAAAATCAACAAGTTCAATATGTTACCCAGTTAGCTCAACGTTCCCTTGGGGTCGCATTAGGTTTACATTTTTTATCAACTTTGGGGCTTTATGGGTTAGCTTGGTCGGGAATTAGTGTGGTAGGTTATTTAGGTTCAGGGGCGGCTTTACTATTAACAATTTTACGGCCATCGGTACGCGCTTATCAATATTTAGCAGCCCGGTTAGCAATGGTTCGTCGTCAATTTTCCTATCCCCGTGAGGATGTTGTCGAACTGCGAAATCGCTTTGAAGTTGTAGAAGTAACGTTAAAAGAGTTAGAGAGAAAATTGAATCTAAAATATCCTGATTCTTGGGCGACTCAACAAGAACAAAAATGGCAAGCTGTTCGTGATAATTTAACCCATGTAACGGCTGATTTAGAAACGTTAAAAGCGACGAATCAATCGGAACATCAGCGTTTACAAAAAGAGGCAGAAAATGCGATCGCTCAATTAACAACCGATGGACAATTTCTCAATCATGTTCGAGAAATTATTCGATTTGTCAAAGAAGCATAATCAGGGGTTGGCGATCGCCTATTTTAAAAAAAGCGATCGCACCTTCCATAACTTAAACCCTTAAAAAATCTCCTCAAAAAATAGTTTCATCGCTTCAAAAGAACGTCGATCAGAATCGGGATTATAGGCTACTCCTTTAGAGGGATCATTTCCTGATTTGGGATTCGTAAAACTATGAACAGTTCTACCATAACTCACCATTTGCCAATCTACATTCCCCTCTCGCATTTCCTTCTCAAATGCTTTAATATCTTCTGGAGAAACTAACGGATCATCCGCACCATGTAACACTAAAACTTTGCTTTTAATTTGTTTCCCATCTTGGGGATTAGGACTATCTAAACCCCCATGAAAACTTACCACACCATCCACATCAGTACCACTTCTTGCTAATTCTAAAACCGTTGTTCCTCCAAAACAATAGCCAATAGCAGCTAAACGTTCACTATCGGTTTGGGGTTGTTTACGAAGTTCTGTTAAAGCGGCATTAACTCGTTCTCGTAATAACGCCCGGTTACTGCGGTAAAGAGTGGCTTGGGTTTTGGCTTCCTCTGCGGTTTGGGGTCGAATTCCTTTACCATAAATATCCGCAGCAAAGGCGATATAACCCAAACTGGCTAGTTGTTCTGTCCGTTTTTTTGCATACTCATCTAACCCTTTCCATTCATGCACAACTAACACCCCTGGACGTTTCCCTGTTTGTGAGGAATCATAAGCTAAATAGCCCTCTAAAACGGCATCTCCTTGGCGATATTCAATGACTTGTGTTTGTAAAGTGTTGGGAGTTTGAGCGGATGTTAAGATTGTCCAAACGGGAGCTATCAAAATCGCAATCACCAAAAGAATAAAAACAGAATATTTTTTGAGGATGTTCATAAGCAGGAAATAAATAGACGATTAACTCAACGGTTGTATTATAGCGACTCTTTTAAATATTCAGCGATCTAACTTTTTTTGAAGGGAAGCAGATGCTTCTTCAAAAAACTCTTGCGCTTCATGAGTAATAATAATTTCATACATAAAGCTTAGTATTTTCGTTTGAGTTCACTAACGGAAATAACTCGTTCTTCTAAGACATCTTCTTTTCCCTTTTCAAAGGCTTCTTTAAAACCAGCAATTTTGAGTAATTCTTCAGTAGCTTCCTGACTATCTCGTTCTGCTAAATAAGATAAAAAATCTACAGCAATAATCAATTTTTCAGGAGATAGTTGATCAACATAATGTTTAACTTGATTGCGAATTTCACTAATGTTCATAAAGTTATCCAAAATTTCATTATTAACTATTATAGAGTTTTTTGAAGGATGCGATCACCTTCTTTTTCAGTTCATTCCGATAGAGGCGAATTTAGTTAAATTTAACTAAATCTACCTCTGACCAAAATTTAGGATTCTATGATCTTTCGTTCTGCTAATCTTAATTTTGCTGAACGAGAACGGTGATTATGATTAAGTTCATCGGGTTGGGGTTGAATCGGTTTTTTAGTTAATACCTGTAAAATAGGAGAATCTTTTAACCGATGTTTAACGATTCTATCTTCTAAACTATGAAAACTAATCACCCCAATTCTACCTCCAGGTTTTAACCAATATTGAGCTTGATCTAAAAACTTTTCTAAACAAGTTAACTCTTGATTTACCGCAATTCTTAAGGCTTGAAAAACACGGGTAGCCGGATGAATCCGTCCATGACGATAACTCCCCGGAACACAATTAGCGATCGCATTTGCTAAATCTGTTGTGGTTTGAAATGGCCGTTTTTCTACAATTCGTTTAGCAATGCGTCTCGATAACCGTTCTTCCCCATATTGATAAAAAATATCCGCTAATTTCTTCTCATCCCAACGATTAATAATCTCCGCCGCCGTTAAGGATTGTTGTTGATTCATCCGCATATCTAAAGGTGCGGTATGGCGAAAACTAAACCCTCTTTCTGGCTGATCAAACTGATAGGAACTCACTCCTAAATCCGCAATAATTCCATCAAATTGTTTGCTTTTTGGGTTATATTGAGTAAAGTTTCCTTGCCAAAACTGCACTCTTTCCAATAGAGAGGGATTTGTTTGTTCAAATTTAACACGAGTAGCAGCGATCGCCTCTTGATCTTGGTCAATTGCTGTTAATCGAATATTCTCCCCCGCTTGCAACAATAACAAACTATGTCCGCCACCGCCTACGGTAGCATCTAAATATTCTCCTCCCGCACAAATTTCTAAACCTGCAATTAATTCCCGACTCAATACGGGAATATGGACAAAGGGGGTTTGAGTATTTTCTTCCACTACTTCGATGTCAGACAATCCAATGTTCCTATAGAATGGTTATTAATCAATATAACGTTTTATACGAACAGATAGAGAATTTCAAAGGTAGAATCAGAATTATCAGAGGAGATTAACAATCAATGGAAAATATAGGGGTATTGGATGGGGTGATGGGAGGAATTGCGATCGCTATTGTAATTGGGGGGTTAGTGATGTTATTTAAAGGCATTTCATCCCTACCTAAAAATTAATGGTAAAATTTGTTAAAGTAAAAACAATTAGAGAAGTATTGCCTCCCGTGAATTTTCAATCAATTATTGCAACCTTGAATCAATTTTGGAGCGATCGCGGCTGTTTGATTGCTCAATCCTATGATACCGAAAAAGGGGCGGGAACGATGAATCCCCATACCTTTTTACGAGCAATTGGCCCTGAACCCTGGTCTGTGGCTTATGTAGAGCCCTGTCGTCGTCCGACCGATGGCCGTTATGGAGAAAACCCCAACCGTTTTCAACATTATTATCAATATCAAGTGTTAATTAAACCCTCTCCTGATAATATTCAAGAGGTTTATTTAGACTCGTTGAGACTATTAGGAATTCACCCGGAAGATCATGATATTCGGTTTGTGGAAGATAACTGGGAATCTCCGACTTTAGGAGCCTGGGGGGTAGGTTGGGAAGTGTGGTTAGATGGGATGGAAATTACTCAATTTACCTATTTTCAACAATGCGGGAGTATTGATTGCCGTCCTGTTTCTATTGAGATTACTTATGGGTTAGAACGTCTGGCAATGTATCTGCAAAATGTAGATGCAATGACGAAAATTTCATGGACAGATACAATTAATTATGGGGATGTTCACTTACAAGGAGAAATTGAACAATGTACCTATAATTTTGAAGCATCTAATCCTGAATTCTTGTTTACATTGTTTGGATTATATGAACAAGAAGCCGAACAATTAATTGAAAAAGGGTTAGTATTACCCAGTTTAGATTATGTTCTTAAATGTTCCCATAGTTTCAATTTATTGGATGCTAGAGGGGTAATTGCTGTTACAGAACGCACTCGTTATATTGGTCGAATTCGGAATTTAGCCAGACGAGTCGCTCAACGCTATTTAGAACAGCGAGAACTGTTAGAATTTCCCCTAAAAAGGGGTTAAATTTTTCTCAACTTATGATTGAGTAGCGTACCTGTCGAGAGGGTAATTGTTCTAAAAATATCTAAAGCTAGATTGATGTAGCGCAATTGCCCTCATTATTTTTACAGGACTTATGCAAGCACGCTATATGTACTGTGCCAAGAAAGAGCAGTCGATTGGAAGATGATAACAATTGTATTCAGGACGACTCCTTTATTAGACATCCTCAAAACGAACAACCTGAACGCGAACCCCTGGAATGAAATATCTTCTTGATACAAATGTCTGTCATCGTAGATTGAAGTAACTTTAGGTATTTTCATCCTAAAATAACGCCCCTAAAAAGTTAATAAACCCGACCGTTGGGCATGGTTGCCCCAGATAAAATAGCATCTTGCAAATCAGCCCCATTCAGTTTCGCATTTCGCAAACTTGCACCTGTTAAATTCGCTCCTTCTAAACAAGCTCCATCTAAATTAGTTCCCCACAAATAAGCACCTTGAAGATTAGCACCTGTTAAGTTTGCGCCGGATAAATCGGCTAAATTTAGATTGGCGTGACTCAAATCGGCATTTCTCAAATCGGCATCGCGTAAGTTACCTTTCATTAAATTAACTGAAACAAATTGTCCTCCTTTTAAAACACTCTCCTGCAAATCCGCTTGTTGTAAATTCGCGCCTTCTAAGTGGGTAAATCGCATTTGAGCAGCTTGTAATGCGGTTCCCATTAAGTTAGCACCGGACAATTTAGCCCCACTCAATTTAACGTTATTGAGTTCTAACCCACTCAAATCAATTCCATCTAACTCTAATCCATTGAGAAACGCCCCATTCAATTTCACTCCATTTAACTGCGCTCCTTTTAAATTCGCCCCACTGAGTCTAGCGCCGCTTAAATTTGTCCAGTTTAAATTGGCTTTTTCTAAATTGGCAGACCGGAGGTTAATTCCGTTTAAATTTGCCCCGCATAAATTTACTCCGGTTAAATTAGCACGGAACAAATTCACACACAAAAGAATCGCACCACTCAGTTTAGCACCCGTTAAATCAACACAATTTAACTGGGCTCCTTTTAGGTTAGCTTTGGTTAAATCGGCTTCAATTAAATGACTGCCTTTCATTTTAGCATAACTTAAATTTGTCCCATATAAAAAAGCTCCATTTAAGTTAGTATCTATTAAAAAACAACGTTCTAAATAAGCCCTTGCCAGAGAAGCATCTTTTAAACTTGAAGTTGAGAAATTTGCTTGATTGAGCGTCACGCCAATTAAATTTTCAGCCGTCAGGTCTAATCCTCGAAAATCCCGTTCGCCCCGAAGATATCGTTCAATAATGTCACTACTTTTCATTTTAATATTCTCCAACTCTATAAGACCGAATTTTTTATTTCTAAAAGTCAGTAACTTTTGGAATCATCCTGAATTTTTTTTAACTTTAGCCTTGCTCAATCCGATGGAGATCACCCTTAAAACTTATTCTGCAAACCAATCGGACTTTTATCCAACGCCAGCTTTTTTTGGATCTATTTTTAGTATACAACAATATTTTCCCTTTAATGTTTTTATAAATTTTTGTAAATTTTCTCAAGGGATGAAGCGGTTTGATCTCAATTCTATATTTTAGATAGGGGCGAGTTATTCTTGCCCCTAATCACATTCGGTGGAAATATCAAGCTCTAACGGTCAACGGAACCCATAATAATATCGATACTACCGAGAATTGCCACGAGGTCAGCAATCTTTTCTCCTCGAACTAATTCCGAGAGAATCGGTAAATTACAGAAATCCGCCGCCCGAATTTTGAATCGCCAGGGAAACACATTATCATCACCAATGATATAAATGCCGAGTTCCCCTTTCCCACTTTCAATTCGTACATAATGTTCCCCTTTGGGAATTTTGAATGTTGGGGCAATTTTCTTACCAATAAATTGATAATCAAAACTATTCCAGTCAGATTTTGGCCCCTCCATCATCCGTTTGGCTTCTAAATTTTCGTAGGGGCCACCGGGTAGAGCATCTAAGGCTTGATACAGGATTTTTACTGATTCCCGCATTTCCCGAATCCGAACAATATAACGAGCGAAACAGTCTCCCCCCGTATCCCATTGAACATCCCAGTCTAACTCGTCATAACATTCATAGTGGTCAACTTTGCGTAAATCCCACTTCACCCCAGAAGCGCGTAACATCGGGCCGGATAATCCCCAGTTAATCGCCTGTTCACGGGTAATTGTTCCTAAACCTTCAATCCGGCGTCGGAAAATCGGGTTATTGGTAATTAAGCGTTCATATTCATCAATTTTGGGGCCAAAATAATCGCAGAAATCCCGACATTTCTCCACCCAACCATAAGGTAAATCAGCAGCCACGCCCCCAATCCGAAAATAGTTATTATTTACCATCCGGTATCCAGTGGCGGCTTCCCAGAGGTCATAAATTAATTCCCGTTCTCGGAAAATATAGAAAAACGGCGTTTGGGCACCGACGTCAGCCAAGAACGGGCCAAGCCATAACAGGTGATTAGCGATGCGGTTGAGTTCCAGCATAATCACCCGAATATATTGGGCCCGTTTGGGGACGGTCACTCCCGCTAATTGTTCAGGCGCGTTGACCGTGACCGCTTCGTTGAACATTCCTGCCGCATAGTCCCAACGGCTAACATAGGGAACGTACATGACAACGCTGCGACTTTCGGCGATTTTTTCCATACCGCGATGCAGATACCCGATGACGGGTTCACAGTCCACCACATCTTCCCCATCCAGGGTGACAATTAACCGTAAAACCCCGTGCATGGAGGGATGGTGTGGCCCCATGTTCAAGACCATCGGTTCTGTACGGGTTTCTATTCTGCTCATAATCTTATCTGTGTTCCCTAACGCGGATTTATTGCTTTCTTGGGATTTTTATTGCAATTGTTTAATATTATAGGAACACTTGGATGGTCTGAGATCGCAGTATTGGCAGAAAATACTTAAAGGCCTTTTGTCCCTAGTAAGGGTCTGTACTCCCCCAGAAACCGGGTTTCTGAACAAGAATCTTGATTTTATCCATTAAATTAGTTGAGAAACGGGTTTATTAGTTTGGGGGGTTAGCGATCGCAATATTATATTCTATATTTTATTAAGGTATCGTTTTAACTCCACACAATCAGGAGTCTAGTATGCACTTACTAAGAGTTCAAGTTCCAAATTTTCGGGCTTTAAATCAAGTCGATATTACGTTTGAGAAAGATTTCTTCCCTCGAATTTTTCCTTTAGGAAGTCAAAATGGGGGCGGTAAAAGTACGCTCTTACAGTTGATTTTTACCCTTCTCCACTGTTCTACTTCTGCCGAGAGAGAGATTTTTTTACAAAATTTACTTCATAGATTCAATCCTAATCAGTCATCAGAGAAAACTATTTTAGCTATCTTCGATATTTGGGACGGTTCTAAGATCCACACTATCGAGTTTTTTGCTTATCAAACAATTGATGCCATAAATTCCAAAATAAATTCCAAGGCTTACAATGAAAAACTGCCGATTTCTATTCCTTCTAAAAATAATAGTTTTATTCGACTACCTCTTGAAGCAATGAGCAAGGTGATCGATGAATGGGAACGGGAAAATTTATTAGTTATTTGTAATTATTCTTCAACTAAAAATAAATTAGTTGAATACAAATCATTACTTTGTAAAATAGGGAATTTATCTCCTCATAAAGCTAGAATTTTTTTAGATGAATTGTCAAAAAAAGTATTTTTTGCTTCTCATATAACACAAGATTTTCTATTTATGAATGGAGAATATAGAAAGTTATTTTCTGAAAAAAAAGATGATTCTGAAAAAAACAACTGTTCTAACATAAATTCCTTAAAAACAAAAATCCCAGGTTTTTTTACTTATGATTTTCTCGCAATAGATCTGGTAAAACAATTATTTATAGATGCTAGAAACAAAGATAGAAATGCAATAAAAGATGGAAAAGAAAGTAATTACTATGAAGCCTTATTGAAGCAGGATATAAATTCAATTTTGATTAATAAAAAAATCAATTTTTCTCCCGATTTAAACCAAATAACCTTTAAATTAGATAAACAGGGTGAAGAAGTAGATCTATATCCCGAAGATCTTAGTCGTGGCGAATTAAAACGACTCAGTATTTATATTTGGCTAAAACATAATGACATAAAAGATGCTATTGTTTTAATGGATGAGATTGAAATTACATTACATCCAGACTGGCAATATCAAATTATTTCTGATTTAGAACAATGGGAACCCAGCAACCAATATATTTTAGCAACCCACTCTTACGACTTATGTGAGGCATTAACCCCTGCTCACGTTAAAGTAATTAAGCTGAAATTAATTAAAAATCAAAATTAATATTGAGTAACATGAGTCTGAACCCAGAGGAATTACAAGAACATTGTAAAATTATTCTTAAATCTAACAGGATTGACAATAAAATTGTAGTTTTGTGTGAAGGGAAGATTCCCAAACTTGGGGGGAGAGGTTCACCGGAAAGCTATAGCTATAAGGACATGGATAAGAAGCCTGATGCGAACTTTTATAAAGCTTGTGTTCCTAAATATTGGAGTCAATACAAACCTGAATTTTTTAATTGTGGCGATCGCCTAGATGTAATTAACACCTTTTTTGAGTTAAAAGATTTACAACAACAAGATTCAATTAAACCTGATTCAGACCGTACAAAAATTAAATCTCATTTAGACCCTGAAAAACTTTTTGCTATTGTTGATTTAGATATTCAATCTCAAACTATTAATAAGCAATATCCATTTTCAGATACAGAAAAAATATTTTATAATCTGTATCAAGAAGGCAAAGTTAATCAGCAAACTGCACCACAGCATCGCATTTGGGTAACAGGATTCATTCATAAAGAATCCTATTTTATTATACCTGAATTGCAAGAAATGTTTGATAGCTGTTTCATGCCTCCCTATCCCCTTTATATTCCCCTTTATAAGGAAAACAATCTTTTACTAACAGATATCTATAAAGATATGGCTGAATTAATTGATCAAGATCCTGATTTAAAAAATCATCTAATAACTGCCTCTCAAAGAATTAACTATTGTCCAGGTTTAAACTGTACTGATGTCGATAAATTAAAAATATCTTGGATTCAGGAATTTAACTCTACCGTAGATGTCACTCGCAAAAATGAATTAATTTATGTGTTATTAACTTTAATAAAAGCTAAAAACTTTTGGCGTGAAATTGAACCGCCTCCTAATTGGAGTGGTTCAGCAGACAATTACAAAGAGCAATTGCTATTAAAGATAGGAAAATTTTATTCAGAACAGAGTGACGCTGAATATCATCTGAGTGTTTTCTTTAAAATTCTATATCAGTTTGTATAAAATGCTATATGATGGATAATGATGGGGTTAGCGATCGCAATTTTATTAATTTATATCTATTGATAAAAGTCTATGAACAGACTACACCTTACAATAATTAACGTTAACACTCAGAAAAGGCTGCACAATGGTTGAAAAATTAATTATAGATAACTTTGCCGGAATTGAACACTTAGAAATAGAGGTTAAGAAGATCAATATTATGATTGGCCCTCAAGCTAGTGGTAAGAGTGTCTGTGCAAAATTATTATTTTATTTTAAAGAGTTTATTACAGACCTACTTAAAGCCGTTGAAAATGACCAACACAAGCGTCAATTAGATTCATTTTACTCTGCTAAGTTTAAACATTATTTTCCTCTCATTTTCTGGGGAGAGCATGATTTTATATTGAGATATAAACTTAACGATCATTTTATCCAAATCTCCCGTAAAAATAAGTTTTCCGTTTTACTTACTTATTCTGATTATTATAAAGATACTTTTTCTGAATTACGAAAATCTTACCGAAAAAAGCAAGATAAAAATTTAGAAGAACTCATTTCTGATCCTGCAAAATTTGCTGTAGATACTCGCATAGAAATGATGAATTTTTTAAAAACAAATATAGGTAATGAATCTACCTTTATTCAATTTTTTATTCCAGCGATTCGTTCATTTTTTGCATATATACAAAAAAATGTATTTTCTGTTTTGTCAACTCAAAAATCATTAGATCCATTCCTTGAAACATTTGGCTCATTGTATGAATTCATAAAAAGAATGATGGAAATAAATAAATTTGAAGAACAGCGAAAACAACTAAACGAGGAGAAAATACAACCCTTAGTCGAAAAAATTTTGTGTGCTAAATATTTTCATGAAAAAGGAGAAGATTTTTTGGAATTTTTAGATGGAAGAAAAATTATTATTTCTAATTGTTCATCCGGTCAACAAGAAACACTTCCTTTAGTTGTTCTATTATCGACAATACCATTTTTATCAACTATTGGCGGAGGTCAGACGATATATATTGAAGAACCAGAAGCACACATTTTTCCAGTTTCTCAAAAACATATTATTGAATTAATAGCTACTGTTTTTAACTCTAAGCCTGATAATCTTCAATTTTTTATTACCACCCATAGCCCTTATATTTTAACCGCAATTAACAATTTACTTCAAGCAGGTTTAATTTATCAGGATGCTAATGATGAAGTTATCAAAAAACTAGAAAAAATTGTTCCTCGCTATAAAGCTTTATTAACAGAAGATTTAGCAGTTTACTCTTTAATGGATGGTTCATGTCAATCCATTATATCGGAAGAAACGGGATTAATTGATACAAATATTATTGACTCTGTTTCTGAAGAATTAGCCATTGAGTTTGATCAACTTCTTGACCTGATTTAAGTGCGATATGAAAAAGCGTTTTCCAGAGTGCGAAGAAATTGTATCTAATAAACTAATACCTCTTGAAGAAAAATCGCTACTACATAAAGCACCAATAAAAATTCCTGCATCTAAAAAAACAATTGTCATTTTAATTCTCGTAAATGGCTGATTTCCAGCCCGAAGGAACATAACCTTCCACAATCGGTAAAGGCTTTAACTTTTGGCTAATTTCTAATACTATAATTTCCTGCTCAGACAACTGCACTGAGAGTGTTTTTTTGTCTTTCAGTAATTCTATAAACTCCTGAATAGAAAAACCTTGAAGATTATTGATTGTTAAGATTTCGTTGACATTGCTCATTTTGATTTTTCCTGGATTCCATAATATTCTATTATTCTGATTAATATTTACAATCCGTTAAATAATCTGACCATACATAACCTTCTAATGGGTTAATAATTTTAGTCCATTTTTCTCCTTCGCTTCCATCCGTTACGCCTAATGCTACAATCGTTCCATTCTTCAGACTTCCAATCACTTTTCCATTGGGTGTTTGTCGAACATTCAACGGTGTTCCTGATGGGTCAGCAACGGTACAATACCCGATAGGTGTCTGTGCTAATAGAAATGGGTCAGAAGTTGCATAAACAGTTGGACGCGATTGCATAGCTGTATGAGCAGGCGTAGCCAGGGTTAACGTGATTGGAATTAACCCAAAAACAGCGACTTTAAAAATGCTAGTTGGGGATCTTTTATTCATGGGGTTTCCATCCTTTAAATCAATCAATAATAAAAGTTGCACCCCTATTCTGATTATAAACGATTTTTAGAATTAATCCTCAAAAATATCTAACTGTTCTCCCGCATCCTGTTTTTTATCGGATTTCTTAATTCCCTTTCTCAATCCCATCGCAATTTTACTATGCTTTTCAATTTGACGCATCACTTGTTTAGCGCGTTGAATCACCACATCCGGTAAACCCGCTAACCGTCCCGCTTCAATTCCATAAGATTTATCGGCTCCTCCGGGTTGAACTTGATGCAAAAATATAATTTTATCGGGTAATTCTTTAACAGTAACTTGATAGTTAGCCACATTGGGAATAATGGAAGCTAATTCATTTAATTCATGATAATGGGTGGCAAAAATCGTCCGAGACCGAATTTCTGTGGCTAAATATTCCGCCACCGACCAAGCAATTGATAAGCCATCAAAAGTCGCAGTCCCTCGACCAATTTCATCGAGTAAGACTAAGGATTTGGGTGTAGCATGATTTAAAATATTAGCGGTTTCATTCATTTCCACCATAAAGGTTGATTGACCCGTTGCTAAATCATCCACCGCACCTACACGGGTAAAAATGCGATCGCAAATTCCTAATTTAGCGGATTTAGCGGGGACAAAACTCCCCACCTGCGCTAATAATTGAATTAAGCCAATTTGTCGTAAATAACAACTTTTACCACTGGCATTCGGCCCTGTTAAAATAATTAAATCGGGGTAAGAATAGGGTTTAACTCCTTCCGTTTCTAAAGTATCCTCCGTACACCCTAACTGAGCGGTATTCGGCACAAAAAACCCAGAGGGTAAGGATTTTTCGACAACGGGATGGCGCCCTTCAATAATTTTAACTTCTCGACTATTGATCATTTCAGGACGACAATAGCCTTGATAAACCGCAATATCCGCTAACCCACATAACACATCAATAGCAGCCACGGCGCGAGACACATCTCGAATCAATTCTGAATGTTCTCCGACTTCCGATCTTAATCGCACAAATAGCTCATATTCCAGTTGGTTTAAATCATCTTTAGCGGTTAATATTCGGGCTTCCCGTTCCTTTAATTCTGGGGTAATAAATCGTTCTTCATTGGTTAAGGTTTGCTTCCTAATATAATCATTCGGAGCTTGATCTATTTTAGATCGAGTAATACTAATATAATAGCCAAAAGCTTTATTAAAACCCACTTTTAAAGTAGAAATTCCTGTGCGTTCTCGTTCTTGAACTTCTAAATTTGCTAACCATTGTTGATCTGCTTCTGCTAATACCCGCATCGCATCTAATTGTTCATCAATTCCCGAACGAATGACACCTCCTTCTTTTAAATGTTGAGGCGGAGATTCAACTAAATAAGCTTGAATTTTATGGGCTAAGGTTTCTAAAATTGGGGGGACGGTTTGCAACGCTTTTAAATAGGGAGAATTACCTTGAATAACTAAAATAGATAATTCCGGTAATTTCCCTAAAGAATCTGCTAAAGCTACTAAATCTCTGGCGTTAGCTGTACCATTTCCCGCCCGTCCCGTTAATCGTTCTAAATCATAAATTTGGCGAAGTAATTGTTGTAATTGATATCTTAATTCATGGTTTTCAACTAACTCTTGAATTGTATCATGACGGGCTCGAATTCCTCGGAGATCTAATAACGGTTGTAATAACCAACGACGCAACGCCCGCCCCCCCATAGCGGTACTCGTTTTATCTAATGCCCATAATAAAGAACCATGTAACGTCCCATCTCTAACGGTTTGGGTAATTTCTAAATTGCGACGACTTTGATAATCTAAAATTAAATAATCCGTAATTGTATAGGTACGCAGTCGTTGTAAAGGAACAGGATTTTCCTTTTGAGTATCATCTAAATAATCTAATAATCCTCCTGCCGCCCGCACTCCTAAAGGCAAATGATCACAGCCTAAACCTTCTAAAGACCGCAGTTGAAATTGTTCTAAAAGCTGATTTCTAGCTTCACTTAAACTAAAGGGAAATTGCGATCGCAACGAATAACAAAAACAATTCGGTAAACAATCCGGTAACTGAGTTGATTTTTCTCCTGGACGTAACATTTTTCCCAGATCCGGCGCATTAATTGGAACTAAAACTTCCGAGGGTTGTAGCCGCATTAACTCCTGGGTTAATTGTTCTAAATTTTGCGCTTGTGTTGTTAAAAATTCCCCGGTTGAAACATCCGCATAAGCTAACCCCCAATGCTCCCCAGCAATCACAACTGCTGCTAAATAATTATTCAGACGACCTTTGAGCATCCCATCATCGGTGAGAGTTCCAGGGGTTAAAATCCGGGTAATTTCTCGACGCACTTGACGTTTTTCTCTGGCTGCAATTTCCGCATCTTCGACTTGATCACAAATGCTCACCGCATAGCCTTTTTCTAATAGCATCGTAGCATAGCGTTCTACTGCATGATGGGGAACACCCGTCATCGGAACTCGCCCGATTTCTTTTCCCCCATGTTTCGTGGTTTGCACTAATTCCAATTCTTGCGCTATTGTAATGGCATCTTGAAAAAAACACTCAAAGAAATCCCCCACCCGAAATAACAGTAAGGCATGGGGATATTGTTCCTTGACTTCGATATAGCGTTGCATCATTTCCGATAACTTTTCCCGATCAAGCTGGCGATAGTCGGCATTTGGGGGAAGCGAATGATCAGGTAGTGAAGGTGGAGAGGAGGCACTGGGAGAAACGCTCATAATTTTCTGAAGATGCAAGCCACGACTAACCTTTAAAACTTTAGCGCGTTTAGTACCCTTCTGCAAACTTAGCAATTTAGTTTAAACTTTAAGTCATGCAAATCTCAGCCCGCAGCAGTCGTCAGACTGTATTTTTACAGTGACACGCGATCGCTTTTTATCTAAAAACCTAGCTATTCAAGTAGCTAGTCTTTATGCCTTTCTCAGTAGTATTTGGGTTTTTTCATCCGATCAACTACTGGCTTTTCTTGCCCCTAACTCTCAATCTCTCACTCTAATTCAAAGTATAAAAGGAGGAGTTTTTGTTTTAATTACGAGTGTCCTGCTCTACTTTTTTGTACGTTTAGGAACTCGTCGTTTAGAGAACTCGGAACAACGGTATCGAACCTTATTTTTTGCTCATCCCCAACCCATGTGGGTGTATGACTTGCAAAACCTAAAATTTCTAGCCGTTAATCAAGCCGCGATTCAACATTATGGCTATTCAGAAGCGGAATTTCTGTTGATGAAAATTACAGAAATTCGACCGTCTGAAGATATTCCGCGCCTATTAGATAGCCTGTCTCAAATTCAGATGGGATACAATCGCATTGGACTCTGGCGACATCAGAAAAAAGATGGAACTTTAATCGCCGTAGAAGTTACAGGTCATACTTTAGAATGGAAAGGGCAGTTTTCTGAAGTGGTTTTAGCTCAAGATGTTACCGAACGGTTGCAAACGAAAGCTCAACTTGAACGCCATGCTTTTAATGATTTACTTACCGGATTAGCTAACCGTAGTTTATTATTAGAACGCTTACAATTTGCCATTCAACATCCCCAAAAAAAAATTAAGAATTTTGCCGTTTTATCCTTAGATATTGATCGGTTTAAACCGCTTAAATATGGCTTTGGCCATCTATTAGCCGAACAACTGTTAATTGCAGTTGCCCAACGACTTCAAACCTGTGTCAGTTCAAAAGATTTAGTCGCTAGAGTTGGAACGGATGAATTTGCAATTTTATTCACGGATATTGCTGATTCTAATGTTTTAAGCGACAAAATTGAACGCATTCATGCTGCTTTAGATTTTCCCTTTCGCTTAGATACAGTGACGATTTCATCCGCCACCAGTATTGGTGTTGTGTTGGATCAATTCCAAAGTCAACGTCCTGAAGATTATCTACAAGCAGCAGATACTGCTATGTATTATGCCAAACAAAAAGGACGAGGAGCAACGGTATTTTATGAACCCAGTATGGCAACGGTTGTGGCGGAACATCTGCAATTAGAAGCCGATTTACAACGGGCAATTGAACGTCATCAACTGAGTTTAAATTATCAACCGATTGTTTCACTTAAAACTCAACAAATAGTCGGATTTGAAGCCTTAGTACGTTGGTCTCATCCTCAACGGGGGTTTGTGTCTCCCATTCAGCTAATTAAACTAGCAGAAAAAGCCGGATTAATTGTCTCAATGGGACAATTAGTTCTATCCCAAGCTTGTCAGCATTTATTACAATGGAAACCACAATTTCCTAACTTATATGTGAGTGTGAATCTCTCGGAAATTCAACTCCGGCATCCCAATTTAATTGCAGAAGTTGAACAGGTTTTAAAGTCTTTACAACTTCCCCCCTTTAGCCTTAAATTGGAAATTACCGAAAGCAATCTGATGGAGAATATTAACCATGCAACAGAATTATTAGAGCAATTAAAAGCCTTAAAAATTCGATTGTTAATTGATGATTTTGGCACGGGATATTCTTCTTTGAGTTATTTACAACAGTTACCCGTAGATACCTTAAAAATAGATCGCTCTTTTGTGCAAAATATCCAAGTCGGGAATAAGGATTTTGAGATTGCCAAAACCATTATTAACCTGGCTCATAGTTTAGGTTTAGAAGTTGTTGCTGAAGGAATTGAAACGGGTCATCAAGTGGAAATTTTAGCGCAACTCGGCTGTGAATTTGGACAAGGATATCTATTCTCGCCTCCCCTGGTCGATACTGAGGTGATGAATTTTCTCAATCAATATAGCGTTAGGGAACAGGGAACAGAGAACAGGGAACAGGGAATAGCTTAACTGTAAGTTATGACTTCTGTTACAAGGTTTAGTATTGTCAAACATCTTAATTGGTAGTGCTATATCGGTGAAATAACCGCCCTAGATGTTCGCCTCAAAACCGTTAAACTATAAACAGTGAGTGGAGAAACCCTTAAAAATATAATGGCAAGAGGCGACCAAATCTATGTTTTTCGAGAATTTTATAACCTAGAAGGTTTATATGAACATCATGGCATTGACTGTGGGGATGGAAGCGTCATTCATTATCGCAAACCCAGTGAAATTATTGAACGAACTTCCCTAGATACCTTTTCCAAAGGTCAAAAAATTCATCAGCGACGGTATCCCATTCGTTATATTCCCGATACCGTCCTTAATCGTGCTCAAAGTCGCTTAGGAGAAAAACAATATAATTTACTATTTAATAATTGTGAACACTTTGCAACTTGGTGTGTTACCGGGGTCAGTAAAAGTCAACAGGTTGAAAATTTTATTCCGCTTCTTCGTGATATTAATGTTGATACCTTATCTGATCCTCTCAAACAAGCCTTCATGGGAACACCACCACAAGATGCCAATCATTTGTTAAATCAAGTGTTAGCGGAAATTCGGGTGGCGTGGGATGATGTTCATCCTCAATATAAACAAGCTTTAGACGAGATGAATTCTTGGAATCGAGTCGCTGTAGAGGCGTTGAAACGAAATCGAGAAGATTTAGCACGCGAAGCCATCAAACGCAAACTAACCGCTAAAAAACGGGCTACAGAATTAGAAGAGAGTTTAGAAAAGTTAGCCTCTATGACTCAAAATCTTCTCCAAAATCAAACGGATATTTCCTAATCTGATTCAAGATTCTCCCTGCCCTTGCAGTCAGTCCAGAACAAGAACCCATTAAAAAAACCTTAAACAGGGTTTGTTTAAGGTTTTTTTAGACATATAATGCTTTCAACTGGGGCGAAAGGATTCGAACCTCTGGATGTCGGGACCAAAACCCGATGCCTTACCGCTTGGCGACGCCCCATCGCTTCACACTTATTTATATTAGCAGTATCCTCCCCGGATTTGTCAAGGGTTTTTGCCAAAAAATTTTCAGCATTTTTGAATAATCCTCCAAAACCCCTAACATCTATGGTTTTCAGTTCTTCTTCTCTCTGAATTAATTCTTAACAAGAGGCAGAATAAAGAAAATTGACGTTAAGCTGTTAGCGCTTATGTTTCGTAATCCGATCTCAACAAGATTATTTGTTGTGGTTGTTGTGCGTTCTGACAACCGCTTTTTGCTAATTCAGGAAGTCATGGGCAACCGTCCCTGGTATTTTCCCGGCGGACGGGTGGAACCTGGGGAAACCTTTGTGGCGGCTGCAAAACGAGAAACTTTAGAAGAAGCAGGAATTCCGATTATCCTGGAAGGGATTTTGAGAATTCAGCATCTCCCCCACCCCACCGGACAGTCCCGCATCGGAGTATTTTTTTTAGCCCGTCCTGAAGGCAATACTCCCCCGAAAACTAAACCGGATCACGAAAGTTTAGGCGCGAAATGGTTTACTTTAACAGAAGTAGAACAATTACCCTTAAGAACTAAATTTGTAAAACCCATTATTGCTGAGGTGTTAACAGAGGGAGCAGTTTACCCCTTACAGTTAATTCTACCCGAAGGAAATTTTATCGGGCTAGGGAACAGATAAAAGTAAGCATTGAAAGAGTTTTAGGATGTAGAATTGCCAAACATTTTAATGCGTAGTGCTATAGTAAAGTTACAGAAATCAAAAAATAATTCAATGTCTCTCCTACCCTAATAGGGGGAGAATGGTTAGAGATTATTGAAGAGGAACTAATAACAAACTGCCTTGAAAATCGCCAGATTGGGCAGGGGAATTAAATCGCCAATATTGTTGATATTGATTCAAGAAACTTTGACCGATAATCCCATCTATTTGTAATAAATCTAAAACTGGGGACGATAAAATCACCACTTCTAAATTATTTTGATCATAACCCTGAACAGAAACTTTTTCTAACCGAGAACGTTCTGCATCTTCCAAACCACAAAAACCCTGAACTTGAATCTCTTGACGAGTTGCCACATCCAATTGTAGTTGATTCGCTAACTGTTTCGAGATAAAAATTGTATCCGCCCCCGTATCTAACAAAAAGGTAAACGGCCCTTTACCATTAATATAAATAGTCGTTAACATCACCCCTAAACGACTTTTTAACGGGATAGCTTCTGCTACAGATTCAGGTGGTAACGCCGAGGGAGAAAGTAACTGTAATTGTCGGGTTTGAGGATTTAATTTAACATCAAAATTCCTTAAAAAATCCATTCCTAAAACCCCAAATAAATCCTCTGGAATTACAGAAGTTGAAAATTCCAAACCCTGCAATTCTTCCACTCGAACTTGATTAATCACCAACGGGGGTAAATGATGCAAAATTGCATTCATATTCGGACAATCATCCCCCGCCACCGCATAGTCTAATCCTTCATTAGAAATCGGTTCCCCTTTTAAACCTAACTGTTGGGCGAGGGCGGTGGTAATCATCGTTGTAGATGCCCCGGTATCTAATAAAAAGCTACCGGATTTTCCGCCAATGGAAAGTTGCAGGGTAAACACTTGACTTCCTTCTAACAATTGCAGAGGAATTGTAGTTTGCCCGATGGTTTTTGGAGGCGGTAAATTCAAACCCTGAAGTTTCACAATCGCATTTAGAGGAAAAACACTTAATAACATTGTAGTATTTGAACCCAAATTAGTACGGACTAAAGGGGGTTCTAAATTTTGAGAATCAGTCATTGGATTTGCCAAAGTCTTAGCAGCAAAGGGAAAAACCCAAACTAAAACCACCACCAGGGAAGTGAAGGATTTCATTCGTTATAAAGCACTTGATAACAAACATCAGACAGTTCAAAATTTGCCGTCACATTCTGTACATCATCCAAATCATCTAACGCATTCATTAATTTCATTAATGATCTGGCTTTTTCAATTTCATCAACTTCAATTGTATTATTCGGAATCCAACGCCATTCAGCTTCCACAATGTTAAATCCCTGTTCTTTTAACACTTGGGTTAAATGTTCTAAATTCGTGATGGTTGTAGAAACTTCCGCCCCATCAGTATCATTAACAGGCGTTAATTCATAGGATTCAGCTTCCCCTTCTACTAAAGCTTCTAGGAGTTTTTCTTCATCAATTGGCCCTGCTAAGGTGACAACGCCTTTTTGATCAAACATCCAACTCACACACCCGGTTTCTCCCAAGTTACCGCCATTTTTACTAAACGCAACTCGTAAATCCGCCGCCGTGCGATTTCGATTATCGGTGAGTCCTTCAATTAAAATCGCTACACCTCCAACCCCATACCCTTCATAACGAATGGATTCTAACTCAGACGCTCCTGCTCCTAGTTTACCCGAACCTTTAGCGATCGCCCGTTCAATATTATCATTGGGAATTCCCGCCGCTTTTGCTTTGTCAATAGCAGTTCGCAGTTGAAAGTTTCCCGTCGGGTCAGCCCCTTGACGCGCAGCCACGATAATCTCACGCGAAAGTCTCGTGAACACTTTACCTTTGACTGCATCCACTCTCGCCTTTTGGCGTTTAATATTCGCCCACTTACTATGTCCAGCCATACTCCAAAAAAATCACAGCAAAATATTATTTTAAGGGTTGTTGGTTGTCGATTGTTGGTTGTCCGGTCATTTCAAAGTAAATATTGGGAACCTTCTATTTTTCTTCAGGTAAAATTCCGAGTTGTAAATTCACGCCAATTTGGTAAATATAAGCATCTTCAATCAATATTCTATTAACCCTACTATTGGTCATGCGTCTTCCTGATAAGTCGATATTCCAATGTTGTTGATCTTGACTTAAACCCTGAATTAATTCATCTTTGGGGCTAACAGCTACAATTCCTGTCCAATCAATTTTTAATTCTGGTTTAACTTGGCGAAAAACGGATAAGATCTGCTCATAAGTTTTAAGTGACCCTACATCATCATACACAGGTAAAGCAAGTGTCAAGTGCCATATTTCCGGTTCTGACGCATACAGCCACAAAGCCGAATGAACTGATAAACCTGCGGTATTGAGAGCATCTATTAATCTTTGACCTTCTTCTATCTCTTGACTTACCAATGTTGCTGTAGCCATTGTAAAACTCCGTGATTGGGATCGGTAATTGCTGAGTAAATCAGGTGAGCTTTTTCTTGGTTATATGTTTGATAACGGCTTGTTTCTGACCAGTCTTTAACTATTAACCATTGAAATGAAAAATCTGGATCATTTAGGAGAGATCTTAATTCCCTATTAAGGTCAGCACCTCTGACAAGCTAATAACTTGAATTCAACTTCAGGATAATTACTGATCGGAAATTAGTTGATATAACCTTGATATTTAGCCTAGTAAATCCCTTGAGGTTTGGGTAGGGGTGATCGCATTATTGTCATGAATCAAGGAAAAATCGAAGAAATCGGAACCGCAGAGGAAATTTACCGCCATCCGAAACAAGCCTATACTACTCGTCAATTAATTGCTTCTATTCGTTCAGGAACAATTAGACGTAGTAACTTTAATTGATCACATAAAGGCTAAATCCTTTTCGAGCATCAATATTAAACTTTAATCCCACTTCCGTAAGAGAAGATATTTCAACTTGATTTTCCGATCGATCATGTATTTCAATACTCTCAATTTCAGCTAAAGAACAATAAGATGATTCTTCATTCACTAGAAATAACTTATCTCCTACAGATAAAGTGATATTCTCTACTTTTACGACGGCTGCTTTTGGCTTTTTAAACCATTCTGTAACCCGTCCAACGTTTTGAGCTTGTCCAATTGATACTTTTTTTAAAAGGATTTGATAAGTTACTAATTCAGCTAAAGATTGACATAATGCTTCAACAAAATCTGCTAAATATAGCAATTCTTGAATTCCCAAAGTTTCATTAATTGATCCATGTGCTGCTTTATTACGATAGTGAATAAATTGTTTAAGTTCTGCTTCGGCGGTATTTTGATTTCCTCGGACTTGCTCTATAAAATATTTGATCTTTCGATGGTCAATAATCCATTCCCAAGCCTTTTCAATTCCAGCTTTGGTCAATAATTCCACTAACGCATCTTTTCTTAAATTTTGTTCATGGAATATAAAAATTTCAGGAAGTAACTCGTATTTTTCATGGTCACTAATGGCAGCCAAAAACCCTTGAACCACTTTTTTATAATAAATAGATAGATTTTGGTTTTCAGGATCTTCAAATCGTATCTTTTTCGGGTATGTTAATAATCGTCCTATTCCCTCTCGATGGGTATTTTGAATTGTTTCACCTAAATCGGAATAACTGGAAATTAACTCAGGTAAAAGTTGTAACCATTCGGAGATTAAATCTTCAACAAATCTTTCATAAATGGCGTATAATCGCATTACAGTAGCACAGTGGTCATAGATTTTCCATTCAATTTCTCTAGGAAATTCTTGAGCCAATTTCAGAAAATCATTGTTTTCCTGCAATGGATCTTTATTTAAACTATGTTTTCCAAAAACAATTGCCCTAAGTCTATCATTAGTCTGGAGCATTGCACGAACAGTTGCAATTTTTATACTGGATGTCTCTAAAAGATTCTCAAACATTGCCAGCTATTCTCCAATAACCTGCGATAGCATATCATCAAAGATTTGGATTCGCTGTTGAATTTCTGCTTTACTTTTTCCACCGCCTGTTAAAAGACGTGATTCTTCCCTTTTAAAGAGTTTTTGGGTTTCTTCAATAATTCTTGTTTTTTTATGGATTAAAATTTCTCTTTCATCCAAATGTCGATTAAATCCAACCATGACCGCATCATAATAAGCTTTATAGGAATCTTTCTTCCAAGTCATAGATTTTGGATCGAAGGGTTTGAATAAATTATCGTTATAAATTTCGTAAGCTAGACTAATTGTTTTTAAAAATACATCCTTCAGGATTAAAATATCCTGATCAGAAAAATTTGAACTTTTGATCATATAAAGATCAAGAAATCCTTCCATTCCTCGTTGAAAATGATCTACATTCCTCAAGGCAAAGAAACGAAGCACTAATTCTGCATCCTCCATTTTTTTATAAAGATTATTGTTTAATAAATCAGCATTTTCATCTGTAGGAATTCCCCAAGATTGAGTAAAAATAGGATCACGAGATAATTCCAATAATAATGAATTAAACTTCCCATGATACAAACAATTCCGTACTTCCTGCTGACTTAAATCTACGCCTCCGGTATTAAAACGTTCAAAACTTTTCTGTTTGAGGAACAAAGCTGTTTCAGGATCAGAAGTTGATTCTGCAATAATAACAATAGATGAAATAGATCGACGATCAATTCCTGCTTTAACTTTAATTGGAAGTTGCTCATAAGTACGTCCATTGATTTCTGGCCAAAGTTCGAGTCCCGTTAGTTTGAGTTTGTTTTCATAGAACTCTCTAATTGCTGTAATTCTCTGTTGACCATCCATGACTTCATAAGAATTATAATCTATTTCAAACAGAATAATGGGCGGAACAGGAATATTAATTAGGAATGACTCAATTAATCGTGACTTCATTTTGGCATCCCATCGAGGTCTTCTTTGATAAACGGGTTGTACATTCATATATCCGTTTTTTTTTAAAGCCTCAGCAAAGCTAGGGAGTTTTTCCCGATTAATTTCAGTTAGAATTCGGTTTTCTTGTGAGGAGTATTTATCATTAATTTCTCCATCAGACATTTTTTTTTGACGTTTTGAGGAAGATTTCTCCCACATTTTTTCTTCAACGGGCGCAAATAGCATTGTCTCAATTCTCCGTCAGCATTATGAGCTATTCTAGCATTCCTAAGCTGAAATGGCAAACTGCAAGATCAGAAGGCTTGAGTATATAAGCTTTTATAATAACAGCTTGTATACTCAAATTAGCGAGCATCCTTGCTCGCACTAAGTTCGAGGAAAGCATTTTATTCTTGAGGTTTTGACTATGAAAAATAAACAAAGACAACCTAGAGAAGCCTTAAATAATGATAGCAATACTCTCAATAAAAGTTTTTATAGTGAATTACTGCATATTATTGGTTTAACCGAAACGAAAGAAAAGAATAAAAAGCTGATCAAACGTCAACCTGAAGGACAACAAAATTCCGGTTCACTCCTAGAAAATGCTATTTTACAACTGAATAGTTTAGATAAAATTTCCCGACTGGAAAAACCCGAACAATTTGGAGAAACTGAACAAGAACAGCTTTTTAATATTGCTTTAGAGTTAGCAATTACTTGGATCAACAGAATTTTATTTTTAAAATTATTAGAATCTCAATTAATAACTTACCATAAAGGGAACAAAAATTTTGCTTTTCTAAATTTAGATAAAATCCATAATTTTGATGATTTAGATCGTTTATTTTTTCAGATATTGGCGGTTAAATCTAGTGAACGTAACTCAGATGTACAAAAGATTTTTGCTCATGTTCCCTATCTGAATAGTTCCCTATTTGAACCCACAGAATTAGAACATCAAACTATTGTGATAAGTAACCTGAGAGAAGACAAACTCCCCATTTTATCAACAACTGTTTTAAAAGATGATAACGGAAACAAACGCACGGGAGAACTCAATACTCTACAATATTTGTTTGAGTTTCTGGACGCTTATGATTTTAGTAGCGAAGGTTTAGAAGGAATTCAAGAAGATCAGAAAACCTTAATTAATGCTTCGGTTTTAGGACTAATTTTCGAGAAAATTAATGGTTATAAAGACGGGTCATATTTTACCCCTGGTTTTATTACCATGTATATGTGTCGAGAAACTCTGAGGAAAGCAGTTGTCCAGAAATTTAATGATATTAAAGGTTGGAATTGTCAAACTCTTGATGATTTATATGATAAAATAGAAGATAGAACCGAAGCAAATCAAATTATTAATCGTTTGAAAATTTGTGATCCGGCGGTGGGGTCGGGACATTTTTTAGTTTCAGCATTAAATGAAATTATTGCGATTAAAAATGATCTGAAAATTTTACAGGATCAAACTGGAAAACGATTAAAAGAATATCAAATTATTGTAGAAAATGATGAATTAATTATCACCGATGAAGATAATAAACCTTTTAGCTATACGCCACAAAACCCAGAAAGTCAACGCATCCAAGAAACCTTATTTCATGAAAAGCAAACGATTATCGAAAATTGTTTATTTGGGGTGGATATTAACCCGAACTCGGTTAAAATCTGTCGGTTACGCTTATGGATAGAATTGTTAAAAAATGCCTATTATCAAGCGGATAGTAATTACAGCGAACTGGAAACCCTACCGAATATTGATATTAATATTAAATGCGGTAACTCTTTAATTAGTCGTTTTCCTTTGGATGCGGATTTAAAACCCGCGTTAAAGAAAAATAAAATTGATATTGAAACCTATCAAAATGCTGTTCAAACCTATCGCCATGCTGAAAATAAACAGCAAAAGCGAGAGATGGAAAAGTTAATAAATACCATTAAAGGTAATTTTAAAACTACACTTCAAGGAGTTGACCCCAAGAAAACGAAGTTAAGACAGTTAGAGGGAGAAGTTTATAATTTAGAGAATCAACTTTTGCTGTTTGAGGAAACTAAAGCGGAACAGAAAGTACGGGAGAAGAAAGTTATTAAGTTGAATAATGAGATTGATAAGTTAAGGGTGGAAATTGAGGAAATTGAAAGCGGTAAAATTTATGATCATGCGTTTGAATGGCGGTTTGAGTTTCCTGAAATTTTGGATGATACAGGAAAGTTTATTGGTTTTGATGTTGTGATTGGAAATCCGCCTTATGGAGTTAAATTTAATTCGAGTGAAAAAGCACTTTTTTCAAATCAATACTCTGGAATAGATGACATTTATACAATTTTTATAGATCAGGGAATAAGAGTTGCTAAAAAATCAGGTTTTTTAGCATTGATTATACCAATATTCTGGTTAACAAGCGAGAAATATTATTCAACAAGAAGTCTGATTCTTCAAAATCTCCATCTTAATTTAGGTGTAATTTTACCCTATAACATATTTTCGGATGCGTATGTTGATACAGGAATTTATATATTTTCTAAAAATATAAATGAGAGGATTTCATATATATATGAATTTGGGACAAGGGAAAAGATAGATTATAATATACTTAATTCTTTAAATTATATCAGACTTCATAAAAATGAATGGGCTAATACTGACAGCTTAAAAATAATTTTTAATTCAATATCAAGATCACTGACTAATAAGCTAAATATATTTAATATTAAACTTGAGGATATTACAAATTCTACCAGAGGAATTTTAGCAAATCAAGAAGATTATTCCACAACTAAATTAACAGAGAAATATGAAACTATTTTCGTCGGAAAAATAGATAGATACTTTATAGATAGTGAGAATTTTCAATATGTTAACTATGGCGAAAATATCAAAGAAAAACCATCTTCATTTGATTCTTTTACAGGTGAAAGAATATTAATTAGAAGAATTATAAATAGGCAGTTTAGAATAATGGCAACCTTGACTGAACAGCGATTTGTGACAAAAAAAGATGTCTATATTTTTAAACCTAATAATAAGAGATTTTCTGCTAGATATTTATTGGCTATTATTAACTCAAAACTTATTTCATTTATACAAACTAAAGGTTCAACATCAGCAAAAAAGGATGATTTTACACAAATAACTCTGAACGATATAAGACAATTAAGAATTCCTGAACCAACTTTTAAACAAACGGATGAGATAGAAAAATTAGTTAACAAAATTCTCACCGCCAAACAATCAAACCCCAATACAGATACAACAATATTAGAACAACAAATCGATCAACTGGTTTATGAATTGTATGGATTAACAGAAGAAGAAATTAAAATAGTTGAGGGTAAAACCTAAAAAAGATTATCCACTTCCCCTCATTTTTTCCTTGATAATCTTCATTTCTTAGTGTCTTAGTGTCTTTGTGGTTGCTTCTCGTTTTCAATGTTTAAGTTAATATCCTCTAAAATCGGTAATTGATGACCCAAACGTAACCCTAAAATGATCCATCCTTCTAACGCATCTTGTAAATTTTCTCGACATTCTTCCAAGGTTTTACCACTACTCCAAACTCCCTGACAGTCGGGTATTTCTCCATAAAATATCCCCTCATCTAAGATCTCATATTTTGCCCGATTCATGGCTGCGTAAATAAAATTTGTTAACATCATTTAAAGTTTCCCTAATAATGACTTGAACTCTACTTCTGAATAAATAGTGATTGATTCAAGAAAAGTTGATTAGTTTAGCTCATCTTCAGATATATTTGCAGTTTTCATCAGAACACCTAATGTTCCGAGCTTTAAATCTTGATTCCGATGAACTGGAACAGAAACAATCCTATTATTTTGGGGATTTTGATAAATATGATGACTGCCTTTGATTCGTTTCAAAATCCAGCCTTTTCTTTCCAAAATCTTACAAAAATTTTTCCCAGAAATTGATTTCATACTGCAATTTGCACAATGCGGTCAGTTTCTTTTTCCTTTTGAGTTTCATTTGCCACCTCTAACCAACCTTCTATCGCTTCTTGCAGATTTTCCATCACTTCTTCCCAAGTTTCCCCTTGGGTTACACATCCAGGAAGTGCAGGAACTTCTGCCCAATACCCTCCCTCTTCTGCTTCGTGAACAATAGCTTTAATATTCATAATTGAGTCAAGTGGCTATTTTTTCTATTTTCTTATTTTAGCGTTGAGTTTGAAACCGACGAACGGGCGCAAATAGCATTTTCTCAATTTTCCGTCAGCATTATAAGCTATTCTAGCATTTCTAAGCTGAAATGGCAAACGGCAAGATTAGAAGGCTTGAGTATATATTAATCAATGACTTTTAACCAGCCGTTATTTAAGCGATTAATAATTTCACTAATTTGCTGACATTCTTTTAAGCCTAAAACTTGGTCAGAAAAAATTAAAGCCGTTAATCCTTGTTGGTCAGCGCGAGTAATTTGACCTGTGGCGTAAATTTTGTTGACAATACGCTGAATATCGGTAGATGTACTTAATGATGACTTGTTCATCCTTTCCTCTGTGAGCAAATACTAATTAATACACCCCTCTAATTCCCCATCAGGACAATTTTGATGTGGGTTTACCTTTAATGGGTAAAAATTAGAGGGGTGCAGAGTGTAAGGATGAATATTTCATTTAGGATTGATTGGCCGGAACGTAAGTAGCTAATCCTCTGAATTTGAGTCCTAAAATAATATCATTCCATTCAGAACCCAAATAGTTTCCGGTTTGAGTAATGGCATTAATAAAGTAGAATCCATCTAAATCCGTTGCTTTTTCTGCCCAATCATTAATATCAAAAGAGCTAATTTTATTAAATTCTGGTACAGGTTTAGCGTGATTTTCATCCGGTAATACATACAGATGATCCCCTGATTTTTCCACAATGGTTACACCCCTGACTTTACGGATTTTGGTCAGGGAAACGGGTTGTGATGGGTTGTATCCTTGAATAATTTTCATGTCAACCTCTCCTCTGGGTTGATGATTACATAGAATCTTTGGGTGCGGCTAGGATGAGAATGATCTTGATATCACCACTATCTCTATTAATGTCGGTTCTCACCGGGGAGATTGTTCCAGTTTTTTCCGCGTCCCCAAAATCTTCCCTCGATTTAGAGAAAAGATGGATTCCATTATGTAACGGATGTGACAATTTCACAAGCGGTTTTACCCTGACTGTTATTTTTTGTAAAATTTCCGGGTTGTGATCATCATCCTCCCCACAAAAAACCCCTCTCTGGAACAGGGAACAGGGAACAGATTGAGTAGAGACGCGCCATGGGGCGGGTTGTTCTAATAAAATTTCGCAGGTGTCGCCGTTATATCCTCGTTAAGGCATTATTTAAAGGGATTTTTAGAGTATGAAACTGGGTTACAGGAATCCTCTTGAGGATTTGAGTTTGTAAGCAAATGCCTTCGCCATGTCAAGATAGAGAGAGACAGTAGGAAAGTACAATATGGCAGCACAAGCACCTTCAACACCTGAAGTCGAGTTAGCAAAACTTTTGATTGAGAGTAACTACCTCTTTCGAGACTTAGAGATTAACTGGCTGGCTCAGTATCTTTCCCCAGACCTCGCTGTAGAAAAGCTGTATTCTAACCGTCCTGTATATACGGCTTTTCGTCCTAATATTTTTTTAGATGTTCTCTACATTATTATGAGTGGGGGGCCAATTATTATCCGCAGTACCCCCCTAGACCGGATTATTACCATTAGCTATCCGGGGGGATGTTTTGGGATGAGAAATCTTCCTTTTAGTTTTGGCCAGATGAGTCGGGCGTTTCCCAGTTTAGTCGAAGCTTACAAAACCACCGAGGTGATTAAATTACCCCTCGATACCCTGAAAGCCATTTATGAGAATAGCGAAGTGGTGCGGGAGCGTTACGATAAATTTTTTGAACTGCGAGAAAAATTTCAGTATCATTTACTCAATTGTAGTTCCTATCCTCCTCAAGCGGTTGCGGCACTGTTAAGAGCTTTGGTTTATCAAGAACGCAGTTTAGGAAATCAACCTCAGTCCGATGGGGTTTATACGTTTGATTTACCCATTGATGTGATTGCGCGTTGCTGTCAATTAAACCATCGCACTGTTGAACAAGTTCTCAAGGGAATGCAAAAAGTTAAATTAATTGAAGTAGCAAAATCTAATGATACCTCAGAAGATATTATTCGAGTCCTTGACCCGGAAGAACTCAAATCAACTTATAGTGCGACCCGTGATAAAGTTTCCTGGTGGCCTTTGAAGTAACCAATAGGTAGTCATTTCTCCTTTTCCTTTGACTTCTACTTGTCCCCGTTGCTCAAAAATATAGTGATTTTTTAATCGTTCATAAGTGGCTTCCGTGACTTGAATTTTACCCGGTAAACCCGATGATTCCATGCGAGAAGCAACATTAACAGCATCCCCCCACAAATCATAAATAAACTTTTTCATGCCAATCACTCCAGCAACTACTGACCCTGTATTGATGCCAATTCGCATTTGTAAAGGTTCATTATATTTCGCTTCAAAATGAGCGATCGCTCCCTGCATATCTAATGCCATTTGAGCAACAGATTCAGCATGATTTATGTTAGGAAGGGGTAATCCACCAACTGCCATATAAGCATCTCCAATGGTTTTAATTTTTTCTAAACCATGCTTTTCTGTGAGTTCATCAAAAGCCGAAAAAATCTCATTTAATATATTCACTAATTCATCAGGTTTAACACGAGTAGATAAGGAAGTAAAACCGACAATATCAGCAAATAAAATCGTGACTTCCTCAAATTGTTCGGCAATAGCACGGGTATCCTGTTTTAAGCGTTCAGCAATGGTTGAGGGCAAAATATTGAGTAATAATCGTTCTGAGCGTTCCTGGCTTTCTTGCAAGGCTCTATCAGTGATTTGGCGCTCTAATTCGGCTCCGGCTCTGGCTGCAAAAATTCTTAAAACCAGTTCTCTAGTTTGGTCATCTTGCATCGGATTTGTATCTAAAACAGCAAGATGACCAATCACATTTCCTGTTGAATCTATTAAGGGAATTCCGGCATAACTGCGGGCTTTTAACTCGACTAAATCTTGATTTTCGGGAAACCAATTAATAATATCATCAGAATAACAAGAATATTCCTTATTTTCAATCACTTCATAACAAGGTGTTCCTTTTAAATCATACTCGATATTATCAATAAAGTTATTCTGAAGCCAAAATGCTAGGGTACGAGCTCTCGTTTTTTCGGGGGTGGCACATTCAGTCACAAAAGTATAACGAACGCCTAAAATTTCAGCCAAGCCTCGAACACAGGAGCGAAAGAATTCATGACCTGTTTTAGCAGCAGTTCCTTCCACAATTAATTTTAGGGCTTCTTCTCGACGTTTGCGATCGCTAATATCTCGGATCACACAAAGGACTGAGGTAGAAGAAATGGGGGAAAGATTCGCACATAAATCGGTTTTCTTATAATTAAGAATTAAACGATATTCTACTTCAATTTGGGATTGAGTTTCTAGTGCTTTTTGAATAGCTGACAACAAAATATCGGCTGGTTTTTTAGGTAAAATTTCATGGAGTTTTTTGCCAAGTCTTTGTTGATATGGTTTATATAATAACTTAGTATTGGGGGTAGCAATTTTTAGATAATGCCCTTCAGCATCAAAGACTAAAATGGATTCCGTCATCGCCCTAAATAAGGCTTGAAGTTCTGCCTGGGATTGCTCTAAATTTGTAGTAACCGTTTGCAAAGAAGCGACCGTTTGTTGCAATGCTTCATTTTGAGTTTGTAGTTTTTTCTGAAGAACTTTTAGGTGTAATTGAGTTTGAATGCGAATTAAGACTTCTTCGAGTTGAAAAGGTTTTGTAATATAATCTATTCCCCCAACTTTAAAAGCTTTTACTTTGTCTGTAATATCATCTCCCGCACTTAAAAAAATAACCGGAGTTAAACGGGTTCTTTCATCTGCTTTGAGTTGTTGACAAACTTCATAACCTCCGATTCCCGGCATATTAATATCGAGAAGAATTAGGTCTGGAATCACAGTTCTTGCCGCCATTAAACCCACTTCTCCATTAATAGCCTTGCGAACTTGGTAGCCTTGCTGAGTGAGGAAATTTGATAAAAAGCGAATATTGTCAATATTGTCATCAACAATCAGAACATCCCCGATTAATTCCTCTTTATTAATATTCATATTGATCTTCCTTCTAACATAATATTCGCGTGTTTTTGAGGTAAAATATTAGGGAGTTTTTCACCAAATTTTCTTTAATTAATAAAACAAAAATCAAATTTGATTTTTATTTTTGGGTATGTGTTCCGGTAAATTTTAAGATAGTTTGAAATTGGAAATTCAGACTTAAATCCCTGAGAATAGCAATCAATTCCTGATGTTCAGGAGGGATTTTATCAATTAAATCTAATATTTGTTCATCACTTCCTTGAGCAGCCGCATAATAGAGTTGTTCCTGCCATTCTGGGGACATGATGATTGCAAGAGAACTCAAATCCTCTACTGAACTTTGGGGGGGATCGGGAAGGGATTCCTCTGGTTGAGCTACATCCTGTTGATAAATATATTCTACACCTAAATGTTGGCTGATTTTTTCAAGTAATTTTTCTGATTTAAACGGTTTAGCCACAAAATCATCGCAACCAGAGGCTAAAATTGTTTGTCGAGTTTCATCAAAAGCACTCGCGGTTAAAGCAACAATTTTAGTTTGTTTTCCGAGAGATGTTGCTTTAATTAAAGCCGCCGCCGTTAACCCGTCCATCACGGGCATTTTGACATCCATTAAAATTAAATGAGGTTGCCAAACTTCCCAACAATTGATGGCTTCTTGACCATTTCCAGCTTGTTGAATTTTAAACCCAACTTCTGATAATAATTCGCTGAGTAATAAACAGCTATCTAAATTATCATCTACAATTAAAATTCGATATTCCGGTTGATGGGGTGCAAGTGCCATCACCTTGGGTTTATTAGCAGTGAAGGAAAGTTCACCGGAGTCTAAAAAAGGAGTCGGAATTTTAAACATAAATAAACTTCCTACTCCCAGTTGACTGTTGACATGAATATCTCCTCCCATCAGTTGGACATATTTCCGACTAATCGCTAAACCTAAACCTGTTCCTTGATTAGAATTACGTCCCGATTCTGTTTGTTTAAAAGGTTCAAATAGTAATTGTATTTCTTCGGGGGAAATTCCTAAACCTGTATCTTCAACTTCAAATAAAATAAACTCCGATTTTGTCTCAGAAGATGGATTAACAGAAAGATTTTCTAGGTCAATATTAGATAAATTTTCATCCTCTGAGTGGGGAGAAGATGAAGACTCAGAGTTAAAGATTTGATATTCACGTTTCACTCTTAACGTAACTTGACCTTGGCTTGTAAATTTAATCGCGTTGCTTAATAAATTCAATAAAACTTGTCGTAATTTTCCTTGATCCGTTTGCAAATAACGGGGTAAGTTAGGTGCATATTGAAATTGTAATTCTAATCCCTTAGATTTTGCCTTCATTTGCAACATTTTTCTTAACCCCTCTAAAAGATTAATTAAATCAAACTGATGTTCATTAAGAGTTGTTCTTCCTGCTTCAATTTTAGACATTTCTAAAATGTCATTAATTAATGTTAATAAATGCTCACCCGCATGATTAATAATTTCAATATACTTATGATGCTTTGGAGATAAAATCGGATCTTCATTCATCAATTGAGTAAACCCTAAGATGGCATTCAAGGGAGTTCTTAACTCATGACTCATATTGGCTAAAAATTCTGATTTTGCCTGATTAGCGGCATCAGCAGCCGATACAGCTTTTTGAAGTTCGATGGATTGTTTCTGAGTTTTTTCTAATAATTCAGCTTGCTGTAAAGCCACACCTAACTGATTACTAATCTGCACGGCAATATTAATTTCTGCCTGTTTCCAATAACGGGAACTAGAGTTTTGATAGGTGGCGAGTAATCCCCATAATTGATTATTAGAAAAAATCGGAACAATAATATAAGCTCTGGCTTGAAAACTCTCTAATAACTGAATATAACACTCATCAAAATTAGCTTGATAAATATCGGGAACAGCCCGGTAATTGATTCCCTGATTATACAATCCTCCTTGGGTCGATTGAAGATAAGTATCTTGAATTCCAGGGGATAAATAATTAGTCTGGGAGTTACTCTCAAATAATTTGACCGTACACCGTTCATTAGCCGTTGTATTTTGTTGTAATTTAGGATTAGAGTTTTGTTCTTCAAATAAAGAAATCCACCCAGAATCAACGGATTCTGCAATAAATTCTCCACTCCAGTCAGGACGGAAACGATACACCACAACCCGATCACAATTAATCACTCGTCTTAATTCTGAAGCCGTGGTGGAAAAAATTGTTTTGATATCTAAGGTTTGCCGCATCCGTTGGATGGCTTTTGCTAACGCTTGTTCCCGTTCCAAACTTTCTTGTAACGCAATTTCAGTATTTTTGCGATTAGTAATATCTTCAGAAATACACAGCATGTGGGTGATTTTTTGGTGGTTGATAATCGGGATCTTTAAAGTTCTTAATAAGATGTCACCCTGAGTCGGAGTATGAATCAGAACTTCAGGAACTTCTATGGGGTTATGATGAGTTAAAGCCTCTAAAATATGCAAACGAAAATGCTCGGCTTGTTTTTGGGGTAACAAATCATAAATATTTTTTCCTAAGATTTGATCACGGGGGACTCCAAAGATTAGTTCACTTGCTTTATTCCAGAGAACAAATTGAAACTCACTTTCAACACTTTTAACATATAAAGCTAAAGGAATATTTTCAATAATTGTATTTAAAAATTGCCGAGATTTTGTTAATTCTTGATCAAGGTTTTTACGCTCGGTGATATCATTAAAAGTACAGACAATTCGTTCTATTTTTTTATTTTCATTGAACTGAGGATCAATATTTAACAATAACCAAGTGAGGGTTGCTAAAGCAGGTTGTTGTTGGAGTCCAATAATTAAGTTTCGGATCGGTTGACCTTGGGCGATCGCTTCCTGAATAGATTCCATTTTATCCCCCAAGGGTTTCCCTTCTTCATTGAGAAGTTTAACGGGCAAGGAAAATAGATTTTTTCCCTCTAATTTGGGTTCAATCGGGAATAACAAATTTTGAGCAAATTGATTACTCAAAATAATCTCTCCTTTGGGCGTTAACAGTAACACGCCTACTGGCATTTCTCGAATCAGAGAACGAAAGCGTTTTTCACTTTCTTGCAGGGCATTTTGATACAGTAATTGAGCGTTATAGCGTTGATCTAACAAAGATGTAACTAAAGTTCCCACCAATAATATTAATGTGATGATTCCAATTTGCAATGCTAACCCTGAATGGACAGACATTTCCTCAGAATTGAAAGCCATAGAAGACTGTTCAATAATGTTAGTCGCCCACATTCCTGTGTAGTGCATTCCACTGATGGCAACAGCCATGATCACGGCACTGCATCCCTTGATGGGATTAAACCCCGATGTACCAGAATATCTTAAGTAAAATGTTATCCCCGAAGCAGCGATGGAGGCAAAAATGGCGATGGCGACGGACATCAAAACACGCACTAAATTATATTCCATCACGGCGCCTGCAATCATCATGCCTGCCATTCCCACATAGTGCATGGACACAATGGCTAATCCCAATACCACACCACCGGAAAGCACACCGAGACTAAGTTTAGGTCGATTCCATAACAACAACGCCAACCCAGAGGCGAGCACGCCCACACCCCAGGAGAGGATAGTAATCTTGAGATCGTAAGCCACCGGGAGAGGAAGTTGAAACGCCAACATCCCGATAAAGTGCATCGACCATATCCCTGTTCCCATCGCCAGTGACCCTCCCCCTGCCCAGAGGAGACGCTTCTTGAGGGTAGATTGGGGAGTGACCCGTCCGGTTAAATCCAACGCGGTATAAGTGGCAATGACCGCAATTAGGAAAGAGAGGACAACTAAAGACGGTTGATAATGGCCTTGGATGACCGTCATAATCAGTAAAGATTTCATGTTTGAGTCTTTGAATAATTATTAACTAACGGTTGACTAGGAACATTCAAAACTGAATCTTTAGAAGTACAGTATAAATAACCTTGATGGGTCTTAACAATTTGATGAGAAATTGCTAACCCTAATCCTGTACCATAACCGATGGGTTTTGTGGTAAAAAAGCGGGGATAAATTTTATTGCTCATATCAGAGATCATCCCTATGCCATTATCTTTAATCCGATCAGCACCCAATTTAATTAAATCAAGCTTAACAAATTTTCTTTATAGCAATCCCAAATAGGTTGTAATAATTTACAACTGACATGAAACAGCCAGAAGTATTATCCTAGATCCTCTGTTCCCGGCTCCGGTGATCCCTGTTCAAGTAGTGCTATAGACTGAAAATAGATACTTTCCTAAAAAAACTATGACTCAAGCCCAAACCGAACCCAAACTCTACAGCTTTGATGAATTTATCGAATGGTATCCTGAAAACTCTGCTGTCCGTTACGAACTGCATGAAGGAGTCATTATCAAAATGCCTAAGCCAAAGGGAAAACATTCCAATCTAACAGGTTCCCTGATTGAGCAATTATTAATAATAATTAGGCAAATGGGTAAAGGCGGTATTTGGACTATTCCTAGAGAATCGATTGTCAAACCCAAACGGGAACAATCCGGTTATGAACCAGATATTATTGTTTTGAATCAAGAAGTTATCAAGGTTGAACCTCGATGGGAAAATGAATCAATTATCCAAAATCCTGATTCAGTTAAATTAATCGTTGAAGTAGTTTCAACAAACTGGCGTGACGATTATTATAACAAACTTCGAGATTATGAAGAAATGGGGATTGAAGAATATTGGATTTTTGATTATGCCGCATTAGGGCCAAGAAAGTTCATCGGTAATCCTAAACAACCCACACTTTTTGTTTGTACTTTGGTCGATGGAGAATATCAGATGAATCCATTTACCGAAAACATGACGATTATTTCCGCGACCTTTCCCCAGTTCAACTTATCCCTAGAGCAGATTGTTGCTCTTTCCCTATAAAATCAAATAATTGATGGGCTAATTGCAACTTAGTACAAGCCGCAATTTCTAATTTACGTCCTTGACGACTTAAAAATATCGCTTGATTGGTTTCTGTTCCAAATCCAGAATCCGGTAAATCAATCGGATTTGCAACAATTGCATCTAAATTTTTTTGCTCTAATTTATCTTGAGCAGGCTTTAAAATTTCCCCAGTTTGTGCCGCAAACCCGATTAATTGTTGGTGGGGTTGTTTCATTTTGCCCAATTGTGCTACAATATCAACGATATGTTGTAATGGCAGTTCTGTGGGTAAAAGGCGCTTCGGTAATTTATCCTCACTATAAAAAGCAGGTTTAACATCTCCCACCGCCGCCGCCATCACCGTAATATCGGCTTGGGGAAATCGTTGTATCATTTCCTGATACATTTCCTCGCCACTGATCACGGGAATTAACTCTACTTCGGGCAAAGTAGCCACTAATTCCGTATTCATGGGGCCATGTACTAACGTCACCGACGCCCCCCGATGAATTGCGGCTTGCACCACTGCCAATCCCATTTTACCCGTTGATGGATTGCCAATAAACCGCACCGGATCAAGATGTTCTCTAGTGCCACCCGCACTAATTAATATTTGTTTTCCTATTAAATCCCGCTTTCCTTGGGTGTGCAATAACGAATCGAGATGAGCTAAAATCTGTTGAGGTTCAGCCATCCTTCCCGCCCCTTCTCTATAGGAATTGGCTGTTTTTGTAGCGGGAAGATCACAAGCAAGAATTCCCGAAGTCGGGGTAATTCCTTGAAATCGAGGATCAAGTAATAGAGTTTGCCAATTGCGTTGTACCGCCACTTGTTTCCACATTTCTCGATTCATTGCTGGAGCGATTAACACTGGACAACTAGAAGCTAAAACCGTATTTGTGAGTAAATTATCGGCTAATCCTGTGGCTAATTTCCCTAAAGTATTGGCGGTCAGAGGAGCAATTAAAAAAACATCAGCCCATTCCCCTAATTGAATATGTAAAGGGCGTCCGTGAGTTGATTGCCAAAATTCTTGATCGGTATAAGCCGAATCACGAGAGAGAGTTGCAAAAGTTAAGGGAGTAATAAAATGTTGGGCTGAGTCGGTCAAAATCACCCGAACATCAGCCCCAGCTTTGGCTAAATTTGAAACAATTTCACAGACTTTATAAGCTGCAATGCCTCCACTGATTCCAATTAGAATCCGCTTCTCAAAGGTGGGAGGTGAAATTATTCTCATCGGTTAATCTAATTGAAACTTACAGACTAATTCAAGGGTTACGCTTCATCATAGGCTTCAAGATCGAGCAAGTGAACATAAGGTTCCACTAGCTCTGGACGTTGAAACGCGATCGCTCGTAACAAATGCCAATCATTAAGTCCTTCAAAGGGATTGTTATAATCATCTTGTTCCAGACGTGAAGCCAGTTGTGCAACATCATCGGCTGTTAGAGATGAAATCTGCGGTGAGGATCGAGTCAAGGTTTCCATGAGTTACACCTCCCGTGAATTGCATTTGCTTTGAGCATGACAAGCAGGGTTCTAATTAATTAATCCCCCATTTCTATACTAAGGGCATTCGGTTAATTTCGGTATTGTATCGATCACAAAACTTCTGATTAATCCTAAAACCTCTGGCCGAATTTCGTGACCCATATTAAATTCTTGATACTGAACATCAGCCCCTAACTGTTGAAAGACATCTCTGGCTTGCTGGGCTGCTTCTACAGGAACAACCGGATCTTGTTTTCCATGCACCATTAACACCGGAGGTAAAGGATGATCTAAAGGTTCAGGGGAAAAATGTAAATAACCACTTAACACAATTAAACCCGCCAACGGAAAAAAACGACCCACATCGAGGGCCATCGCCCCCCCTTGGGAAAATCCGCCTAAAATTGTTTGGGATAGGGGAACACCTGTACTCGCTTCTAAGGATTCTAGCCATTCCTTGACCTGCTGCTGAGTTTCCGCTAATCCTTCATATTCAGGGGTTTCTAAAGCATACCACGCCCGCCCCACTGGAGCTTGAGGATGGGGAAAGGGAGCTTGTGGAAAAATAAATTGATATTCAGGTAAACGCAGCATTGGAGCCAGGGAGGTCAGATCCTCGGCATTAGCGCCCCAACCGTGCATGATTACGATTAACCCTTGAGGAGGTTTTCTGGTCTCCGGTGGAATGGAGATAAATTTTAAGGCCATGATTGCAATAGATTTTTAACATTCCTGGTTTATAAAATAACATGGGAGATTGAAAACTCAGTCTAGGATAAAATTCGATCAAGAAGGGTTAAAACCACCTGCAATCATCTGTCCAGGTGCTTGTTTTTTTCTTTCTCTGGGCTTCAATACTTTCGGTAGTAGTTTGCTTCCCCAATGACACCGTTTCTATCGCTAAAATCAAATCAATTGTAGGGTGCTCCATCAACGCGCACGCACCATCTTTTAGGGTAGAAATATACAATACAAGATCGCTCGATCAGCCCAAAATTTATACAGATGGTGCGTGCGGCGAAGCTTTACGCACCCTACAGCCATCGAGAAAATTGATTAGCGATCGCATTCTTTTATTACAGATGGTGCGTGTGGCGAAGCTTTACGCACCCTACAGCCATCGAGAAAATTGATTAGCGATCGCATTCTTTTATTACAGATGGTGCGTGCGGCGAAGCTTTACGCACCCTACAGCCATCGAGAAAATTGATTAGCGATCGCATTCTTTTATTACAGATGGTGCGTGCGGCGAAGCCTTACGCACCCTACGGTTAATTGTAATAGGAAATCCTGGCGATCGCTTTCACCCAGCGTCAACGAATTAAGGATACAAACCCCGATCCATTAACGCTTGAGCGACACGACCAACGCCTAACGTATAAGCTGCTAATCGCAGGGAAACGCCCCGGAGTTTGGCGCGTTCACTCACACGAGCATAAGCGCGTACCATCAAGTTTTCCATCTCATGATTCACTCGTTCTTCATCCCAGAAGACAAAAGATTGACCTTGCACCCATTCCAAATAACTGACAACCACGCCTCCAGCGTTGGCTAAAATATCGGGTAAAACGATAATTCCTCGCGCTTCTAACATTTGATCAGCTAATAATGTAATCGGTGCATTAGCCGCTTCAGCAATCATTTTCGCTTGAATTTGATCAGCATTTTCCTCTGTAATTTGATCTTCCATTGCCGCCGGAATCAAAACATCACAAGCTAAGGTTAATAATTCCGCATTGCTAATCGGTTCACTATCGGGAAATCCCGCTATACTATGATTGTTGTGGGCAGCGTAGGCTTGCAGGGCTGGAATATCTAAGCCATTTTCCGAATAGATCCCGCCAGATACATTGGAAACTGCTAAGACCGTCGCGCCCTCTTCATAAAACAATTGAGCCGCCGCCGCGCCAACTTTCCCGAAGCCTTGAATTACAATGGCTACACCTTCAAGGGTTTTGCCCATTTCTGCTAAAGCTTCCCGCACGGTAATCATTACACCCCGTCCGGTTGCCATATCTCGTCCTTTTGAACCTCCCACAGATAACGGTTTCCCGGTCACAACCCCTAGCACCGCACGCCCCATATTCATCGAATAAGTATCCATAATCCAGGCCATTTCACGGGAAGATGTTCCCACATCTGGGGCTGGAATATCGGTTTCTGGCCCAATATCTTTGATCAGTTCACTGGCATAACGACGGGTGATCCGTTCTAACTCATTAATACTATATTGATGCGGGTCAAAGCCAATGCCACCTTTAGCACCCCCGTAGGGAATGCTGATTAAGGCACATTTCCAGGTCATTAACATGGCTAAGGCGGAGAGTTCTCCCAAGTTCACCGAAGGATGATAGCGTAAACCGCCTTTATAAGGGCCAAGTACATCACAATGTTGTACGCGATGTCCGGCTAAAACCTCGACTTTGCCGTTATCGAGTTTTACGGGAATGGAGACGGTGACGACTTTGCGGGGTTGTTGTAACACCACCAATATATTGTCATCAAGATTTAATTCAACAGCCGCTTGTCCCAAATAGCTACAGGTGCGATCGTAGGGACAAATATAAGCCGGAGTCGGTGCCGGATTGATTCTGACAGGAGAGGATACCATTTGCAGACCTCCTATTGAGATCAGATAGCTGAATTTGTCTTTATAGCAGGGAACAGGGAACAGGGAACAGGGAACAGGCTGGAAAAGAGTTCTCTGTTTAGGTTTTAGAATCAATCTATGTCCTAACTGCCTTGGCGACTGCTATATCTGTAGCCTAACCTGTGATCCCGAAGAAAAGGTTAAATTTGTAATAATTGTTACAGAATTTTACGTTTATGAGTGATAGGGAATTGCAAAACTCCGCGCCCCTAAACCGTCTTTAGACACTAAGTTCTAATGGACAAACACAATGACTGTCTTGTAACCACTGTTCTCCAACTTGCTTCAAAGCCACTAAAACAGGTTGAAGTTCTAATCCCTTTTCGGTCAGGGAATATTCTACACGCGGAGGAATTTCAGCATAGACCTTACGGCTGATTAACCCGTGTTTTTCCAACTCCCGCAACCGGACGGTCAAGGTTTTGGTACTGATACCGGGTAACGCTTCTAATAATTCATGGGTGCGTTGATTTCCTCGAAATAACTCGCGGAGGATGGAGATTGACCACTTTGTTCCGATTAATTCCAAGATGAACTCAATCGGACAAATCATGTCAAGACATTGGTTGCTGTCCCATACCTCTGTCGTTTTGTAACATTCCTTAACTTTCATTCGTGCCTCCTAAAAAAACTTAATGTTTTTTAAAATATCTCTCAGAAGCCGATTTGTCGCCATTCTTTCCATTAAGTAACTAAGACTATTCTACCAAGAGGGATGTCGATTTCCAACAGACGCAATAAGATAAAAGTAGGAGCAATTCACAGCCAAGAATTAAGTCAGCCACCCCCTGATCTCCAGCTAAAACAAAATTGAACTCGACGTTTAAAGCTTGGGGATCAAGGATTTTCATATTTTAGAGGAAACACTAACTCTGTTTAAAGGCAGAAGAAACTCGCCTTTAATCTCAATAGACTTATTTTGCAATAAAAGTACATAAACCCTATCTAAGCATTAGATAGTCAGTTGCGTTTGGAGTTATTTAAACCATGTTAAAAACCTTACCGTTTAAGCCCTTATCTCAATATAAAGAACAATCTTTAATTCTCTGGTTTGATCAAGTGGGAATTGAGGATATTGGTTTAGTGGGAGGAAAAAATGCCTCCCTAGGAGAAATGATTCAACAGTTACAACCCAAAGGAATTAATGTTCCTCACGGGTTTGCGATTACCTCTTATGCTTATTGGTATTTCATCACTTATGCCAATTTAGAACAACAATTAAGACAATTATTTGCGGGTTTAGATGTGGAAGATATTAAAAATCTTCGTCTTTGCGGTCAACAAGCGCGATCGCTGATTTTAAATACCTTATTCCCCCCTAAATTAGAAACAGAAATTGTATCAGCCTATCAAAAACTTAGCGATCGCTATGGTCAAAATACCGATGTCGCCGTGCGTTCATCTGCAACCGCCGAAGACTTACCCGATGCTAGTTTTGCAGGTCAACAAGAAACCTACTTAAATATCAAAGGAGCAAAAGCGGTTTTAGATGCAACTCGTTATTGTTTTGCCTCCCTTTTTACCGATCGCGCTATTTCCTATCGTACCCTAAAAGGGTTTGATCATTTTAATATTGCCCTCTCCGTCGGTATTCAAAAAATGGTACGTTCTGATTTAGCCACATCGGGGGTAATGTTCTCCATTGATACCGAAACTGGATTTAAAAATGCTGCCTTAATTACGGCTGCTTACGGGTTAGGAGAAAATGTAGTTCAAGGTGCTGTCAATCCCGATGAATATCTCGTCTTTAAACCGACATTACGCGAAGGATTCAAACCTATTTTAGAGAAACGCTTAGGCACAAAAGCGATTAAAATGGTGTATGAACTCGGACAGAAAACCAAAAACGTAGAAGTTCCGATTTCTGAACAGAAAAAATATGCCCTCTCCGAGGATGAAATTCTGAAATTAGCCCAATGGACAGTGATGATCGAAGATCACTATTCTCAAGTGCGACAATGCTATTCTCCGATGGATATTGAATGGGCAAAAGATGGCTTGACGGGAGAGTTATTTATTGTTCAAGCTCGTCCAGAAACGGTACAATCTCAAAAAACAGGACGGGTATTACAACATTATAAATTACAAGGCAAAGGTCGAGTATTATTGAGAGGTCGGGCAGTTGGGGATAAAATTGGACAGGGAAAAGTCCGGGTGATGACCAGTGTTAAAAATATGGATCAGTTTCAAGCGGGAGATGTCTTAGTCACCCATAAAACTGACCCCGACTGGGAACCGATTATGAAAAAAGCCAGTGCAATTATTACCAATTCTGGGGGCAGAACTTGTCACGCGGCGATTATTGCACGGGAGTTAGGAATTCCGGCAATTGTTGGCTCTATAAATGCAACGGAAGTCTTAAATACGGGCGATCAAGTTACGGTTTCCTGTGCGGAAGGGGAAGAAGGAAAAGTTTATCAAGGGTTAGTTGCTTTTATGGTTGAAGAAACGGTTTTAGACCATCTTCCCAAAACCAAAACTAAAATATTGATGAACGTGGGAAACCCGGAAGAAGCGTTTAAATTGTCGGCCATTCCCAATGATGGTGTCGGGTTAGCTCGGTTAGAATTTATTATTGCGAATCACATCCAAACTCACCCCTTAGCCTTAATCCATTTTGATCAATTACAAGATGAAGCCGTTAAACAACAAATTGCCCAATTAACGGAACTTTATGATCATAAACCGGATTTCTTTGTAGATAAACTGGCTCACGGAATTAGTATGATTGCGGCGGCATTTTATCCTAATCCTGTTGTTGTGCGGATGAGTGATTTCAAAAGTAATGAATACGCGAATTTATTGGGGGGTCGGCAATTTGAACCCATTGAAGAAAATCCGATGATTGGTTGGCGAGGTGCTTCCCGATATTATGATCCGAAATATCAAGCAGCATTTGCGTTAGAATGTCAAGCTTTAAAACGGGTCAGAAATGAAATGGGATTAGCCAATGTGATCCCGATGATTCCATTTTGTCGGACACCGGAAGAAGGACAAAAAGTATTAGCAGAAATGGCAAAACACGGGTTAGTTCGGGGTCAACAGGGGTTACAAGTCTATGTGATGTGTGAATTACCGAGTAATGTTTTAATGGCGGATGAGTTTTGTCAAGTGTTTGATGGCTTCTCAATTGGCTCGAATGATTTAACGCAATTAACGTTAGGATTAGATCGAGATTCTGCTTTGGTAGCCCATATTTTTGACGAACGAGATGAAGCAGTGAAACGGATGATTGAAATGGCGATCGCAACCGTTAAAGCCTACAATCGTAAAATTGGAATTTGTGGTCAAGCGCCGAGTGATTATCCTGAATTTGCGCGTTTCTTAGTGGAATTAGGAATAGATTCCATCAGTTTAAATCCAGATTCGGTGTTGAGGACAACTTTGGATATTGCTGAGATGGAAGCCTCCCAAAGAGTGAGTCAACAGGTTTAAAAGTGGTGTAAGTTAACAACTGCTTTAGGATTAATCCTAAAGCAGTTTTTTGTCGGGTGCTCCATCAACGCGCACGCACTCAAATAATTTATAGCTAATTTAACCACAAAGACACAAAGACACAAAGAATTTGTAAACACTAACTTTGATCTTCGGAGTTGTTTTAAGTTAAATTATAGATGGAGTTAATTGTTAGTTTTTGATTGAAATTAAATATTTATTTATGGAAACTCAACCTCATCGTTGTGTGTTAATTTGTCAACATCAGTCTTGTCGGCGACAGGGTTCTCTAGAAGTTCTGGACGCTTTTCAAAATCTTAAAATTCCGGGAGTCACAATAGAAGCCTGCGGTTGTCAAGGTCAATGTAATATTGGCCCGACGGTGCGAGTGACTCCCGATGAAGTTTGGTATTATCGGGTTAAGCCGGGAGATGTGCCCCTGATTATTGAACAACATCTCAAACACGGCGAACCCGTCGAAGATAAACTAAACCCCCGCATTCATCCGCGATATCAATATTCTTAACCCGTTGTTGCGATGAATCGCAACAACGGGTTAAAATTTGCCGAAAATTTATGATTACGCTACAGATATGATCCCCCTAAATCCCCCTTAAAAAGGGGGACTTTGACTGTTAAACTTGTTCTAAAACCCAAGACCGAATAATATCATTAACTTGTTCAGGAACTTCATCATGGGGACAATGACCCGCATTCAAAAAATATTCTTTTAATTGGGGATAATATTGATGAAACTTGCGACTGCGTTCTCGACATTTCATCCAAGGATCACCTTCTCCCCAAATTAATAATAGAGGACAGGTTAACTGATTTAACAACACATCCACTTTTTCCCCTTGAGGACTTTTGAATACCGAAGCAAATACCTGCGCCGCACCGAGATCACAGGAGGGACGATAAATATCTTCTACTAATTGATCGGTAACAGCATGGGGATCAAGATAGACTTTGAGTAGGGTTTTGCGAATAATAGAACGGCGTTTTGTCCATTGGAAAATTAAAAAACTCACCCACTCTTGACGAAATAGCGATCGCATGGTAACAGAAACCGCTTTTTTCCATAGGGGGGGTTCGGGACGGGGATCGGTCTCCGTAAATGGCCCCGCACTATTGAGTAAAATCACACCTTTGGCGGTTGAGGGACATTGGGCCGCAACACAAAGGGACGCATACCCCCCTAACGAATTTCCGGCTAAAATTACAGGTTGACCGATCACCTCTGTAATGAAGTCGTGGAGTTGATCTCGCCACAGTTGACCGCTATATTGTTCATTGGGTTTTGCCGAACGACCAAACCCCAACAAATCGATCGCCCAGACTTCAAAATCCGCTTGTAACCCTTGTATCGTTTTACGCCAGTGATCCGTTGAGGCTCCAAACCCATGAACCAGGAGTAATGGGGGACGCTGAGGGTGACGTTCACCTTCATGAACATAGTAAATTAACTGATCCCGCCACTGCCAATATTGTCCAGGGATCACTTCAGAGGTGAGGTTTGGGGTTGTGATCATGTCGTTTTATGAAGAAATATTAATTTACATTAATAATATTAACAAAAACAACAGAGATCTAGCTGATTATTTAGTCGTCTGTATCAATAGCTACTAATTTTCATCCATTAGGATAAACTCAGAAAAGTTGTTTTATCATTCTCAGCAACATTTCAATTCCAAGTCTTCTCTTAGCCTGTTTTCTTCAAAATCCCTTGATTTCTCTAGGGTTGAGCTTGTTTGTAATTCAAGTATAATACAAAGAAAATACACTATTTTTCCAAATTAATTGTGTTTTCTCTTATTCTTTTGGTAATCTAATGAATGAACGGGTACTCACGCTCACCCACCGAAAAAATTCCACAGAAGGAGAGAATTGATCACTATGCCGGGTGTGAGGTTTATCCACCACGTTGCCAGGGAGTTTTCCGTGTGATTGCTTTAACATCGCGTCCGGTTAAACGAAACTGGGTCACCATTAGCTTTGCTTCTACCTTGTATCTCTGTCCAGTTTTGGACTTGCTTCTGTCTGACATTCCAGACTCGTTGCAAGCCGAAATTCGCCTTGGACTACAAGAAGCACTTGTCAACGCTGCCAAGCATGGCAACAAGCTAGACCCGAGTAAAACAGTCGTCGTCCGCTTTAGTCTAATTCAAGATCATTGCTGGTGGATTATATCAGATCAGGGTTGTGGTTTTAAACCCCCTTGTGAATGTCAATTGCAGGACGAGGCTGATTATGAACCCGAAACAGAAACCCAAGATTCTGATTTACCCCATGATGATCATGAATGCGGACGAGGTTTGTACATTCTTTATCAAATCTTTGATCGTGTGCAATGGAATCGAACGGGAACAGAACTGACGTTATGTAAGAAAATGGCAACATCCTATGGACATCAACAGGATTGGTAAGGCTTTTAAGAAGTTAAAATCAGTCCAAATCACCTTATTCATGGGGAGTTGAGAGTTCATTTATTTTAAATTATCTCTGTATTTTCATCGGGCATCCCTCTATTTCAACTCCCCATTTTAGCGTAAGTTTTTGATGCTTACGACTGTTTTTTTTGAGTTGTTCCATGAGTGGGACAAGGAGGAGCACTAATTAAGCGTTCCAGCCAGCCAACTGCCTGATTTAACCGAGGGATCACTTCTTTGGGCTGATTTTTGAGTAAAAAGACTAACGCTGCCGCTAAATGTTCCCCAGCGCGAGCATTGCGGTTAGATTTGAGGCGGTGCCAGTCTCGTTCGGGAATTGCTAACCGTTCCGCCAGAGCTTGGGCGAGTTCTAATGTGCTATACTCGCTAAGACTAGCCGTGGGTGGACTCATCTTGTGGTCAGAAAGATCAGGAGTTGTGGAATTGAGGTTAGTCATAAATAATAATTGCTGTTGTGGGTTGAATTCGGTCTTTTAATATTATGTCAAGCAAACCATCGTCTCAACCACCATCAACGAATAATTCTGATCAGGATGGAAATCAAGATATTGAACAGGAGTTAGCAGAGGTTGAACAATCTCTGATTGATCTTAAAGCCCGATTAGCCCAAATTCAACGGGACGAGCAACGTCAAATCGAATTAAAAAACCGCATTGATGAAGTTATCCCTCAAATTCGTCAAACGAAATCGCAACAATTGAAAGACGAATTAAACCAGTTAAAAACGCAGTTAGAAACCCTAGAATTTAATTTAGAAAGTCGGTTAGTGACTTGGGGAAGTTTTAAGGAACCTTTTTGGCAAGCGGTTCGTTTTGGGGGGTTAGGAATTGTGATCGGTTGGGTATTAAAATCCTGTTCTGGGAGTTAAATATAACAACTCTTGTACAGCAAAGCATACAAGTTTTTCAATTTTAATGGGCGGTACAAGATTCGAACTTGTGGCCTCTTCCTTGTAAGGGAAGCACTCTACCGCTGAGTTAACCGCCCGATTAACACATTTACTGATTATAACATAAACTTTTAGAATCACAACCCTATTTTCAATGATTAATCATCCTACCCCATGCCATCAGGTCAAACCCACGACCGTATTACCCTGTGGAGCTTACCGTTGATTGCAGGTTTGACGTTTAGCCAAACTCGCAGCAGTCACTTAACATTTCTGGTGACGGGGAGTTTCCTCTTTAGTGGGTTAATGTTTGGCCCCGATTTAGATATTGACTCCCGACAGTTTCAACGGTGGGGAATGTTGCGCTGTTTCTGGGTTCCCTATCAAAATAGTTTACGTCATCGCTCGTTTTTATCTCATGGGCCATTTATTGGGACAGCTTTAAGGATTCTTTATTTAGGAGGGGGTATCGGTCTTGTCGGACTTTTGGGGGGACTAATAGCCGAATATTTCGGGTTACTTCCCTGGAAACCGTTAGAAATTGCTCAAAATATTAGTCAAGCTCTTTCCAACCATCCCAGAGAATGTATCGCCATTTATTTAGGATTAGAAATGGGGGCGATGAGCCATTCCTTTAGTGATTGGTCTAACTCTTTATATAAAGAGTTTAGAAAATGGCTAAAAACGGGAAAAAACAACAGTCCTACTCTTGATCCTCCCCCATCTAAAAAACGCAAACGCCAAGTTTCTGAAACTTCCTCCGTAGAACTTCCTGCGACTAAACCCAAACGTCAAAAGCAGAATTCAACAACGCCTAAAAAATCTTCCCGTCGCCCTAAAAAATAAATCCTTTCACCCCGTTTTTGCATCACAATAGAGGTATTTGAAATGAACACAGCAGACAATATCACTTTGACACCCAATTTAATCGCCTTGCAAAATTTAATTGATGTGGTGGCAAAATTGCGATCGCCAGAAGGGGGATGTCCTTGGGATTTAGAACAAACTCCAGAAACGTTAATTCCTTATATTATTGAAGAAGCTTATGAAGTAGTTGATGCCATTCGTAGTGGGGATCAAAAGGCGATTGTTGATGAATTAGGGGATTTATTATTACAAGTAATTTTACAAGCTCAAATTGCTAGTGAATCTCAACAGTTTTCAATGGCAGAAGTGGCTAATAATATTACTGAAAAATTAATTCGTCGCCATCCTCATGTTTTTGGAGATGTGGAAGTTAATAGTGTGGAAGAAGTTCGGCAAAATTGGGAAGAAATTAAAGCCAATGAACAAGGAGAAACACCTAAAACCCAAACTTTTAGTTCTAAATTAAGCCGATATGCTCGACAATTACCCCCAATTATGGCCGGGATGAAAATATCTAAAAAAGCGGCAGATATTGGCTTTGAATGGGATAATGTTGAGGGAGTTTGGGATAAATTTGAAGAAGAAGTTGGCGAATTTAAAGAAGCCCTTCAAGGATCAGATAAAGCCCATCAACAAGCCGAATTAGGGGATATTTTATTTGTCTTAATTAATTTAGCCCGTTGGTATGATTTAGATCCTTATGTGGGATTACAAGAAACCAATCATCGCTTTATTCAACGGTTATCAAAAGTTGAGGAAGCTTGCGATCGCCCTTTCTCAGAATATAGTTTAGAAGAATTAGATGCCCTCTGGCAAAAAGCTAAAGCTATTTTAGCCAATAAATAAGTTGATAAACTTAGGATAGGGTGGAACAAAGTTGAGGTAATAAACCATGACAAAAACTGACGTAAAATTGACGTTTGAGGAATATCTGAATTACCATGATGGAACAGAACGACGATATGAATTTGTTGAGGGAGAATTAGTTGAGATGCCTCCAGCAACAGGTAAACATGAAGCGATTATTACCCTACTCTTGGTCTGTCTATTTTTAGAAATTAAGCGGAAACAATATCCCTGTCATGCTAGACCCAATGGAATTGAATTTTTTACGGGTATTAGAACCCGTCGTCCTGATGTTTCTGTAATTAGTGAACAACAGAAAATTGAAATCGAACAAACATCAGCAATTCTTTATACTCCACCTTTGTTAGCAATTGAGGTGATTAGCCCTGACTATCGAGATATAGACATTAAGGATAAGCTGGCTGAGTATCAATCTTTGGGAGTTCCCGAATATTGGACAGTCGATTGGAATTGCTCAGTCCCTAATCTGACGGTGCGAGTTCTGGGTGAAGAGGGGTTTTACACAGAACAGGTGTTTACTGGATTGGATCAGATTACCTCCCCCCTGTTCCCAGAATTAGCATTGACGGTTCAAGATCTTCTGAATAGTTGATCGATTCCCTTTCTGTTCATCATGAACTTTTTGGGGTTCCCATAAGACGCTTGACTATGTACAGTTGACAGAGAATCAGAAAAAGCCCAAATATGACAACAACGAACTCAAAAACCTGGAGTCAACGGTTTGAAAAATCCCTGCATCCTGCTATTGCAGAGTTTAACGCTAGTATTGGTTTTGATATCCAACTGATTGAATATGATTTAACCGGATCAGTTGCCCATGCTAAAATGTTAGCAAAAACTGGAATTATTAGCCCCGAAGAAGCCGAAAAACTGGTTTCTGGTTTAGAACAAATTCGTCAAGAATATCGGGACGGAAACTTTAACCCAGGTGTTGATGCTGAAGATGTTCATTTTGCGGTTGAACGTCGTTTAACGGAATTAGTCGGAGATGTGGGAAAAAAACTCCATACGGCTCGATCTCGGAATGATCAAGTGGGAACAGATACCCGTTTATATTTACGAGATCAAATTCAACAAATTCGTCAACAATTAGTTAGTTTTCAACGAGTATTATTAAATTTAGCGGAAACAAATGTTGAAACTTTTATTCCCGGTTATACCCATCTGCAACGGGCGCAACCTCTGAGTTTAGCCCATCATTTATTGGCTTATGTGGAAATGACAAACCGCGACTGGGAACGCTTAGGAGATGTCTATAAACGGGTGGATATTTGTCCGTTAGGAAGTGGTGCTTTAGCGGGAACGACTTTTCCGATTGATCGCCATTATAGTGCTGAATTATTAGGGTTTGGTCAGGTTTATGCTAATAGTTTAGATGGGGTCAGTGATCGAGATTGGGCGATAGAATTTTTATCGGCTGCAAGTTTAATTATGGTACATTTGAGCCGTTTAGCGGAAGAAATTACCCTTTGGGCTTCTCAGGAATTTAGTTTTGTTACTTTAACTGATAGCTGTTCAACGGGTTCGAGTATTATGCCACAGAAAAAAAACCCGGATATTCCTGAATTGGTGCGGGGGAAAACTGGGCGGGTGTTTGGGCATTTACAAGGGTTATTAGTGGTGATGAAAGGATTACCTTTAGCCTATAATAAAGATTTACAAGAGGATAAAGAAGCTCTATTTGATGCGGTTAAAACGGTGAAAGGGAGTTTAGAATCGATGACGATTTTAATGGAAGAAGGGATAGAATTTCGCTCTAGTCGTTTAGCGGAAGCGGTGGCTGAAGATTTCTCGAATGCAACGGATGTGGCAGATTATTTAGCCGCGCGAGGAATTCCTTTTCGTGAGGCTTATAATTTAGTGGGAAAAGTGGTCAGAACTTGTTTAGAAGCGGGGAAATTACTCAAGGATTTAACGTTAGAAGAATGGCAAGAATTACATCCTCAATTTCAGGCGGATATTTATGACGCGATCGCACCTCGTCAAGTGGTTTCTGCTCGAAATAGTTATGGAGGAACAGGGTTTAACCAAGTCAAACAAGCGTTAGAAAATGCCCGTCAACGGTTGAGTAATTGTTAATATTGTTTTGAAGACCAGGAGGAGCGATCGCAGATCCAGAAAATAAGCGATCGCTCTCTCCAAATACACAATTTTATAATTTTGTCAAGTAGGGCTAAGGGAGTAAAAACCGTCCTTTTAGCAGATATAATTCCATTAAAAATTTCGCTACAGTGAAAAAAACGTTAAATTTAGGTCAATCTGATGTCGAGTTCAATCAATCCTCCTGCATCTGAGGCTGAATTCTCCCCAGTTCCCGCTAGATTGTTATTAGTGGACGATGAACCTGGACTGCGAGAAGCGGTACAAGCTTATTTAGAAGATAGTAACTTCACCGTTGATGTGGCCAGTAATGCCAAACAAGGGTGGGAACTGTTACAACAAAATCTCCCGGATTTAGTGATTAGTGATATTATGATGCCGGGAGTTGATGGTTATCAATTTTTACAACAAATGCGGGAAGATCCTCGTTTCAAAGCCTTACCCGTTGTTTTTCTAACGGCTAAAGGCATGAAAAGCGATCGCATTCAAGGGTATCAAGCTGGATGTGATGCCTATTTATCAAAACCCTTTGACCCAGAAGAATTAGTGGTAATTGTCAAAAATTTATTAGCAAGACAAGCCGCCCTTCGCAGTAGTACAGGGGATGGAAGCCCAGATATTGCCACCTTAGCAGGTCAAATTGCGCGAATTGAAAATATGTTAAAAGGGAAAAGTGGAATTCATCAAACACCACCCCCAATTAAAATTGATTTAACGCCGCGTGAGCAAAGTGTTTTAGATTTAGTTGCTAAAGGATTAATGAATAAAGAAATAGCCCGTAATTTAGAAACCAGCGTTCGTAACGTGGAGAAATATGTCAGTCGCTTATTTACCAAAACGGGAACGAATAGTCGAACAGAATTAGTGCGTTATGCTCTTGAACACGGTTTAACTGAATAGGGAATATTGAAGAAAGGTTACATAAACTTACAATTTATAAGGATTTAGCCTCAAGAGTTATAGGGATCTGTTACTTTAATAGAGTAGAGCTTATCATTCTTACTTATGATCAAAGTTTCTAAGCCCTCAACTGAACCGGAACAAAAATCTATCGGGATGACTGTTCTGTTTTTTCTTTTTATGATCGGAATTTTAGCAATGATGATCCTCAAAGGTGGAGTTTAACTTTCACTACGAGGAAGGATAAATTTAAGCATGATGAATAGAAAGACTGAGTTATTCATTGTGGAACTGCCATCATCACTTAAGTCCGAAGTAATACATCACGACCATGAGTGTCTGTACCACAGGTATTTAGTAAACCATAGCTATCGGTTAACTGTTTAACTGGGTTGACGATTTCTGCGGTAGGTAACCAAGGGATCGTATGGCGATAGGCATAATATACTTCAATGCCATCCATTCCTAACCGAGCCGCTTCTGTAATAACTTCATTGACAGGACGACGATACCGGGCTGGATGGGCTAAAACGGCTAACCCTCCTGCTTCTTGGATAGCAGCTATCACGTTTTCAGCATAATAGGCCTCTGTTCTCAAAAAAGTCGTGTCACCTTGCAGATAGGGTTGTAGACAAGCTGCATCAGGATCAAAAGCATAACCGAGAATATGGACATCGACACCCAATAACTGAGCATTAATTTCCGCCCCTGTCCATAACTGAGGTGCTGTATTAGCAAGTTCGGGATGGTTTTGTTTCCACTGGTCTAACCAATGTTGGGCTTCTTTGTACCCTTGAGTTGTATGGTGATCGGTAATAGCGAGTCCTTTTAATCCAATTTCCATCACCTGTTGCATGACTTCATCCGGTTCCAGTTGACCATCTGAACGTCGGGTATGCAGGTGAAAGTTATAGGACTGAGGGCAACTTCTGGCATTCAAGGTTTGAAAGACCTGTTGCAGTGCTAACCTATCTTGGGCAGGGGGTATCAATAGTGATGATTTCACATATCCGGTCTGGATGTGAAACCACCTCGACAAAAGTTCAGAAGCTGAAGTTAGATTAACACTCATACGTCTTAATCTTAATAAACTGTTACTATAATCTACTGTATCGAATTTACTCGGAAGTTGCGACAAGACAGCATTAAGATTGACTGATTTTTGATTTAAAATTCTTATATAAGGAAATAGGGAACAGGGTGTTAATGATATTGAAGGTTGAGGGCGAGAAGGGACACAAGCCCCTACCTCACCTGCTCCTAATATTTGAGACCCCATTATGCTAACGCCTCGGTGTTGCGGAAGTTAAAAGCCATGTCGAGGAGTTTAGCCCAACGTTTTTGCACTTGTTTGGGGGTACATTTGAGGGTAGAAGCGATCGCTTTATCACTTTCTTGAGTTGCTTTGAGTTGCAGTAACGTTTGTTGCTCGGCGGATAATTGAGCTTGGAAGGTTTCCCATTGTTGACTATTCATCCCCAATTTTTGGTTAATATCAGCCCCTAACCATTCATGGACGAGTTTCCAGTTGGTAGAGCGGGCGAATTTTTCAACATGGTATTTAAACCGTTGTTGCAGATAGTCCCGTTGACGGGCGGTTAACCCCATGGCTTTATCAATATCACAAGCTTGCAGATCTTGCATTTTCAAGGTTAAGTATTTGACACAATCAGTCTGTCCTTGAGATTCTAAATATTGAACCAGTTCAGCAATGACGCGATCGCGTAAAACACTTTCTGCGGGGTCGGGGGTTTCAGATACCATTTTTTCCCGAATTTGCTGCATCGCCGATGTCCGACTTTGAGCTTCTGCTTCTTCGGTTTTACCTCCTTCAACGGCTAACTCAATATCCATAGAAGTTTCGGGAGGTTGACCTTTGGCAAAACTTTGGGCGCGTAATACAATTAACCGTTGACGGTTGCGACCGGGTAAACCAATTTGACGTTTAGCATACTGTTCGGTAAAAGCCATGTATTCCGCTAATTCTAAACGGGTGCGGGGGGTGTAGTCGGCTTCCATTTGATGTTCCCGACGAAAAGCCCGTAAACACTCGACATAAAACCCTTGCAGAAAATCTTCAATTAAATTGTAACGAGCTTGGAAGCTTAATTGAGACTCAAAGGAAGCAACGTGACGGTACACCATTGCGGCTAAGTTAGAATGCAGTTCCACACGGCCTTGGCGAGAACCGAGTTTGTAATATTCTAAGCATTTTTGCAAGCGATGACGAGCTAAACTTAACTGCCAAGTTTGCACTTCGCCAGAATTTTGAATGCGGTTGCTTTTTTCACAAATACGTTCGACTTCTAACGCTATCCGCAGTGTCACCGTCCGACCACTAGCCGGAAGGGTTTTGACGGTTGTTTGCAATTCTTGTAATAACAATTGAGCTAAAGCTTGAGGATTAATAGAATTGAGGCTAACTTGAGAATCTTGAATAGAAATATCTTGTGCAAACATGATGGATGTCCTGGGGTAAAGCACGGTGTACAGAAGGCGGAGAGCCAAAGGCGGTTTGGTGTTTCCTGATTCAACTCTCTACACTTTGAATAGTAGAAGCAGCCTTTTTGAAGTAGTGACAATAATGTTCCACTCTCTGAGGTAACTGTGTAGATGCCTTTGTTCATTCCTCTACGTCAAGCCATTGTGCATCACCCTGAAAGCTTTATTTAATCGGTATTACAACCCTGTTTTATTTCTCTTGATCACACCTAATTTTGCTGGGGTTGTCGATAATATCAATAGACCAGTTTGACAACTGGCTACCTGAATCTAAAGAAGAGACACTGTAATAGGGAGTTCCTGGGGTTCTCTAAAACCCCGAAGACACAAAGTATTCTTGGTGTCTCTGTGTCTTGGTGTTTATTCTGATTCGGCAAATCTACCTACTGTTGATCTATCAAGGTAAAATCGACTTTATCGTAAATATCCGCTAGGGAAATTTCAAAGCCAACTGAGGCGAGGGATAAGGTGGCCGTTTCGCCTTCATATTCGGAGAGTAACCATTTGCCGTTATCGGTTTTCGTGAATTGTTCAACGTGGTGATGATATTGATCAATTAAAAGATATTCTTGGAAGGTGGAGAGAGTTCGATAAGCATGAAATTTGTCTCCTCGATCATATCCTTCTGTAGATTTAGAGAGGACTTCAGCGATTAATGTTGGATTCGTTAAAGTGTCTTTTCTGCCTTCTTGAAATTGTAATTCTCCTGGAATGATCATAACATCTGGATAAGTATAAATTTGTTTTTGAGGAATCCAGAGGCGTTGGTCGGTAAAAAATACCTGATAAGGTTGACGTTTAAGGGCAAAATTTAAAGCTGCATAAAAATTACCTGCAATTTTGTTATGATTGGGGGTTCCCCCTGTCATACTAACAATTTTTCCATCTATATATTCATGGCGTTCTTGAGAATTGAGTTCTAATTCTAGGTATTGTTCAATGGTTTTATGGTCTTGTTTTTCAATTTGAGCGATCATAAAGTTTTACCTCATTAGTAAACAGGGAACAGGGAACAGGGAACAGGGAACAGGGAACAGGGAACAGGGAAAAAGTGCTATTTTAGAGGCTGTGCCGACCGTCCTTATATTAATAGAATACAGAGCCTTTTCTTGGCATTCCGAGGCTCCTGTCTAGGGACGAGATTCAAGTATTGATTTAGCTCATCTTCCTTCTACAATAGCAATTTCTTCTTCTGTTAATCCATAGAGTTTATAAACGATCGCATCTATGAGTTGATCACATCTGATTAACTGGGTTTTGAGGGGGAATAGGGTGTTTAAACTGTCTTGATATTCCTGTTCTAAAGTTTGTTGTTGTTTTCGGGCAACCGGATCAATTTTGATTTTCTTTTTGTTTTTATTTAACACAGAAATTAATTCATCAAAGCTGATATGGGGTTCGTTTTTGTAATAGTCTCCTAAATAATTCTGAATTTTAGATTTATTGGTTAAACTGTCAATTGGGCAACCAATGAAGCGTTCTAACCATTGCAAAAAGCTTTTGATTTCTGCTTGCTTTTGTTTGTTGAGTTCGATCATTTGTTCGGCTAAATAGGCTAACAAATCGTGAATTATATCGGCTTCTTCGGGTTTTTGATTAAGGTGATTATCAATTTGGGATAAAATGGGTTCGGGGTTGCCATTGGTTTGATATTGGTTATAAAGTGCGATCGCATTTTCTAGGGATTTTTGGCGGCGATCTGTTGGAGTTGTGAATAGAATTTCAGGGATAGGAATCACATCTATCTCATAAGTATTGACATGATTTGTGGTACTTGTCAAATTAAATCTCCATTCTGCTAATTTAGAGTTTAATAAGCCAAGCACTGTATAAATATTGTACTTTATATCTACGAAATAGGCAATAGTATCAGAGAAAAAAAATCCCGGTTCTATTATCGTTGCAATGATTCTTCGATAGTTGTCAATTGCCGAACCTCGTTGATATCCTATCCTTCTTTTCAAATGATCATAGGCTTTTGCATCTTGATTCTTTCCGCGTTCAGCAAGAAAGCATTGTTTATCAAGATAAACTGGTTCCCCCTGCTTGGGTAGGTCATAGAATTCATATCGACCTATGTGTGCACCCCGAAGCACTAAGTCTCCAGGCGGATGATCAGATAGAAAAGTTCTAAATTGTTTATTAAACATAATTTCACCTGGACAGGGTGAACCAATCTTTTTAAACAGACATAATTTTTTATTTTCACGAAGTTGTATAGCCAGCTTCCAAGATCTTTCATTGACTGTTGGTATAGAAAGGTTGTATGGATCAAACTCTGCTATTTCTTCGGGTTTGGCGTAGTATGACGGAGAACTGTCGATTATCTCTTTACCCAAATGGGTTCTGATTTTAAACTTATTACTAAGTTTTTGCTTGGATAAAACATATACGCAAGTTGAGAGTTTTGCTTCATAAAAAACACGATTTCGAGGATCGTCTTTCTGAGGAAAAGCTTCAATACTGATAAGATTTGTTGTTGTTAAAATTTTACGCCTTAGATCGGAGGTAAAGTGATCCCCAAGAAGTGACATTGGCACAATAAAACCTTGATAACCATTTGCTTTGGTTTTATCTATCGCACAAGCTATAAAAAGTCGGTATAAATTCACTCTAAAAGCTCTTGCTTCCCGATATAGGTCTGTGTGATCGATAAAAGATTTCTCATCAATGACTCTACCAAGAGCTACTTCAGATAATTCATCATAAGGTGGATTTCCAACTACTACATCAAACCCTGCCTTTTCTTTCCAACTGGCATTTTCTAAATCAATAAATACTTCTGGAAATTCCAAATCCCAATGGAAAAACCGTTTTTCAGAACTGAGTTTTTGCGCCTCCTCATAAATGGCTGCATCTGCTTTGTTCATCTGATTGGGATTAGCCGTAATTGCTATAGTACCAAATCTCTCTAAAAAATTCTTAGCTTGTTTAATTCCAAAAAACTGAGAAACATAAATATCTAATAACCGTTTATAAGGTTTTGCAGCTTGATCAAAAGACCGAAATAATTTTTCACTTTGTTCAACTTCAGCAAAAGTAGCATCACTCAAAACACTCACCCCTCGCATAATTTCAGCCGCTTTTAATAACCCCACAAATGGCCCCGTTAGTAAATTTAACTGTCCGATTTCATCGGCTGCCATTTTTACTTCTGCTTCCCTCGCAGTTATCCCAATTAATGAATTTCCACAGCGTAAATGATGGTCTAAAAAACTTAGAGGCGCACCTATTGTAAAGGAATGTAGCCATAAACTAACCTTGGCTAATTCTACCGCCATCGAGTTTAAATCCACCCCATAAATACAACGTTTCATCACCACCCGTTGTAATAATTGAGTGGGCTCTAGTCTATCGGGATTAATGGTAATTCCCTGTTGTTCTAAATTGTCTAAAATGCTTTGACGGGTTTGATCGAGCATTTCTAAAACTGGATTTTGTTCGGGATATTGGGATAAAATACGAATAAGTTCATCGGTTAAATAATCCACTGCTTCAACTAAAAAGTGACCGCTTCCCATTGCTGGGTCACAAATTTTTATATCGAGTAAAGTGGTTTGTGCGTCTCGCTGTAAGCGTTTTAAATCCTTGTTTAATCCGTTTAAACTTTGTTGTCCTAAGCGTTGATCTTGCAATTGATTTTGCAGTTGCTCAATTTGCGCCATCAGTTCAGAAAATCGTTGCGATCGCTGTTCTAAAATGGGTTTTAAAGTATGACTAACAATGTATTTAACGATATAATCAGGGGTGTAATAAGAGCCCGTTGCTTTGCGATCGCCTTTATCATTTTCTAAATAAACATTTCCCGTCAGCGCGTCTTCAATAATTACTCGATATTCTAATAACCCTTCATAAATTGACCCCAACTGTCGCACGCCTAAAAAACTATAATCAATCGGTTGTCCTTCAAATCGCGCTAATAAGTCTAAAATAGGGGCTAATACTGCATCAGATAGTTTAAATTGAGATAAAAAATTATTAGCAGGATAGTCTAATTGATCTTCAGTTTGACTAAAATTAAAATGAAATAAACCTCCATTATATCGAGGAACTTCTAAGCCGCGATCGCCTCGATCAACAATTTGAAATAAATTTAATAATTTATCATACATTCCCGTTGAAGTTTGGCTTAACTTCTTCTGACGATCAAGACCTTCAGCGACTTCTTTTGTTAATTGAATCAAGCTATAATCTCGATAATCGCCCTGAATTGGGAGCAGATTTCTGGCTTCAGCATAAAGCAAAAATAACAACTTATAAAGAAAGGATAGAGTCGCTTCATAAACCTGTTCTGATGTTACAGGTTGTCCCCGTCGAGTTGCATCTGCAACAAAACCTCCGGCTAAATTAGGAAATATCCGCTCAAATACTAAGGCTTTTAACTCATTCCCCACTCGCGTTGAGTATGTGGTACTTCCTTCGCGTACCCGTTCTAAAAAATTACGTCCTTGGGAGTCTTTAACAAAGGCTTCCTGACGAAAAAATAACCAAAAATATTTCAATTGATCTAAATTTTCTGCTGATAAAAGCTCTAGTAAATCGACTTGATAAAATTCCGTTGCTTTGGAAGAAGCTTGACGATAATAGAGTCGCCATTCTCGACCATTGGTTAAAATTCCCCAATCTACTCCCGTCCCCATTAAATAGTTAGCAATCTGAAAGGATGGGTTAGTATTTTTATAAATATCCCGTTGATCGTTAGCCGAAACTTTACTTAAAGGACGTTGCCAATATTTAGCTTCTGCGATCGCAATTACCCTAGAATAAAACGCGGTTTCATCAGTTTGTAAACGATAGGCTTGATCCCGTTCTATTTGATTGTTAAATAAAGCATAATCAGGACGTTCGGCGCGACCTTTTGCCCGAATTGTGACTTGAGGAATATAACTCCATCCTAAAATTTCTAATATCGGTTGAATTAATAAATCCTCCGTTTGCGCTTCACTCAACGTCGGTAATAAATCTTGTTTGGACTGATAGAGATTTTTTAACTGCTTAAACCCCTCAGTCACGTCAATTTGCCATTCTGGACAGTCCTGAAGGCGATGCTCTAAATAATGCTGAGAAAATAGGGGTTTATTAGTTTTTTGTCCCTCAGTCACAATATTACCTCCGATATAGCAGTATTCGTTATTTTTGTCAACTGTTTCATAGAAACTTCCTGTTAATTATTAATGTTTAACAGCTTATCCTTCAAACCATTCTTGCGCTTGTTCCCATCCTTGACCTTTTCTAACAATTATAGGCTGATCATTAGTTAAATCAATAATCGTTGAAACTTGATAACCTGGATCTGAGGTATCATCAACAATAATATCGACTAACTTGTCTAAACCATCGAACAATTTGGCTTTATCAATATGACCTTCTATGGGTAACGCAATCGGAGCTTGACCGTCTTCTTCTGTGGTAATATGGGCAGAAGTTGAAATAATTGGATTGCCTAATGTTTCAATAATTGATAAACTAGGTCGATGGTTCGGAACCCGAATTCCAGTGGTTTTGCGTTTGGGAGCCAGGACTAATTTAGGAACTAATTTAGTTGCAGGTAATACAAAGGTATATGTTCCTGGAATTAAGTGCTTAATTAAACGATAAGCAGAGTCACTAACGATGGCATAATTGGTAATATTTGATAATGAGGAACAAAGAAACGTTAAGGGTTTATCATTGGAGAGTTGTTTGATGCGTCGGACTCGTTCAATGGCTGACTTCACGGTCAAATCACAGCCAATGGCATAAACGGTATCCGTCGGGTACAGCATCACCGCCCCATCCTTGAGGGCGTCTTTAATCTTCTCTAGGGTACGTTCTTGGGGGTTTTGGGGATGAATGTCGTACAGAATTGCCATAACAAAATGTTGTATTTTAGAGAGTAAATTTTATATTGCTTTTAAGACTAACAGACTAATGACAAATTATGACTAAAATTGCTTATTTTCAATGTCCTACAGGAATTTCCGGCGATATGTGCTTGGGTGCGTTAGTCCATGCTGGGGTTCCAATTGATTATTTAAAAGAAAAGTTAGACTTACTGGGAATTGGGGCAGAATATCAGTTCAAAGTAGAAACTGTTCGTCGTCAAGGACAGTTAGCAACGAAAGTTTCGGTGAACTTAACTCAACAGCAACTCCACCCAAAAACAACGGATTCTCCTAATGATTATGATCATCACCATCATGATCATGAAAATCATCCTACCCATGATATAACGACCACCCGTCATTTGTCAGAAATTGAGACAATGATTCTCAAAGCCAAGTTACCGAAACAGGTAGAAGTTTGGAGTCTGGCTATTTTTCGGAAGTTAGGGGAAGCGGAAGCAACGGTTCATGATATTTCCATAGAAGAGGTGCATTTTCATGAAGTAGGGGCGACGGATGCTATTGTCGATATTGTGGGAACTTGTTTGGGTTTAGATTGGTTGAATATTGATCAATTTTACTGTTCAACATTACCCACTGGCGGAGGAACTGTTTGGGCGGCACACGGTCAGTTACCTGTTCCCGTTCCGGCGGTTTTAAGATTATTTGAGATGGGGAAAGTTCCGGTTTATAGTAATAGCATTGAACGGGAATTAGTCACGCCAACGGGGGCTGCTATTGCGGTGACTTTAGCTCAACAGTTTGGAGAACCTCCGGCTTTATCGATTCAAACTATTGGGTTAGGAGCAGGTTCCCATGATTTACCTATTCCTAATATTTTACGGCTGTGGGTTGGAGAACAGCATCAATCCCTAGATTCAGATATTTTATCAACGGTTAATGCGGAAATTCAAACGATTTCTGAGACAATTTCTGTATTAGAAACCCAAATTGATGATTTAAGTCCTCAAGTGATTGCTTATACCTTTGAAATGTTATTTCAAGCGGGAGCAATTGATGTTTTTAGTCAACCGATTACGATGAAAAAATCTCGTTTAGGGGTATTATTAACGGTAATTTGTTATCCTGAACACCGTCAAGTTTGTGAAGCAATATTATTTCGAGAAACGACAACATTAGGGATTCGTCATACGCTGCAAAATCGCAGTATTCTGAAACGGGATATTCAAACGGTTGAAACTCAATATGGTTTAGTTCGAGTTAAAGTAGCTTTTTCGGGAAAAAAGATTACGAATGTTCAACCGGAATATGAGGATTGTGCAAAACTTGCTAAACAGCATAAAATTAGCTGGTTAGAAGTGCATCGATTAGCATTACAAAGTTGGTATAGTTTGCCTTAAGTTTCTGGGATTTCTTTAATTTATGATTGATAGTTTTTGACTTTTGCACAGGGAAGTTTTATAATATTAGATCATAGAAAATTCAAAGCTTCAATCCTAAAAAAATATTAAGAAATCAAACTTAATCCCTGTTGTTATTTATACTAGAATCAGGATTTGAGATAAAAAATTATGAATTATATTTTTGGATCTTTTTTCATTTTTCTGGCTTATTTAACCATTGCTGGGTTTAAATTAGATCGAGAATATCAACGGGGAGTTATTTTCAGATTAGGACGAGTCCAAAATGTAAAAGGGCCGGGATTATATTGGATCATTCCAGTAATTGATCAAAAAGTTCAAGTGGATATTAGAACAAAAACCGTTGATATTGAACCGCAAGAAACGATTACGTCCGATAGTGTTACTATTCGTGTAAATGCTGTTTTATATTATCGTTTACTTGACCCGTCTAAGGCAATTGTTAAGGTTGAAAGTTATGAAAAAGCCGTTTATCAAGCGGCGTTAACAACTTTGCGAAATGTGATTGGTCAAAGTAGTCTTGATGATGTTTTACAAAATCGAGATAAAATTAATCATAAAATTCAAGACGTTGTTGATGAAATGACAGAATCTTGGGGAGTTGTGATTGAAAGAGTGGAAATGAAAGATGTTGAAATTCCGACTTCCATGCAACGAGCAATGGCAAAAGTAGCAGAAGCACTTCGAGAAAAACGTTCGCGTTTAATTAAGGCTGAAGCCGAACAAGAAGCCTCGATTAAATTAGCAGAAGCTTCTAAAGTAATTATGGCAAATCCCGCAGCATTGGAGTTAAGACGGTTGCAAATGTTATCGGAAATTGGGACTGAAAATAATACGACAACTATTGTTGTGCTTCCCTCTGATTTACTACCATTTGTTCAAAATTTGAGTGTTCCACCCCAACAAAAACCTCCTCTACCCCCGAAAGTATAATCCCCAGTATGGGGTCTAGTCTTCAACTTCAACCCTTAAGAGGGTTTAAAGGGACATCACCCCTACTGTGATTTTAGGGTTAATATAAACAATATTAATATGCAAAGTAACCCTTTTAATATTAAGATAGAAGTTTAGATGTTTTTTGTTTGAGCACCGTCATGAACTTCTCATTATCAACAGCAGAATTGTTAGAGATTTCTAAATGGATAGGAATTGCTACTTTAGTCTTTGGCGGAATTACCGTTTTAGCCTTTATTTTTAAATGGGCAATTCGGTTTAGATTAGTGGGAATTACTGGCTTTACAGGAGTTTTAACCGCCGGGGTTTTGGGCTTAAGTTTAGGTTTACTAAACCATGTCCAAATTCCAGGTGCAGTTCGTTTTGCTCGTGTATTTGATGATGGGGGTAGACAAATTGTAATTGCGGTTGCACCTAATATTACAGAAACTCAATTAGATGCCACATTACGTCAAGCGGCGGCGGATTTATATTCTCCTGGACGAGGAGGACAATACCAAGAAGCGCTATTAATTCGCGCTCGAACTCTTGTTCATCCTGATGCAGAAGTGTCTCAACCCCTCTATTTAGGTCAAGTGAAACGTTCGGTTATGGAACAAGAAGATAAAAATTTAGAAATTCAGATTTTCAAGCAAAATTTTGCCCGTTTAAAACAGTTTAACTCTTGAATTTTATTCGGGTTTAATCTGCTGTTTGAACAATTAAATGGGTGGGTTGATATTCAAGAATAAATTGAGTCATAATCTCTCGTTCTTCTATCGTTGGTGTTGCTAAACATCCTGATGTTCCCGTTTGCGAAACATACAACAAAGCCGAGGGATCATAATGCAATCCTAACCCGGCTCTTTCAGTTGGAAAAGTGGGTGTAATTCCTGACCAAACTCCCCCAAATTCTCCGGGTGCATCTTCAACGATACCCGGAGCATCAAAGGTATAAATCCCGAAGGGTAAAGGGGTTTGAGAACCCGGTTCATCAGAGGGAATTTGTTGACCAATACGACCGGAAACACAACGCACTTGATCAATAATTTTACCTGTATTATCGATTAATTGAGTTTGGTAAACCTGTAAACCTCCTCCGATTTGTTCCTGGGTTTGTGTGGAAACAATTTTAGCGCCTGGAATGTTTAGAATAGCAGGATCAATAATCTTTAAAAAGTTCGCAGCCACCCAACGATTTGTCCCAATAGAAACCCAAATTTCACCCTCAACATTGATGGAATCTCCACTAATGATAACCTGAGTTTCATTTTCTAAAACATCAACTATTTCACCGTTAGGAATAGAACGAACATTCAGGGTATCGCCGGGAGTGGTAACAATAGCCGTAAGACTCATATCATTATTTAAAAGTTAATTAAGTTCATTCTATCCTATTCTTTTGAATATGTCCTCTCTCCCATAATATAAGTTGCTTGAATCGCTCGATCATCTCCTAAAATTATCAGTGTAAATACTTTTTCGGCAATTTCTGATCGGGTTTGAGTCGAGGGAATGTTTTGATTTCTGAAAGTCATTAAGGGTGTAGCATTATAATCTAATACAATAAAATCCGCTTCTTTGCCAATGTCAAAACTCCCGATTTTATCCTCTAATTTTAATGCTTTTGCTCCTCCTAATGTGGCTAAAAATAAAGCTTGAAAGGGTGATAATGTTTGACTTTGTAATTGAGCGACTTTGTAAGCTTCATTAGCAGTTTGGAGCAGGGAAAAACTGGTTCCGGCTCCAATATCGCTTCCTAAACCAACCTGAATGGGATGGGTTTTAGATTTGGCTTGATGGAGTTTAAACAGTCCACTTCCTAGGAATAAATTAGAAGTTGGACAAAATGCGATCGCCGATTTAGCCTCTGATAAGCGTTTAAATTCATCATCGGTTAAATGAATACTATGGGCAAAAATTGAACGTTCTCCAACTAAACCCGCTTGATCATAAACCCCTAAATAGTGTTGAGCTTTGGGGAAAAGTTCGGCGACAAATTCCACTTCTTTAATGTTTTCTGAAAGATGGGTTTGTAAATAAACATCAGGAAATTCTGTTAATAATTTTCCCGCTATTTTTAATTGTTCAGGACTGGAAGTTATGGCAAATCTAGGGGTAATTGCATAGAGTAAACGTCCTTTTTTATGCCAAGTTTGGATTAATCTTTTAGTCTCTTGATAAGAGGTTTCTGGGGTATCTTTTAAATAATCGGGTGCATGAGAATCCATCATCACTTTTCCCGAAATCATCCGTAAATTTCGGCGCTCGGCTTCTTCAAAAAAAGCATCAACGGACTGGGGGAAAACTGTTGCAAAAACTAAGGCGGTTGTGGTTCCATTTTTCAAAAGTTCATCTAAGAAAAAAGAGGCTATTTTTTGAGCATATTCTTTACTGCTAAATTTACGTTCTGTGGGGAATGTATATTGATTTAACCATTCTAAGAGTTGTTCGCCATAGGAGGCTATCATTTCGGTTTGGGGGAAATGAATATGGGTATCAATAAATCCTGGCATGATTAATAAATTAGGATAATGGGTAATTGTAAACCCTTGATATTTTTCTTTTAAATTGTTATAATGATCGAAGTCTTTAATAATTCCTGATTCTACGACTAATAATCCATCGGGAATATAACGAACACTATTCTGTTCTGATTCGTAAAAGGGATCATTAATAAAGTCTAAAAATGAGGAGCGAAATAGTTTTAAGTGGGTCATGGTTGAGGGTTGGTTTGGGGGTTAAGATTTATTTAACCACAAAGACACAAAGACACAAAGATGTTTTCCTGCTTATTGTTATAGATGGTGCGTGCGCTTTGCTTACGCACCCTACGGGGATGAAGTTTGAGCAAATTTTTCATGGAGGCGAAATTGGGCGATTTTATAAATTTCTTCTAGGGCGGTTATTTTTTCGGTTTCTATAGAATGATTTAACCGTTGTTCAAACGCAGCTAAAATACTGGTTTTTGTATGGTTTTTAACGGCAATAATAAAGGGAAACCCGAATTTATTTTTATAGGTTTGGTTGAGTTGATGAAAGTGTTGATATTCAGCAGATGTTAGACGGTCTAACCCAACTCCGGCTTGTTCTTTAACGGATGCTTCTGCCATTTTTGCTTGACTTCCTAAGTCGGGATGGGCACAAATTAAGGCTAATTGTTGTTGTGAATTACTATTTTTAACTTCAGCAACCATTGTTTGATATAATGATTGAATATCCTGAAAGGGTCGTTTTAACCAGGCTTGTTTTGCTACCCAAGGGGAATCTTCAAAAATAGTTCCTAATGTGGTGATAAATTCTTCTTGAGTCATTTGATTTAAGGCGGATAAGGAATAGGTTTGCATGGGGTTTAACTGCCTCGATAGGTACTATAAGACCAGGGAGAAACTAATAACGGAACATGATAGGCAACTGTGGGGTCAGCAATGCCAAATCGAATTGGAATTTGATCTAAAAATAAGGGTTGTGGGAGAGATTTATATTCAGTTTTAAAATAGTCTCCTACTGCAAATATTAATTCATAAGTTCCCGGCTTTAATTCTGTTTCTGTTAATAGGGGATTATCGGTTCTGCCATCGGTATTTGTGACTACTGTTTTTAATTGAATTCGTTCTCCTGTTTCTCTATTAATCTGCCATAATTCAATTCGTAAGTTAACCGCAGGACGACCTTGCGCCGTATCTAATACATGAGTTGTGAGTTTAGCAACCATAGGATAAAATTAAAGGGTTAAAACAGACTTTTTCAGAAGCCAGGTTTTTTAGTTTTTTAATGAAACGGCCCTCCTAGAATGGTTTGGGATAAAGCATTAATAACATCTGTTTCCGTTTCTTGTTTGAGTTGTTCATACCATTTTTGAGTTAAATCTGGGTGTTTTCCGTAAATCATATCGGCGCGTTTTCGAGCTTTGAGAACTAGGGTTGAAGTGCGTTCTTTGCGTGCGGTTTCATATCGTTTTAAGGCATATTCTACTCCTATATTTGTGGTTAATAAAAATCGAGATAATATTTCGGCATCTTCCATCGCTTGACAGCCTCCCTGTCCTAATGTTGGGGTTGTGGCATGGGCCGCATCTCCTAATAAGGCTACTCGACCTCGAACTAAAGTTTTTAAGGGGTCTAAATCATGAATTTCTAAACGGTTTGACTCATAAGGGTTGAGATGTTCAATTAAACTTTGAACAGGAAACGGCCATCCGGCAAAAATCTGTTTTAATTCCTGTTGACGAGATTCGGGTTCAACAATAGTTCCTTTTACCATTGGACAACCAAAGAAGTAATAAAACTGATGATTTCCGATGGGCATCATGGAGGCGCGTTTGCCTTCTCCGACATAAATCACCCAAGTATTTTTATCGCCTAAATCTCCATTAATTTCAACTAAACCATTCCAATTAACATAATCAGCATAACGTAATTTTACCGGATGACCGACTACATAATCGCGCAATTGAGAATGGGCTCCATCGGCTGCAATTAATACATCTCCACTGGTTTGATAACCATCGGCAAAATAGGCGGTGACTCGATGTTCATCCTGTTCAATTCTAATACATTGAGCATTGAGTTTAACGGTTTCAATATCGGTATTAAAGGCGTTTAAAAGTAAGGATTGTAATTCTGTTCGAGACACGGGATAGGGTCGTTGTCCTACGGTTTGTACTAGGGAATTTAGATGAATTTGATTCAATAATTCATCGGTGTGACTGCGATATTCCATGATATCCATCTGTCCGCCAATTTTGGCAATTTCATCCCCCAACCCTAAACTATTGAGAACTTTAACCCCATTTGACCAAATCGAAATTCCTGCACCTGCGGGACGAATTTCGCTGGTTTTTTCGTAAATTTCAATAGTATATCCGGCTCGTCGTAGGGTTAAACCTGCGGTTAAGCCGCCAATACCTGCGCCGATAATAATAACTTTTAGATGATTCATAATTTTAAGGGTTAGAAGATTCCTCTAAGGCAATTTGGGTATACAATTTTAAGGCAGAACTCCAAACTAAATAACCTTGTTGACTTAAATGTAAACCATCTGTGCTTAACTCCGGTCGTAAATTGCCGTCTGCATCCGTAAATAAAGGATGTAAATTAAAATAATAAGCGCCTTCTTCCTCAGCGATTAATTTTAAGACTTGATTTAAGTGGCGAATGCGTTGATTGGAAATTTTTAATAAACGGTCGCGTCCTTCCCAATTAGACTGTTTGCCACTGTGAGGCAGAATAGATTGCACAACGATTTGAGTATCGGGATGCACCCAACGTAAATCTCGAATAATTTCTCGATAATTATTTAATAGTATGGTGTCATCTACCCCCCGAATTAAATCATTAATGCCAATCATGACAAAAATTCTATCGGGTTGAGTAATATCAAATAACTTGACTCGCTTTAATAATCCTGCGGAGATTTCTCCAGAAATCCCTTGATTTAACCAGGTTTGTTCTGCGGGTAAAAGTTCAGCAGGAAACCACAAACTTAAGGAATCTCCTACCAAAATATTTAAGTGTTCTGGTGCTTTTGTCGCAACGGCATCAGCTTCCCGCTTCAATTGTTCAACCCATTGTTCATACGTCCAACGATGACGGGGTGTAACTGGCGAATTCATCAAAGTTGATTCTGGCATTGATTGTAACTGAGTTGCTTGAACAACATCTGTTAACGGGGATACAGAGGTTGTACTAGAAATAGATTGCCTCTGTATCATCAATCCAATGACGATGAACAGAAGTAATCCATTGCTAATTAAGGATATCCAAGCCCAATGAGGAATGGTTTTCGAGCGAATAAACACTGGATTCCAATGCTGTTTAACTAAAGAGGGGGTTTGGAGGAGCGGTAAGTCCCACGCTGAATTTAACTGCCCGCCAAAAAATAACTAGAAATCAGCGTGGGATACTTCGACAAAACTTCGGCGTGAGACTTCGGCGTGAGACTTCGGCGTGAGCTCAGTCGAACGCTCAGTAACAACACGGACTCCCCCAAGTTGATTTTGTATGTCCCAATCCCGACAAGATTAACAACAATATGTTAGATTATATCAAAGAGTTTGAAACCGATAATGTTTCAGGCATACAAATACCGTATATATCCAACCCCAGAGCAACAGATATCCTTAGCTAAGAGCTTTGGCTGTTGCCGATGGTATTGGAATTATGCCTTAAACTTGTGCCAAGAAACCTATAAAATAACAGGGAAAGGGTTATCAAGAGCAGCCATTCAAGGATTATTACCTCAATTGAAAAAGGAATATTCTTGGTTAACAGATGCCTATTCCCAATGTTTGCAAGTCGTCGCTCTCAATTTATCCACAGCTTACAAAAACTTCTTTGACAAACGGGCGAGATTACCTCGATTAAAATCCAAACACGGCAGACAATCAATTAGTTATCCCCAAAACGTTAAATTTGAAGGGGATTATCTAAAGCTACCCGGTAAAATTGGGTTAGTTTATTGTCGTCGTCACCGAGATTTTGAAGGGACAATCAAAACTGTTACTATTTCAAAGAACCCTGATGGAAAATACTATGCTTCTGTCTTAGTTGATGACGGTAAGGAAACGCCTAACCCATCAACGAATGGAAAAGCAATTGGGATTGATTTAGGGTTAACTCATTTGGCGATTACTAGCGAGGGTTCAAAATACAGTAATCCTAAGCAGATTGCTCAACAGCAACATAATTTAAAACGGAAACAACAAAAACTTTCTCGGAAGCAGAAAGGAAGTAATAACAGACAAAAGGCTAGATTAAAAGTTGCCAAAGTCCACGCTAAAATCTCTCGTTGCCGGGAAGATTTTCTACACAAGCTATCCCGCAAGATAGTTAATGAAAACCAAATTATTGCTGTAGAAAATCTAGGGGTTAAGAATCTGGTTAAAAACCATAAATTAGCCAAGGCGATTAGCGATTGTGGCTGGGGAATGTTCTGCACAATGTTGAAATATAAAGCTGAAAAAGAAGGGAAAACCTATATCGAAGTTGATCGATTTTTCCCTTCTTCTAAAACTTGTAATGTCTGCCTAAATCAAGTGGGTAGTCTACCGCTTGATGTTAGAAGTTGGACTTGTGAACATTGTCAAACCACCCATGATAGAGATATAAATGCTTCCATCAATATCAAAAATGAAGCCTTGCGGATTTTGTCGTTAGGAACTAGCGACACTGCCAATCTGAGGGGATGTAAGTCGTCTGATCAAACTTCTGTTCTATCAGATGCTATCCCCGTCGAAGTTGGAAGCCCACACTTCTCTACGAGTAAGTGTGGGTAGTTCACACAAGACTGACTCAACCTAACCTGTCCATTTAATATTTATAGCAGCGAATAGGGAACAGGGAATAGGGAGATAACATCGGTTTCTCTCAAATTAACAAAAAAATACCCCTGTTTGGGGTATGTTGTCTGTTGACTTTTGAGGGTTGACTGTTAACGCCTCAGCAGACAACAGACCCGACACCCGACACCCGAAACTCATTCGTTAGTAACGACTGCTAACACTACTGCTTCCGGCGGAAAAACTAGACCCAGAACTGCCTAAGCCGGGGCCAACTTCATCTTTAAGAAAGCCAGCATAGGCTTCCATGCCGTGTTCGGCGATGTCCAAGCCTTCAAATTCTTGTTCAGCATGAACTCGTAAGCCAACAGTGGCTTTGAGGGCTAACCAGAAAATCGTACTGAGAACAACGGTAAATCCGCCGATAGAGAGAATACCTAAGAGTTGGATGCCAAAATTAGCACCGCCAAAAATTCCAGCGGCTAAAGTTCCAAAGACTCCACAAACTAAGTGAACAGAGGTTGCACCAACGGGGTCATCAATTTTGATGCTGTCAAAGAAACCAACGGAATAGACAACAATCACCCCAGCAATTGCCCCAATAATCACAGCACTCAGATAGCTAACGGAATCACAACTGGCGGTAATGGCGACTAAACCCGCTAAAACCCCGTTAATAATCATGGATAAATCGGGTTTACCATCCTTAAACCAGGATGTAGCGGTTGCAGCAACCCCTCCAGCAGCGGCGGCTAAGTTGGTGGTAACGGCAATGTAGGCAATTTGTTCATTGGCGGCTAAGGTGGAACCGGGATTAAACCCAAACCAGCCTATCCACAGAATTAAACAGCCTAATGTGGCGATACTCATGTTATGACCGGGAATGGCACGAGGTTGTCCATCGGGGCCATATTTCCCTAAACGAGGGCGAAGGAATGCAGCCCCCATTAATGCCGCCCATCCGCCAACGGAGTGAACAACGGTGGAACCTGCAAAATCTTTAAATCCAGCTTGGGCTAACCAACCTGCACTATCCCAAACCCAATGACCTGTAATCGGGTAGGCAATACCCACCAAAAGGACACTAAAGAGTATAAAGGCAATAAATTCAATGCGTTCAGCTACGGCTCCTGATACAATCGTGGCGGCCGTTCCCGCGAAAGCGACTTGAAACAGGAACAATAAAGGAACGGGTAATCCGGCGGGAAAGGGGCTTAAACCGTAGGTTTCTGGCTGTCCGGTGAGGAAATAACCGCCACCGCCAATGAAGGGGTTTTCCCCGCCCAACATAAAGGAAAATCCAAACGCCCAAAAAATTAGGGTTGCTAAGGCGAATACAATTAAGTTTTTTGCTAAAACGTTAACGGCATTTTTCTGGCGACAGAAGCCCGTTTCTAACATACAGAAACCAGCGTTCATAAAAATCACCAGAATCGAAGCCACTAAAACCCAGGCCGTGTTTAAATAACCCTGAACCATATCTGGGGTCAGAGGAGGAGCGTCTTCTTGAGCAACGGCGGCTAAACCCCAGGCTCCAACGATAATCGCAGTTAACGGGATACAGGCTAACCAAGTCGGAGACAGCCATCGAGAATGCTGTAATTTCAGAATCGCAGTATTGAGTTTGGCCGTGAAACGACTCGCATTTTTGTGTCGTCGCTTTCCTGAATAGTGGGCTTTTTTGAGGATAAACATCGTGTTGGATTTATGAATTGATGTCAGTAGAGGAATTCAGAGAACTGCTAGTGAGTGGTTGATTGTTAACTAAAGTATTAACAATTTTTGATAGATTATTAACAGAGTTTCTGTATTGAGCAATACAGTTTTTTGAACCGTTCTCGGCTATGAAGCCGTTAATAGTTAACGGTCAACTGTCAACCGTCAATAACTGTTCACTGTCTTTGTAAGTCTTAGATTCTAGGATTTGTTTGACCGGAATTTCTATCAAAAATTTAGTGTATTCTCCCAGTTCCGACTCGCACCAAATTCGGCCTTTATGGTGTTCTACAATAATTTGATAGCTAATGGACAACCCTAAACCTGTTCCCTTCCCGACGGGTTTTGTTGTAAAAAAGGGGTCAAACAGCTTAGAACGAATCTCTTTAGGAATTCCCAAACCATTATCTGCTATTTCAATCAAAATTCGTTGATGATTCACCGATAGGGTACGAATCACAATTTGAGGCTGAATCTGGGATTTATCACAGGATATCAGAGAAAATTTATCCTGCATCATTGAATCATGGAGAGCATCAATGGCATTATTAATCAGATTCATAAATACCTGATTCAATAGCCCCGGATAGCATTCAACTAAGGGAATATTGCCATAGTCCTTAATCACTTCAATTCCGGTTAATTTCCCTTGAGGTTTAAGTTTACTTTTCAAAATCATCAAGGTACTTTCTACACCTTCATGAAGATTTACCTGTTTTAATTCCGCTTCATCATGACGGGAAAAAGTTCTTAACGAGCGCACAATATCCCGAATTCTATCGGCTCCAACCTGCATTGATTCAACAATTTTGGGAAAATCATCCTTGAGAAACTCTAAATCAATCGATTCTATTTCTTGCTGAATTATTTCACTGGGGTTAACAGATTCTTGCTGATAAAGATCCAATAAGTTTAACACATCACGGGTATAATTAGTTGCATGAATTAAATTGCCATAAACAAAATTAACCGGATTATTAATCTCATGGGCAATGCCTGCTACCAGTTGACCTAAACTTGACATTTTTTCACTTTGAATCAGTTGAATTTGAGTTTTTTTAAGTTCTTTAAGGGTATGTTTAAGTTGATCATTTTTCCGTTTTAATTCCAGAGAGGTTTTCAATCGTTCTTCGGCTTGTTGTAAGGCTTCCTCAGCCCGTTTATGGGGGGATAAATCCCGAAAGGTTCCCATAAAAAAGGATTGATAGCCGAATTTTGCCTCGTTAATTGTCGCTTCTAAGGGAAAACAAGACCCATTCGCCCGACGACCGACAACGGCTTGACGACCTTGCAATAAACATTTTTCCAACAAGGTTTTTTGTTCCTGAATTTGGGATGTAGGCCAATCAAAAAGATGGAGAATTGACATTCCAATTAATTCCGTAGCCGGATAGCCAAATATTGTTTCGGCACTGGGATTAATCCTTAAAATTTCCCCCGTTGGGTTGGCAAAGGTAATCAGGGCATCCGTGGCGTTTTCAATAATCGCTTGGGTTTGGGTTAACGAATCTTCCAGGGCTTGCATGACTTGGTTATAGCGAAAGCCAATTTGACCCACTTCCGTAAACTGATTTTCAGGAACCCGTCGCCTAAAGTCTTGGGTACGAGCTTGATATTCCATGACTTCAAACAAATCATAAATTTCGGTTTTGGCTCCATGTTCAGAAATATTTAACCCTGTTGTTTCTGCCTCTACAGAAACTCGCAAGGGAAAATAATGATTAATAGTGTATAAAATCAGCCAGGTTAAACCAAATCCCCAGAGAAAAGATACCCCAATACCTAATAATTGAACCAGCAGTTGTTCACTGCGGGATAACCCCGTATTCAGTAAATCGGGTTGGCCAAAAATAGCAACGGCTAAGGTTCCCCAAACTCCTCCCCCGACATGAACCGCAACGGCATCAACGGCATCATCAATCTGCCATCGTTGCAGAGTAACAGACACCAACACCATGAATATCGCCCCAATTCCTCCAATAATAGAAGCCATCGGAGTCGAGACAGCATGGGAGGACGCCGTAATAGCGACTAACCCCGCCAAGGAACCATTAATAATCAGTTCGACTTCCGGTCGGCGATGGAGTAGCCAACCCAAGACAACTCCGATTAACATTCCCGACGTCCCTGCCAAAATCGTATTAACAATAATTGTGGTGACTTGAATATCTAAATGTAAGTAACTGCCCCCGTTAAATCCTAACCACCCTAACCACAGCAACATCGCTCCCAATACGGATAACTGAAGGTTTGACCCCCGCATTTGTTGAGACGGTTTATCCGTCGAAAAGCGTCCCAGCCGTGGCCCAATAACCAACAGCACCGCCAGGGAAACCCATCCTCCAATACTATGAACGACCGTAGACCCGGCCGCATCCACAAACCCAAGTTGTCCCAGCCACCCCGTTAAGTGATTGGTTTCAATCCCATTCCACGCCCAATGGCCAAAAATGGGATAAATCAGTCCAGAGGTTAAGGCGGCAACTAATAAATAAGACCCAAATTTCATCCGTTCCGCCGATGCCCCTGAAACGATTGTTGTGGCGGTACTACAAAACATGGTTTGAAACAGAAAAAATGCCGCTTCCCCTGGGGAAGATGTGGTATCAAAAAAGAAAGCTTGTAGGTCAATCCCTCCCGTTGGTGTCTTGCTAAACATTAGGGCGTAGCCGAAGGCCCAAAACAGGGTCACGGAAATGCCAAAGTCAGCAAAATTTTTGACTGCAACATTAATACTATTCTTGGAACGGGTTAAACCCGACTCTAAACACATAAATCCGGGCTGCATCAAAAAGACTAAGCCCGAACAGACCAGCAGCCAGAGAATATCAATCACTGAATTATCGATTACTCACTCAACTCAACATTATCTCAATTTATCCTAGGGGTTTTTGTGGATTTTTATACATTTGCTATGAAATCCTTTCGGCGGTGATGTTTGGGGTCAGCATTTCCAGGCTGGAAGATTCAATAAGAAATTACAATCTTTGAAGTGTTGACAAATGGAAGGTCGGTTGGGTAGAGTAACAAGCGTGTGAGGAGCGAACCAGCTAAGGACACCGAGACGAAACACGGCCAGTCGCCGGTGTCCTTTCTGATCAAAAGGAAACATACGTTCTTCGGAAAACTCCAATTTTGGAGAATGTATTCGGGTTAGTTTTAAATCGTTAAAGGCGGTAAGTTCTACCGTATCTGCCTGTAAGGTAAAATTTCCTCGGACTTTGTTCCTGAGTGAAAATAATACTCAACAGGAAGCATCCCGGCTCAAGTTTGACTTGAGCTTTGGTTTGTGGAACGGTACAAGCCAGAATTTTATCCTCAATGACCCAGTATTTTGCCACAGTTGCTAAGGGTTTAGAAGTTATTGCTGCTCAAGAGTTAGAACGTTTAGGCGCTGAAAATGTTCGTCCTGAATTTACCGGAGTTCATTTCACCGGTTCTCGCAAGCTGCTTTATCGAGTCAATCTTTGGGGAAGAACCCTATTTCGGGTTTTAGTTCCCATTGCTGAATTTTCCTGTGCCAATGCTCAAGAATTGTATCAGGAAGTCCAAAATATTAATTGGTCGGAGTATTTATCGCCCCTGAATACTTTTGCGGTTAATTGTACAGGAAAGAATCAAGCCTTAAACCATACCCATTTTACCGCCCTCCAAGTTAAAAATGCTATTATTGATCAACAGCGTTTAGAATTTGGCGATCGCTCAGATATTGATATTAATAACCCGGATTTATGGATTAATCTTCATCTCCATGAAAATCACGGAATTTTAAGTTTAGATAGTTCTGGAACCAGTTTACATCGCCGGGGCTATCGTCCGGCCGTTGGAATTGCTCCCTTAAAAGAAAGTTTAGCCTCTGCCTTATTAGATATGGCAGAATGGCATCCTGATTTACCGTTTTTAGACCCTTTATGTGGGTCAGGAACTTTACCCATAGAAGCCAGTTTAAAAGCCTTAAATATTGCCCCTGGGTTATTTCGAGAAACCTTTGGGTTTATGAAGTGGAAAGACTTTGATGCTAAATTATGGGAAAGTCTAAAACAAGACGCATTAGACGCACAATTAACCACCTTAACCGCCCCCATTGTAGGTTCTGATCAAGATGAGGATATTCTACATCAAGCCTCTGCAAATGCTCAACGTTGTGGTGTCGCTAAACAAATTCAGTTACAACAAATCGAATTATCTCAGATAGAACCTCCGGCGGATCATGGCGTCATTATTTGTAATCCTCCCTATGGCGAACGCCTGGGAAATATTGAAGAATTGGCTCCTTTATATAAACAATTAGGAGATACGTTTAAACAACGGTTTAAAGGCTGGACAGCGTATATTCTCACGGGAAATAAAACATTAGGAAAACAAGTCGGTTTAAGAACTTCTCGGAGAATTGCCGTTTATAATGGTTCTTTACCTTGTACGTTATTAAAGTATGAGCTATATTAGTTTATACTGCTATCAGTCGTCCCCCAAAAATTAATTATACCCGGCTCAAAGTAGGATGGGCTTCGCCCATCATCACCCCCTACTCCCCTATAAAATCATCATAAAAAAAGCCCTTTAATAATATTTATAGCAATCCGTGTAGGATTTGTGATTAAAACCTGTAGGGGTTGCGTCCCTCCGAAACCAGGCGTCAAGAGGGTTGGGAGACCCAACCCCTACACGGATTGCTATATACCCTTTGTATCTATTGAATTCCTAAATTGCCAAAAGATATGAAAAAAAACTGGAAATTAGTTTTATCAAATTCTAATTTGAAAACATTATTTTCTGCTGATTTTAGACGATATTTACAAGTAACAAAAAGAGAAATATTAGATCAGTTATCAGGACAAAAGAGCAAGTTTGTTAAACGACAAATTATGACTCTTGAAAAACAACAAGATTTTAGAGAACAAATTAAAATCGTTCAAGCCGTTAAGAAAACAAACTATTTTGAAAATAAAAAACATAATTTAGCCACAGCGATCGCTCAAATTGAAAATATTTTAATTCAACCGGGCGAAATTTTTTCCTTTTGGTATTTAGTCGGAGAACCTAATATTAAAAATGGTTATCGAGAAGGACGAGCGATTGTTAATAATCAACTAAAATCAGATATCGGTGGAGGTTTGTGTCAACTCTCTGGACTGATTTACTATTTAATCTTAAAAGCGGGTCTGATCCCCTTAGAAAGACATCCCCATTCTCAAGATATTTATACAGAAGAAACCCGTTTTGCTCCTTTAGGTTCAGACGCAACGGTTGTTTATGGATATAAAGATCTGCGGTTTCAAAATACGTTATCTGTTCCTATCTGTTTTCGGTTTTATTTGTTAGAGGAAGAAATCACCGGATTCTTATGTTCTTCAGAAACACTCTTAGAATTTAAGATTGAGTTTAGAGTTGAAGCGCAACAAGGACTCAAAAAAAATGATTGACTTTATCGAAGGATGTCAACCTTAATCTTGATCTTCTTTGTGTCTTCCTGTCTTTGTGTTTAAATCCTTAATTCCTTTTGCATTAATCGTTTTTTCAACGGTTCAGGATCACCTTCACCCACAACTTGACCATTTTCTAATAAAAACGCGCCATCACTATAATTTAATTCCTCTAAACGGTGTGTCACCCATAACGCAGTTATTCCTCGCGTTTTCACTAACCGTTGGACTTCAATCACTAAATCATTTTGACTATCAGGATCTAATAACGCGGTAGGCTCATCTAATAATAATACTTCACAATGTCTAGCTAAAGCTCCCGCGATCGCAATTCTTTGTTTTTGACCTCCACTTAACGCATAAATCGGACGGCGTTGTAACTCCAATAATTTCACCGCAGCCAAGGCATCTTCCACCCGTTGTTTAACTTCTATCCAGGGTAACTTATCCTCAACTAACCCAAACGCAACATCAGCGCCTACCGTTGGCATCACTAACTGATGATCAGGATTTTGAAATACAAACCCGACCCGTCCTTGGGTTTGTATTTCTCCCGACTGAGACTTTAATAAACCTGCTAATAAGCGCAATAAAGTTGACTTTCCACTGCCATTAGTTCCCAAAAGCATCCAAAACTCTCCTTTAGGAACATCCAGGGAACAGGATTTTAACACCTGTGCCCCGCTTGGCCAACTAAAGCATAGTTCTTGTACCCGTATCGCTGGACTGGAAGATTCCATGCTCCTTGTAGTTTCCTCTATTCTGCCTTTACACCGACAAAACCAGGGGCTCTTCCGGCCGCATTTCCCCCCATTTTGTCAGAAATTTGTACCGCAGAAATTTCACTGCTGAGAATTGCCAGTTTTTTCTCGGTCATTTTATCGCAACTAAATTCTAAGATCTGCGCTGTTCCTCCCCGCAGCACTTCTAAAATGTGATTGTAAACCGCTTCTGCATCCTCGGCAGATTTTTTTTGAATGGACAACGGGACGGCAACGGATTTAACAATAATGTCTACGGTGAACATAGGATCTCAAAAACCGTTAAGAATTTCAATCTCTTACTATATCGTTTTCAGTGTTTGTTTGTTTGTTTATTTGTTTATTTCAATTCGCAATCCCCATTACTGAGGATTGTTAGGTTGTAGAAGTTGACGGGGTTGTTGACGTAAACTGGTTTCAATTCGCAATCCCCATTACTGAGGATTGTTAGGTTGTAGAAGTTGACGGGGTTGTTGACGTAAACTGGTTTCAATTCGCAATCCCCATTGCTGAGGATTGTTATACCCCTACTATTTTAGAGGATGATGGGGTCAACCGAATTATTTTAATTCTCAATCGTTTCAATTCTCAATCCCCATTGCTGAGGATTGTTAGCGGATTAAGGAGTTAGATCTTCCTGTTAAAAACTTGTTTCAATTCTCAATCCCCATTGCTGAGGATTGTTAGCTGACACCCTCCACGAAAGGACATCAAAGCACCTGGTTTCAATTCTCAATCCCCATTGCTGAGGATTGTTAGTTTAAAGCCTCCCGTAAGCTAATCAATTGTACTTGGTGTTTCAATTCTCAATCCCCATTGCTGAGGATTGTTAGATCATGGGAGTTGTTGGGTTAGGGCGTTTAGAGGGTTTCAATTCTCAATCCCCATTGCTGAGGATTGTTAGTCTGTTTCTGTTGACGTTCTTCCTGTTGATATTGGTTTCAATTCTCAATCCCCATTGCTGAGGATTGTTAGTATCTTTTGATCACATCTATCTTTGAGATAAAATTCGTTTCAATTCTCAATCCCCATTGCTGAGGATTGTTAGTTCTAATCTGGCAACTCAGGCTAGATTGAATCCTAAGTTGTTTCAATTCTCAATCCCCATTGCTGAGGATTGTTAGTGCCACTGATATTTCTGTTCAATAGAGTCGAACTTGTTTCAATTCTCAATCCCCATTGCTGAGGATTGTTAGTAAACAAGTTGTAGAGGGAGTTTCTAACTATGTTGTTTCAATTCTCAATCCCCATTGCTGAGGATTGTTAGTCAACACACCCCCTAATACCCTTTACGTCGGGCTCGGTAAAGTTTCAATTCTCAATCCCCATTGCTGAGGATTGTTAGGGGTCGCCGCTAGTTACGGGCGTGAGGCAATATGAGTTTCAATTCTCAATCCCCATTGCTGAGGATTGTTAGCTTTTCCCAGTAAAGCGGTCATTGGCTAAAGGCAGTTTCAATTCTCAATCCCCATTGCTGAGGATTGTTAGCTTCCAGTAGAGCCTCTAAAGCATCATAATATCCTGTTTCAATTCTCAATCCCCATTGCTGAGGATTGTTAGCTTATAGCTGAAGATAACGGGTACAGAGAGATCAAGTTTCAATTCTCAATCCCCATTGCTGAGGATTGTTAGAGCAGGCTGCTGGAACCCCTGTGATATTTAATTTTCAAGGTGCAATTCCGCCAACCTAAGTTAATAATAGCAAATCTCCCCATTATTTGTCAAGTTTGTATTCAAAAAAAATCCTTGAATCCCTTTCAGATTAAGCCTTACACAAATTGCGCCAACCTATTTTTTAAAAAAATACCAGAACTCCTACAGAATAAGGGTTCTGGCATAAACACCCAAAAACAGCTAAGGGTTGTTTCAATTTTCAATCCCCATTGCTGAAGATTGTTAGAATCTCGTAATTGTTAATGCTTCGCAGTGTGGGTTTCAATTCGCAATCCCCATTGCTGAGGATTGTTAGCTAATTATTCCACAAAGTTACACCGTCCGGCACATCCCCATCAATATTAATCTCGTAATCATTAATACTTCGAGGTGTGGGAGCAATGGATTTAACCGACAGCAAATCAAACAACTTATGAGAAGCAACATTTCCCCATTTGCTATCGTGGGTGAATATAAACAAGCCACGACAATTCATTGAAGAACGGGAGGAACTGCGATCAAATTCCCAACAATTTAATAATGATTCCCAGAACAATTTGAGATCATCACTGGAAACCTTATCACCCAAACCAGGGTTATAATGAATTTCAATCTTAAACAATCCATAGGGAATTAACTCTTTCCGTCCCATAGTTTTGTTATCCTTTCCTTCCTTAGCTTCCGTCGCCGCACACCGGGTAATAGTAGCAGAAATAGGCAAAACTGGATCATAAGAGCGCCCCCAAGAAATTTGTAATGGCCCCCAAACTTGACCCGCATTTAAACCTGTATTAAGCACCGCCCCAAACATCCGAATATCATAAAAGTTTTCAATCATCCAGTTTCGAGCTTTTTTCTGTTTTTCAGGCGTTGATTTTTTCTTAACATCAATTTTCAACTCTGAATAAGCTTTCTCAATCTTATCATTCAAGACGCTACCTTCTTCGACAAAAATTTTATAATTTACCTCTCCCTTTTTCGTGAATACAACATAGTTGCGAACCTTACGTTTCATACAAGCATCACTAATTAAACCATGTCGGGTTTCTGGGTCAATTCGGGGTTGATTTCCGGCATCTGGGTCGCCGTTAGGATTACCGTCCAGACAATCAACTAACAGAATCGCATCGTGTTTTTTAGAAGGATCAAAGTGTAACATAATCTATTCTTCCTCGTTATTGTTAAAATCTTGATCTTTGTTTTTGCCGGATTTTGGTAGGAAATATTCAGCCCGTTTTTTAGCAAATCCCACAAAAAATAAAGATTGCTGACGGAGGGTAAAATTGTCGGGTAAGTCTTCAGGAGAAATAGTTCGGAACTCCTCATCTAATAGAAGTTTAATGTACTTAGTTTCTTCTTCCAAAAGGTGATGAGCATAACACCCTTGATAAAGTCGTCCGAAAACTTGAGAAGGAGTTGTAGAAAGTGTTTTCAAAGAACGGGTAACATTAGTGTCTTCCTTGGTCTGTTTTCGGGCTTTCATTTGTGCTATGTGCATTAGGAAAGTTATCCGTCCTAACTGATAAGCAATTAGATCATTGGGGTCGTTCATATTGGGATGTTGGGTATAGAAAAATAAAGCTTTTGCCCGGTCAAAAGATTCAAAAGTATCCTGTTCCGCATAGATTCTATCAATCATTTTCTTTGCATAAATTTGAGGGAGTTCTTTCCCTAATAATGCAAATTGAATCAGGGCGGTGTCAATAACTTCCGTATGTTCTTTATTGATATCAAAAAATGCAGCCTTACGGAAAACCCAGATTGGTTTTGTCCAGTTATCAAACCACTGTTGGAGTTGACAAAAATGTTCGACATTATCGGCAATTGCATCAGAAGAAATCGAGTCAATTCTATTGATAGCAACCCGCCCCTTATTTCCTTTGAGAATACCCAGATAGAACTTTTTGGAATAATGGCGGGTATCTAAACTTTTTCCCGTGTTGATGCCTTGAATTAACCCCTTTAAACGGCAGGCTGTAACATCTTGCCAAAACTCAGGATTGATGCCTTCTTGGTTCTGATCTCCCCAAAAAACAAACATCTGATTCCCTAACTTATGGTAATGTCTGGGATTACTTTGCAGCATCTCCACACCACCTAAAAACCCTAATGCGGTATTAATCCCAATGGGTGCATTCTGACAGTTATCCCATCCCCAACTTTGATAAGCTGACTTATCAAAACTGGAAATAGCACAACCCGTTGATTGACCCCCTGGAATGCCTTTAAGTTTGCCGGGTAGGATATGGGTTAAAACTTGCGTTTCTTCACCTGTAATAATGCACTTACCCGCTTTTATCGTTTGTTTGGATAGAAAATATTTACCCCAAAACTTTTGAATTAAAGGACGATTGGTTACAAGTTCAGCTTGTTCTGTTTCCGGGTTTTGATAATAGAAAACAAACCGTTCCGACTCCCCATATTTCTTGCCTGCTTGGGGCTTATTTCCCAGGGTTTCAAGCTGAGAAATAATAGATTTTTGGCTAGATTCCCGAATGAATTTTAGAACCTTTTCCAGAACCGGATCTGATGTCATTTGCCAGCATTCTTGCAGTAATTCTAAATAGCGGGATACTTTTTTATTAGTATCTTTACTTGACCCAATGCCAAACAAATATTCTCCCGTATCAGCAATTAATAGAGGAGCTACACTATTACGATTGAGATTAGGAAGAATCAATTTTTGACCCGGTTTAAAGAAAACCCGATCTTCTTTTTTCACGGTTTTAATTGTTTTTGTTTGCAGGAGGGAAATTAAGCTTGTTTCCAAGTCAATACGATAAACAGCAGTATTCGTTGAATAACCCACGGGAGGAAGTTGAAACTGTTTTGAAAACTGATAAAGTTCGGCTAACATCTTACCACCCCATCACGCATAATTGCTTCAAAGAATTCAGGTAAGACACGACCTTTAACAATCTTCTGAGATTCGTTATCTTTCCATTCCACATTCCCTTTTGAATCTTGAACAAAGTGCATTTTCTTCAGGATTTGTCCGAAGTTAAACGTCCCCAAGAGTTCAGGATGAATTTGCTCATTCCCATCAGGAAAACTGAAATTAGCGGTGAATTCCCGCACACCCAAACAAGGTTGTTTAAAGCATTGCCCTCGTTCAATTCTTTTAGCACAGATAGCATGATATTTATCTATGGGATCTGTCGCTTTTGTTGTTAGGTGTAAACTAAAATCTATGATATAAGCGACATTTTTTAGAACAACATGGTTTCGCTGGGATCTATCTTCATTGATCAAATACCGTCCAGAGGGGTTTTGGGTTGCCCAGGTTTTGACAGTGGAAACAGCTATTTTGCTTTGTCCCATATTACGGAATAGGGACTGATACCGAATCGGATTCAATACCGTGATCGTTTCGATACTGTAGGTTATTTCCGGTTTCCAGAAAATCGCCTTCAGGATTCCCTCTGCTGCCGAGGGCGTTATAATTGGATAGGAGTACGGGTCTGCTTTCGTTTCGGGGCGAGTAAACAATGCCAAATCACCCCATACCTTTAATCTCATGTTCTATACTGTCATAGAATAAGTATAAATTATCACAGGATAAAAATGTTTGCAAGGAAGATAGAAGGGACAGAAATCAAACAACTTTTAATTGAACACCTAGAGGGAGTTGCAGCCAAGTCACGAGAACGTCTCCCAGAATTTCTCAAGGAACTTGGATACTATGGGGGACTGCTCCATGATTTAGGTAAAGCCAAGAAATCGTGGCAAAAATACTTATTAGAGGGAGGAAGTACAGTTTTTCATTCCTCTGAAGGAGCAAGAACAGTATATGAACTCACAGGAGAAGATGATACCCACCCCTTGGTCTACATCATTCGGTCACATCATGGCCAGCTAAAAAATAGTGCTGTCGATAGAGAGTTTTTTGAACATTCAGAAAAACACTGGAAGAAATGCTTAAAGCGGTTATTTCCTGAGCTAACTAATCTACCTAATATAACTCTTAATCCTTATCAAAAAGAGTTAGCAATCAGAATACTTTTTTCTGTTTTAGTAGATAGTGACAGATTAGATGCGATGGAATTTGAGCTAAAATCCCACAACTCCCAAAAAGAGCGAGTTCAAGCAAAATCTAGTTTGTTGCAATTCGCAATTTTTCCTCCTTCTCAAAACCCGTCAAAAATTGTTAAGGAGAGAGAAAATTTTCGCTCTCTGGTGATTCAGTATACAACATCTAGTAAAAATATTTATCGGTTAATTGGTGTTACGGGAATTGGGAAAACTCTAACTTCTTTACAGTTTGCAGTTGAGCATTGTAACCATCACAATATGGATGGAATTCTGTACGTTGCACCGTTCAAATCTATCCTTGACCAATCAGCCAAAGTTTATCGGGATGTCTTGGGAGATGAAGCCGTATTAGAGCATCATTCCGACTTTATCCCTAAACACGGAGAAGAAATAGCCTATCGTTTATCTTCTCAACGTTGGGATAGCTTGGTTATAGTCACTACTGCGATTCAATTCTTTGAATCCCTATTTTCTAATCATGCTTCCAGATGCAGAAAATTAGCCGGAATCATGAACCGGGTCATCCTGATTGATGAATATCAAACAATACCCCCTGAATTCTTACCAGCTATTGCTAATGTCTTAAATGAATTAGTTATAAATTATGGCTGTTCAGTTGTATTAATGTCTGCTACAGCACCTAATCTAAAAGGGTTTCAACTCCCCCATATCGACATGATTCCCCAGGAAGAATTAGTTAATCAGTTTAAAACGCTGTCCCGTTGTAGCTATAAATTTATGAGTAAAAATCTATCTTGGGAAGAAATTAGTGCCATTCCTCAGAAAAAATTAGTTATCGTTAATATTACAAAAACTGCTCAGGAAGCCTTTGAAATATTCAATCAAGAACAACCGGATCAATGGGTTCATTTGTCCTCTCGGATGTGTGTAGCGCACCGCAAACAGGTTATTAATAGGATCAAGTCTTCTGATATTAATTGTGTTTCTACACAGATTGTAGAGGCAGGAATTGATATTGATTACCCAATCGTATTAACTGAAGAATGCCCTCTTGATTCCCTGATTCAGAGAGGAGGAAGATGCAATCGAGAAGGGTTATTAGAAACCGGAGAAGTGTTGATCTTGAGTTGTGATCATTTCCCTGATCAAATTTATCAATCTCTTGCTAAATATTCCTCTGAATTGATTAAAAAATATGGATTAAACTCTGAAAATTATCTGAGTCTCCTGAAGGATTATTTTGCCCACAAGAATAAGCAAACAGGTCAAGACGAGATTCAAGGATTAAGGCGAGATTTACAGTTTGAATCCGTAGCAGAAAAGTTTAATTTTATTAACAAAAAGCAACTTTCAGCCGTCTGTAGATGGAAAGATGGAGCCGATCTAATTGATCATTTAAAAACCAAAGAAAAACTATCTTTGTCTGATTGGAAAAAATTGCAGCAATACACCGCAACTATTCCCCAGAAAGGGAAAGAGTTAATCAAAGTATTTCCCAATGGTTTATCGGTTTGGGATGGCAAATATTCTGATTATTTTGGCGTTTTTTATTAAAGTTTATCCAATTTAATATGATATCAAAAAAGGTGGGCAATGCCCACCCTTCGGATTAAGATTGAGATTCAGAGTTTAAATTCACTTTAACAACGCGATGAATCACTTCGGGTGCTTTCGGTAAAGTAACGGTTAAAATTCCATCAGTGTATTCGGCTTTAACTTCTGTTTGCACAATCGCTTCAGGAAGGGAAACAACGCGACGAAACTGACCGACTGGAAACTCAGAATAGGTGATTTTGTGACCTTCGGGAAGTTCAGTTTCAAGGGTTTTACCGGAAATAGCAATCCCATTTTTTGCCACTTCAATATCTAATTCATTTTTATCTAAATTAGGAATAACAGCCCGGACAATATACTGTTCTGGAGTTTCTTCCAATTGAACCGCCGGAGTCCAGTCTGTAACAGTTTTAGTCTGGGTAATTTCATCAAACGCTTGATCAAATTGACGTTGAATTTCTTCAAAGGTGGGGAAAGAATAGCGAGTTAACAGCATCATTAGTTTTCTCCTTTAGGAGTCTTAAGGTTTTTGTTTAGAAATTGCTTGGCTTGACATCTCTAATCATGGGTTATTTCTTCAGAATCCAAAATGGAAAAAACCGTACTCTCATGTCGTACTTCCCTACCGAAGAAGAGGAGCAGGGGGAGAGGAGGAGAGGAGCAGCCAACAGTCAACCGTCAACCGTCAACCGTCAACCATCAACCATCAACTAACTTCCCAACTCCTTTGACCGTTGAGTTGCAGCTTTTACTGCTTCTATTAAAGCCGAACGAAATCCCGCTTTTTCCAGTTGGGAAACCCCAGCAATAGTAGTTCCCCCTGGACTGGTAACACGGTCTTTGAGTTCGGCCGGATGTAAGTTAGATTCTGATAACAGTTGGGCCGTTCCTAATACCGTTGATAATGCTAATTTAGAGGCAATGGGTCGAGGAAGTCCCGCCGCGACCCCTCCATCGGCCAAAGCTTCAATTAAAATCGCCACATAAGCGGGGCCAGAACCCGATAATCCGGTGACGGCATCCATTAAAGCCTCCGGCACGTCTACCACGTCTCCAACAGCCTGAAAAATGCGTCTGGTGAGGTCTAAATGGGGAGATAGCACCAATTTTCCAGAAGCGATCGCACTGACTCCGGCCCCCACCGTAGCGGGAGTATTGGGCATAATTCTAATGACCGGATGTTTGGGAAAAGCCGTTTCTAATTTATTCAGGGGAACTCCCGCTAAAATCGACAAAACAACGGTATCTATTCCTAATGTCACACCCCCAGCTAATTCCGTGGCGATCGCTTCAAAAATTTGAGGTTTAATTGCTAATAAAAGAGCTTCTGTTGCTTGAGTTGTTTCCTGATTATTGGCTGTTACAACAACCCCATACTGTTGCGTCAAACTATTGCGACGCTGTTCTTGGGGGTCACTAATCATAATTTCAGAAGCTTGATAAATCTGAGCAGAAATTAAGCGGGTGATGAGAGCTTCTCCCATCACCCCGCCACCAATTACACCTAATTTAAACATAGAATAAGTAATATTTTAAGGTAGGGGTTGGGTCTCCCAACCCAGGTGCTAAAAGGGTTGGGAGACCCAACCCCTACAGGTTGTCAACTGTCAACTGTCAACAGCTAATTTATTGAATGGCTTGGGCTGGTTGCCAAACGGGGGCTGTTGGGGTACTCATGCGGGGGTTACGCGCTTGAGGAATACCTTCGTGGACAACATTACCGCCTTGAGTTCTGACTTGAACGCAACTGGGGGTAAACAGGAAAATGCTTTCGCCAATACGTTCTTGATGACCATCGAGAGCAAAGGTTCCACCCGCCACAAAGTCAACGGCTCTTTGGGCTTGATCTGGGTCCATTAAGGTTAAATTTAAAACTACAGATTTGCGTTCTTTGAGAGCCCGAATAGCAGTCGGCATTTCTTCAAAGGTGCGGGGTTCCATCACCACCACTTCAGAAATTCCATTCAGAGCGCCAGGCATTCCAATAACATTATTCATGGTTGATCCCATTCCAACTTCAGACATTACACCACTACCCATAGAGCCAACAGATCGTTGTGAACGACGAGATGCACGAGGTTCCTCTGCCACCATCGGTTGAGGGACAGGTTGTTCCTGTGGGGGGGGATAATTACCGGGGTAGCGCTCCCCCTCCATTTCATCGTATTCGTAATCGTATTCTACAGAGTCATTGAACCCTACAAAATCTTTTAGTCTAGTAAAAAGTCTGTTCACAGTCTAGTCTCCATCACGAATTTAGAATTTTAACTCAACAGCCACTTGAGATGGGTTGAGAGTGTGAGATATATTGAATTTTTGTAAGACTCGCCTATTTTACAGTAAGTTTTTGGTTTAATTCCTCCTCTGCCCAAAAATTATCCGCCCTAATCGGATCATGGTAGCACCTTTTTGAATAGCCAGAGAATAATCTTCTGACATTCCCATTGATAATTGTTGCATCTCAATATTAGTCCAATTCTGCTGTTGAATTGTTTGCGCTAACTCACGGGTGCGTTCAAATACATCAAGGGTTTCTGACTCACTTAAGCCTAAAGGAGGAATCGTCATTAAACCTTTAATTTTAAGATACTGACATTGGTTTAATTGGGGTAAGTCTGCCAAAAGTTCGGGGATAGTCCAGCCAAACTTATTCGGATCGGGCAAAATTTTAACTTGAAGGCAAACTTGAGGCTGATACCCCAACTCCCCGGCGAGGCGATCTAAACGTAAGGCTAAATTCAAACTATCTATAGATTGAATCCATTGAAACAGTTGTAATGCTTTTGCTGCTTTATTAGATTGTAAATGACCAATTAAATGCCAAGTAATATCCTGAAGATCTTGTAATTGAGGATGTTTTTCAGCAGCTTCTTGGACTCGATTTTCAGCAAAATCACGAATTCCGGCGTGATAGGCGATCCGAATTGCTTCCACGGAAACCGTTTTTGTGACCGCAATTAATCGCACTGACTCAGGAATAGAGTCTCGAATTTTAGCAATCTGTTCTGTAATCAAATCAGTCATATTAATTTTGTTGTCTATTGTGGGTTGTCTGTTGACTGCTAACGGTTAACGGTCAACGGTCAACCGACAACGATATAATTATTGAAAGGTATTTTGATGGGCAACTTGGAGTTTTTTGTATTCCTCCGTTTGTGCGGTTCGGCGAAGCATTCTTAAGCGAATTTCAACTAAAAGTTTCGCATCAGAACGACTAATGGGTTCAAATTTTAATCCCGTTGGCCCCTGGGTCACTAAGAAAAATAGACGCTGGGCGTAAAGGGTTGTGAACAATTCTTGATGATCCTCAACGGGGCATATTTTGAACAATAACCCGAAGTTGGGATGATTCATGTAAGTTTCTGTGGTCATTAAGTCGCAAAAGTAAAAAATAAGGACTTGATTTAACGAGATAGGTTAAAGTCAGATCTTCAAAAAAGATCGGGTTTAACCTGGATGCTTGTCCGTTTACATTTAATCACAGTGTTGAACTCACAATTTCAAACTTCTCCCCCCCAAATTAAACGCACACCCCAGAACAATGTTAAACCAATGAGGGCGATACTATCCCAGCGTTTAAAGCGGAGTTGATGCCATTCCACCCGATGCTCGTTGGGACTGGTGAACCCTCGCACCTGCATGGCACTGGAAATTTGTTCGGCGCGTAATAATAAGTTTTGTAGAAGTCGTTCTGCAATGGTTAACCAAACCTGAATGGTTCGTTTTAGCCCTAGTTTTTTCCAGTTAATAGCACGAGTTCGCACTGAACGGATTAAATTTTGAATTTCCTCTAAAACTAGGGGAAAAAATCGTAATGAGAGGGTAAGAGTTAAGGCTATTTCTGTAACAGGTAACTTTAACCATCGTAGCGGTTCCATTAAGCTTTCTAACGCCATCGCAATTTCTTCAGATGCGGTGGTCAGCAAATACAAATTTGTACTATAAACTAAGGTAAATAATAAGGTACTGGTTCTAATTCCTAAGTCTACAGAATAGCGGGTAATTTCTAACGGCCCTAGGGAAAACAACACATAGCGATAGGATGTGGGTTGAGGGAAGTTCGCTGCTGAGTTAGATTGCTGATTCGTTTGTTTTTCTTGTTGATTTGCGAATAAATCAAAGCTTAATTCATGTTCAGGAAGTCGCGGTTGATGGTCTACGGCTAAACCATCGGGCATAATACAACTCACGAGAAATAATAACCCACAAAACATTAGTAACCATCCCATTTGTCGCTTCCAAACTCGCAGAGGAATTCGAGCTAATAAGGTAATTAAAATTAACAATCCAACTAATACTAATCGCCATACAGGGTTCGCCAACAGAGGAGCTACTAAAAAGCTCATCAACCACACTAACTTAATTCTGGCATCTAAACGATGTAACCAAGTAATCGGTTGTTCTAAATATAGTCCAATGGGTAGCGATCGCAGTAAGTCCATAGAAGAGAGAAGCAGAGAGAGCAGGGTAGGGCTGTTTCAAAGTCCGGTGAAAAAGAGTAAAGTCATGGCGATCGCAACTTAATAAAATTAAGAGTGATCGCTAATTTTTTACAAAAATAAAGATGTTATATGAAATCTAATTATAAATGCTACAGATGATTCTCCCTAAACCCCCTGTAGAGACGTTGCATGCAACGTCTCTACAGGGGGAATATGTAGAAAACATTTACAGATTTCATATTAACAATTCTAATATTAAAACTCCAAAAAGTCAAGGATTACCGGAAATCCCAGGAAATAAGGCATCCGATCGCTCTTGTATTATTAATAGTCATTTTGGGGCTAATACTGAGAAATTTAGGGGACAGAAAAATGGAAAATTTTCTAAAATCAATCAAGAACAATTCAACTATAATTCAATTGTTTAATTTGCCTTATTAACGAGAAAAGTTGATCAAAAAATTGGATGCTGTGGCGAATAATTTACGATAACATTTTGTCGGAATATGTGGATTTTTGAGCGAGTTAACTGATTTTTATATCAATGATTCAACAGGATGGAATTATTTTTCCTATCCTGTTTTTGATCATGGCTTGGTGTGTTCAGACCCACCTAAAAACCCGGCTTCTTTGAGAAACCGGGTTTGTGAAAAGTCCAGAAGCTTGTTTAGATCAGTAGTCTCATTTTTATCTCGATTTAACTTAATTTTAACGGTTCAAAACGTCATTACGATGAGCTACAGAGCCAACAATAGAGGCTACTTCATCAATTAAGTTTTGTGCTATACCTAACTCTTTTAAGGTTTCAATTAAGTTTTCGGCGATCGCATCAAAATGAATATCTGTTAAACCCATTTCTGTGACTAATTTTGTATGAGATTCTCTCATATCACGACCTGTAAAACGCTCTACCCCACCAAAAGCATAAGTCATAAAGTCTTTTTGATGTTGTTTTTGTGCTTTCATATCGGTATTAGCGAAAAAATGTTTGATTCGCTCATCATTGATCACCCGATCATAAAATTTGTCTACCGCTATATCTACAGCCTCTTTCCCACCTAATTTTTCATAGAGTGTAGCCATTGATTAATTCTCCTTTGATTAAAATATGTAGTTATATAATTATATAAATACATATTTATATAAATGTCAAGTTTATTTCCATTAATTCCACCTCTAAGAATAGAAGCGACCTCAGAAAAACCGTTAGCTGAAACAACATTTTGCTCCTTCCTCATAACCCTAGAATCCATACCCAGAGGGATAGCGAGGCTCCCGACAACAGAATCAACATCATAGTAAAAAGGCGATCGCATCATCTGAGAGGGGCGGGTTTAGTCAGATTATTGGCTAGAATTGAAGATAATTACAGAACCCGCCCCTACATTTTGTTGTTGAAAAAAATCCCCTCGCATTTGAGCAATAATCAACAATTAAACCGTAGGGGCGGGTTCCGAGACAATCTTTAATGATCAGTAATTATCTCCCTAAACCCGCCCTTTCTTCTCAGGCGATCGCATTTAAGAGGGGCGGGTTTAGTCAGATTATTGGCTAGAATTGAAGATAATTACAGAACCCGCCCCTACATTTTGTTGTTAAAAAAATGCGATCGCATTTGAGCAATAATCCACAATTAAACCGTAGGGGCGGGTTCCGAGACAATCTTTAATGATCAGTAATTATCTCCCTAAACCCGCCCTCTATTCTTAGGCGATCGCATCATCTGAGAGAGGGACGGGTTTAGTCAGATTATTGGCTAGAATTGAAGATAATTACAGAACCCGCCCCTACATTTTGTTGTTGAAAAAATCCCCTCGCATTTGAGCAATAATCCACAATTAAACCGTAGGGGCGGGTTCCGAGACAATCTTTAATGATCAGTAATTATCTCCCTAAACCCGCCCTCTATTCTCAGGCGATCGCATTTAAGAGGGGCGGGTTTAGTTAGATTATTGGTTAGAATTGAAGATAATTACAGAACCCGCCCCTACATTTTATTGTGGAAAAAATGCGGTCGCATTTGAGCAATAATCCACAATTAAACCTTATGGGCGGGTTCCGAGACAATCTTTAATGATCAGTAATTATCTCCCTAAACCCGCCCTTTCTTCTCAGGCTTTATATTATTTAACGCGGGTGGCTCGGTTAGCGGGATTTCGTTCAACTTCTCTGGCAGATTTTCCACGCCAAATTAATTTAATTGGTGTCCCTTTAAAGCCTAATTGTTTGCGGAATTGGCTATCAATATAACGACGGTAATTATCATTAAATCGTTTAGGATCATTAACGAATAAAACCAAAGTTGGGGGTTTGCTACTAACCTGGGTTCCATAATAGATTTTCCCTTGTTTTCCTTGACGAGTAACAGGGGGAGAATGCCAACTTATTGCTTCTTCAATCACTTCATTAATAACAGCCGTTGTCACTCGTCGTTCGTGACCTTCAGCAGCCGTATCGACTAAATTGAGAATTTTTTCAACCCGTTGACCTGTTTTGGCGCTAATAAAAATCAACTCCGCCCAATCCATAAAATAAAGTTTGGCTCGAACCTCTTTTTCATAGTCTAAAATGGTATAGGTATCCTTCTCAACCGCATCCCATTTATTAACAACAATCACACAAGATCGACCTTCTTCTATAATCCGATCAGCTAATTTTTGATCTTGATCCGTAACTTGATCAATGGCATCAATGACTAATAACACCACATCCGCGCGATTAATGGCTTTAAAGGCGCGATTAATTCCAAAAAATTCCGCCCCATATTCAACATTTTTCTTGCGTCGAATTCCGGCGGTATCAATTAACCGATAGGTTTTATCATTGCGTTCAATAACGGTATCAATCGCATCCCGTGTTGTACCGGAAATCGGACTAACAATAGCGCGATTTTCCCCTAAAAACGCATTCAATAAACTCGATTTCCCCACATTAGGACGACCAATAATTGCTACTTTGATTTCTTTTTGTTCTTCAATTTGATCAAGTGGGGGTAAATATTGAATTAACTCATCTAATAATTCCCCAGTTCCTGATCCATGAATACTAGAAATTGGATAGGGCTCTCCCAGTCCCAGTTCCCAAAATTGTGCGGCTTGAATTAATCCCGTTGTCGGAGATTCGCATTTATTGACGGCTAATAAAGTGGGTACAGATTGTGCGCGCAGCCAAGTTGCGATCGCTTCATCCCCTCCCGTTACCCCCATTTGACCATCGACCACCAAAATCGCGGCGGTGGCTTCGTTTAAAGCCGTCATCGCTTGTTCTCGAATCATAGGCAAAAATTCCGTATCATCATCAAACACTAATCCCCCCGTATCCACCACCTGAAATTCTCGATCTTGCCAAAACGCAGGTCGATAGGTGCGATCGCGGGTAATACCGGGTTGATCATGAACAATCGCATCGGGACTTCCCGCTAAACGATTTACCAGGGTTGATTTCCCGACATTAGGACGACCAATAATAGCAACAATAGGTAAAGACATAAACAGTTACAGTAATCGTAATTAGGGGTAAGAGGACAGCAACTGAACTCTTACGGGTGCTTCAGTTAACAGGAATTTGCCAAGGGTTAATTTTGGATTCTGACTGAAAAATGCACAATACTCTAATTGTACATTGAAAATCTACAAGATTGAGCAAATTATGGAACGTGGGATTTCACTTTTAGGATTATTTGTTTTTGTAGGAATTTCCTACCTCTTTTCAGTGAATCGAAAAGCCATTCGTTGGCGTCCGGTATTATGGGGAATTGCTTTACAGTTAATTTTTGCCGTTCTCATCCTCAAAACTACCCCTGGTTTTATGATATTTGAGTTTCTAGGTAATTGTGTAACTCAGTTTCTCAATTTTTCTGATCAAGGAGCTAAATTTGTCTTTGGAGAAAACTTTCAAGATCATTTTATCGCCTTCAAAGTTCTGCCCACAATTATCTTTTTCTCCTCTTTTATTTCAATTCTTTATCATTATGGAATTTTACAAAAGGTTGTAGAAACTGTTGCTTGGGTGATGATGCGAACCTTGAAAACATCGGGGTCAGAAACTCTCTCCTGTTCGGCTAATATTTTTATCGGACAAACGGAGGCTCCGTTATTAATTAAACCCTATATTTTGACCTTAACAAATTCAGAACTTCATGCAGTCATGACCGGAGGATTTGCTACGATTGCTGGAGGGGTAATGGCGGCATATATTTCCTTTGGAATTCCCGCCCAACATATTTTAGCGGCTTCGGTAATGTCGGCTCCTGCTGCTTTAGCTATTTCTAAAATATTCTATCCTGAAACCGAAATATCTTTAACTCAAGGAAAAGTCAAAATTGAGGTAAAACCCACTTCTGCTAATGGAATTGATGCGGCAGCAACGGGAGCCAGTGAGGGTATGAAATTAGCCTTAAATGTGGCAGCGATGTTAATTGCTTTTTTAGGATTATTAGCGTTAATTAATGGAGTTTTACAAGGGTTTGGCAGTCTTTTGGGTTTGCCTTCCTTATCTTTAGAAGGAATCTTTGCTTATTTATTTGCTCCTGTGGCGTGGTTAATGGGAGTTCCGATTTCAGATTGTTTACAGGTGGGAATATTATTAGGTAAGAAAACAATTTTAAATGAATTTATTGCCTATTTAGATTTAAAAATATTAGTAGAAAATGCTCAAAATATTGCTCAGGGTAAAATAGCTAATAACACCGTCCCCACGATTTCAGAACGAGCCGTTATTATCTCAACCTATGCCTTATGTGGGTTTTCTAATATTGGTTCTATAGCGATACAAATTGGCGGAATTTCAGCAATGGCCCCTGAACGACAACCGGACGTTGCGCGATTAGGAATTAGAGCCATGATAGCGGGTTCTATTGCTTGTTTTATGACCGCTTGTATTGCCGGACTAATTTTATAATTTTTTGCAATTTAATAACATTATCAAGTACAATATAGAAGTTAACAAACTACAAAGAGGTTTGAATGAAAGTTAGTGCACGCAATGCCTTAAAAGGAATCGTTAAGTCTGTGGTGACAGGGGCTGTCAACGATGAAGTTACAGTTGAAATTTCTCCTGAATTGGTAATAACAGCCGTTATTACCAAAACCTCGGCTGAAAACCTGGGACTGGCAGTAGGTAAGGAAGTTTACGCATTAATTAAATCATCAGATGTCATAATCGCCGTCGATTAGATAATCCGATCGCTATAAATGCTTTTAACAACCCCCGGTCAGGAGTACATCCTGACCCTGGGTTTAGTTAATCATTAAAATCAGACGCAGGGGATCAAACCGCACATACCAGGGAAACGGATGATTCTTGATGGCTTCCCATTTCTCTTTAAAAATTTCCGCCTGAACATGATAATCCTGTGAGTTTTGACATACCGCATTCAACTTGAGGAAAACCGTCATCCGATGCGGTGTTTCACTGGTTGAAGCTAACCAACAGGGAAACGTATTATTTAGACTAGGATTAGGATTAGGCATGATACTGATTTGATGGGCACGAATTCCCACATCTGCTAGGTCATCGGGAATCGCTTCCACGACTTGCAAGGTAACGCCCCAATCCCTTGCTTCAAGGGTATTCTCGCCGATCACCCTAGCACGAGAAAAGTTTTTACAGCCCGTCAGTTGAGCCACACGAATCGTACCCGGATGCTCAAAAATACGATGTTTAGAATCGAAGGCGATCGCTTTTCCCCCCGACATCACCATTAATTTCTCACATACCCGATAAGCTTCCTCTAGGTTGTGGGTGACAAATAAGGTGACACCCGAATAAGTAGATAAGGTTTCGATCAATTGACACTCGACGTGAGCGCGAAGATAGGTATCCAGAGCCGAAAATGGTTCATCTAATAATAGGACTTCCGGTTCCGTTGCCAGGGCCCTTGCCAATGCAACTCGCTGCTGTTGTCCGCCCGAAAGTTGATGGGGATAGCGATCGCCCAATCCCTGTAATTGTAACCTTCCCAACTGTTGTTTTACCCGTTGCGATCGCGTTTCCTTCGGTAAATGCTGCAAGCCAAAGGCAATATTTTGGGAAACAGTCATCAGGGGAAAGAGTGCATAGTTTTGAAACACTAAACTCACTTTTCGCTGATGACTGGGAATATTAATCTGCTTTTCGGAATCAAATAAAGTTTGACCATTCAGGACAATTCGCCCTTGGGTCGGCGTTTCAACTCCAGCAATACAACGCAGCGTCATACTCTTGCCCGACCCAGATCCGCCCATTATCCCTAAAGTTTCTTGCTCAGAGGTAAAAGCCGTGCTCAGGGTAAAGTTGGCAAGTTGTTTTTCAATATTAACCAGTAGTCCTTGCCCAAGGTGGGATAAGTGAGGTTTAGCGAGGGGTAATATCTGGGTATAGTCATTTCTATCGCTGCCATGGACAGGTTCATTGGCTTCCACCCCCCCAAACTGCTTACCTCGAATTTTGCGCTCATATTGTTTCTGCCAAAGATTGACCGCAATGATGCCCGATAATGAGATCGTCATAATCACAGTCACCCACAGCCAAGCCTCATTCATGGCTCCCGCTTCCACTGCAAAGTAAATTGCCATCGGGATCGTTTGAGTTCGACCGGGAATATTCCCCGCTAACATTAGAGTTGCACCGAATTCGCCTAAAGCTCGTGCAAAGGCCAACATTGTTCCGGCCAAAATCCCTGGGGCCGATAGGGGGAGCAATACCTGCCAGAAAATCCGCCCCTTCGATGCGCCCAGAGTTTCAGCAACTTGTAACAAACTGCGATCGACTTGCTCAAATGCTCCTAATGCAGTTTTGTACATTAAGGGAAAAGCCACGACTGTCGCCGCGATCACGGCTGCATACCAGGTAAAAATCACCGTAAAATCAAATAAAGCCGTTAATTGACCCAAGGGGCCATTTTTGCCAAATAATAGCAGCAGCAAAAAGCCCACAACCGTTGGTGGCAGAATCAACGGTGAGACAAAAATACCCTCAATCAAGGACTTCCATCGTCCCCGATAATTCAACATCCAGTGGGCGGCGGCAATTCCTGTAAAGAATGTGAAAAGGGTTGCCAGTCCTGCGGTTTTCAGCGAAATCCATAACGGGGAGAGATCGGTAGTCATGGCAGTCAAGTTAGAAGTGCAGGGTAATACAATCAGATTGATGGTTATTTAGCAATGCCAAAACCGTATTTTTTGAAGATAGCTTGCGCTTTCTGACCCGTGAGAAATTGGGCGTAGGTACGAGCAGAGGGCTGATTTTTACTGGCTGTAATCACGGCTATGGGGTAAACAATTGGAGAGTGTAAATTATTGGGGGCCGTTGCGACTTGTTTGACTTTGTTTGAAACTTTGGCATCGGTGGCATAGATAACTCCAGCATCAGCGTTACCACTCTCGACAGTTCCTAAAACGTTGCGAACTGAGTTTCCATAGACAAATTTGGGTTTGAGTTGATCCAGAATGCCTAAATTCTTAAACACTTGTTCAGCGTATTGTCCTGCCGGGACGCTACGCGGCTCTCCCACTGAAATTTTTTTGACGTTGGAATTGGTTAATTGCTTGAAGCTTGTTAGTCCCAGGCTGGAGTTACTCGGCACTACTAAAACCAGGCTATTAGTGAGTATATTGCGGCGAGTATCAGCCAGAATTAGATTTTTCGCCTGTAAAGCATCCATTTGTTTGGTTGCAGCCGCAATAAATAGGTCAATGGGTGCGCCTTGCTCAATTTGTTGTTGAAGTGGCCCCGATGCTGCAAAGTTGTAGTTAACTTTAATCCCAGGATGGGCAGATTTAAACAGGGGATCGACTTCTTTGATGGCATCTTGCAAACTGGCTGCGGCTCCAATTAGCAGGGTGGTAGATTGGGCATTGGCTGGGGTAGGTATGACCGCTTTAAAGCTGATCGCCAGTAGCAATGTTGCTAAGAATCCAGCTAGAAAGGCGAGAATGCGTTTTCGTTTCATAAGACTTGCTCTGAGAAAGTCGGGTTAGTAGGGTTAGCTTCTAGCAAGCAGATGATTGATTTACCGCTAGAATAGTATTCAACCAGTAATTATACCAACTTCATACCAACATATTTGGTATCGTAAAATGCCAAGAAAAGATCAAGGCTGGATTACGTTCCAATCCTCCGATGAGGAAAGGCGGATTCTGGAACAGATTTGTCAGCAGACCCAGCGCACTAAAACCGAAATCTTGCGAGAAATGATTCGACAGATGGGGCCATCGTCCTCCTCTGCCGAACTTGATGTCAACTCGATAGAATTTTCCGAGGATTTGGAGGGGGACGGGGAGGAAGCGATATCTTCGGTGAACTTCACTAACGAATCAATCAATACAGCCGGGTTACAGGCGGTACAAATCAGTGCTCGCAATATTTTGAGAGCCAAAGTGAAACGAATTGTTAAAGGAGCAGTGAATGTGGAAGTTACCTTGGCGATCGCACCGTCGGTAGAGTTGGTGTCCATTGTGACTCGGACATCGGCGGACAAACTGGGGTTAAAAAAAGGCAAAGAAGTCTTCGCGGTGATTAAATCCAGTAGTGTAATGATTGCGGCGGGTTGATATTCCGTTAGGGATATCCCTGTTCCCTATTTCCTATTTCCTATTTCCTGTTCCCTGTTCCCTGTTCCCTGTTCCCTGTTCCCTGATTTGGTGTTTTTTTCCAGCCGATAACCCGATAAATATCAACCATTTCTTGTCTTCCTTTTAGTGGCATTGGCCCCCAAGATTCGACTTCAAAACTCTCCGCAATATATTGTAAAGTTTGGTAAGCAATTAAAATTCGACAAATCCCAGATTGTCGGTCTTTTTGACAACTTTCTAAACGAGACGCAATATTAACACTATCTCCTAATAAACCATATTCTAAGCGTTCTTTCCCTCCCAAACTTCCGGCGACAATGGGGCCAGTAAAAATCCCAACTCGCATGGAAATTTCGGGAAAATTTTGGTGATTCCACTGTTGATTTAACTGTTTTAAACGGTCTTCAATGGTTAAAGCACAGGCTACCGCATTATAAGCATCTTCAGCAATGGCTGCTTCGGTTTTACGAGGAAGAGGAACCCCAAAGGCTGCCATAATTCCGTCCCCGGTAAACTTATTAATAATCCCATGATGGGTTTGTACACATTGAGTCAAAATTGAGAGATATTCATTTAACCATTCCATTAAAGTTTCTGGGGGCATTTGTTCAGAAACCGTACTAAAATTTTTAATATCACTAAATAGAATTGTAGCAATTAATTTTTCACCGGGTAACTTGCCATCGGCTAATAAACGATCCCGACTATTCCACAGAGCATTAGCAATTTCGGGTGAGGTATTTTGTCCTAATAATCGCATCACAATTTGTTGCTGACGTTGCGCTTGAAATGCACGATAACCAATTACAGTTCCACTGGTAAATAGAAAGGCTAAACCCGGAGTTGTGGTTGGAACCCAACGCTGATGTAGAAATAGAAAAAAACTTAATCCGCATAAAAGACTGATTAAAAAGGGATTTCCGAGGGTAATAATCCAGGCATTTCGACTTGACCAAGCTAAGGTTGCTCCTATTAAACCCCAACTACAAATCCATAAAAACTCTCCCCATTGTGACCAAAAAATAAATAAAGCCCGCTTCCCTAAAACTGCATCTAAAATTTGGCTGACCATTTGAGCATGGACTAAAACACCGGGCATTTTTAGAGCTTTTTTCGCCGCCGGACTAAAGGGCGTAAAAAATAAATCTTTGGCACTCGGTGCTACTGTGCCAATTAAAACAATTTTATCTTTAATCCAACTTTGAGGAATAGTTCCATATAAAAATTTTGTTAAGCTGATCATTCTCGCGCCATCATTGGGGGAGCGATAATTCAATAGAATTTGATATCCTTGATCATCAATGGTTTGATATCCTCCAGAATCATGAGATAGGGGAATAAATTCGGCTTTTCCCCATTGAATAATATTAGGGTTGACAGGACTATTATCGGGGTTCATCCCTTGAGCCAATAAATAGTGCAGTGCTAATCTTAAGGAAAAAGAATAAAAGGTGGTATCGGCGGTATCAGCAAACATTAAATTCCGACGAATCACATTATCGGGGTCAAGCAATAAATCATTAAAACCCACTTGTTCAGGAGGAATATTTGGGGGTGCAGGAATTCCTTTGGTTTCACTATATCCTAAACTATTAATCGTAATAATATGATCAGAGGTTTGAAATTGTTGGCGGAGTTGATCATGTCCGGGTTCATATCGAATATCCCGATATAGATCTAAACCAATGACTTTTGGTTGATATTTTGATAATTTTTCTAATAATCGGGCAATGACTTCATCGGAAAGCGGCCAACGGTTAAAGACTTGAATATCTTCTTCAGTAATTCCAATAACAACTAATCGGGGATCGGCTGTTAAAGTCGGACGTAATCGTACCATTTGATCATAGGCAGCTAATTCTAACGGTTGTAACCAACCTAAATAATAAATTCCTAAGAGTAAAGACAACACTAGAATAGTGGCTATGACAACAGCAGAGATCTCTGATAGATCAAGCCACTTATTTTTAAATTTATTGATCCCTAGAATACTCACAGTGGCTCTCAATTATTAGCCTAATTCGTACTAGAATAACAGAAAATTATTGATAGAGAAATAGTAGTAAAGGCACAGAAAGAAAGCTCAATATTGCCCATTTTATGATATTCACACCCCATTACCTTGATTGTGATCATAAGATCTGCTAGAGGTTGGAAACCTTGCCTCTTCAGAGCAAGCAGGAAAACCGAGTAGCGGCTTTAGCCGCCTAGTTATTAGGTCAACACCAAATTCTACTTTCGCTATATAATAGCTGTAGGCAGAGGACTGACTGATGTATCTGACTCAAAAATGTCAAATTCGTGACCTCAGTAAGCAAGAGTTCCTGGCCATGAGAGAACTGTGTAGATTGAGTAAAAACCTTTACAATGTAGGGCTTTACTCGGTTAGACAGTTCTATTTTTCTGAGCAGAGATACTTGAGATACGAATCCAACTACCATCAATGCAAGGACAATGAGAATTACAAACTTCTCAATACCGATATTGCACAGCAAACACTGAAAGTGGTAGATCGGTCGTTCCGTTCTTTCTTTAACTTGATCAAGGCGGCAAAGCAAGGGTTGTATCGATTTGAGCAAATTTGTTTGCCCAAATACCTTCCAAAAGAAGGTTACTTTCCGTTAATTATGCCACGCATCAAGGTAAAAAACGGAGGGTTTGAAGTCCCTATGTCTAACGCATTTAGAAAGGAATTCGGTTCTATCCGTCTTCCCTTTCCTGAGCGGTTGAACGGGAAGCCATTGAAAGAGGTGCGAATTCTGCCCAAATACAATGCTCGATTTTTTGAAATTGAATACATTGTGGAAGCAGAACCCGAACCTCAAGATGTTAACCCTGACCACGCTGTTGCAATTGACTTGGGACTTGATAATCTTGCTACTTGTGTCAGTACCGTTGGGGCATCCTTTCTTTTGGATGGCAAACCACTTAAAGCAGTTAACCAATGGTTTAACAAGGAAAATGCCAGATTGCAGAGTATTAAAGATCTGCAAAAAATCAAGGGAACCACAAAACGTCAGGCTAGATTGACACTTAACCGCAACAATTTTGTCAGAGATTATCTGAATAAATCGGCTCGATACATTATTAATTGGTGTATCAAACATAAAATTGGAACGGTAGTTGTTGGCGTTAATCCCGGTATCAAACAAGAGATCAATATCGGAGCGAAAAATAATCAGAATTTTGTCCAAATTCCCCATTGGAGTTTGAGGCAAAAACTCAAAAACTTGTGTGAACGATATGGATTGAAATATCAGGAACAGGAAGAATCTTACACCAGTAAGGCAAGTTTCTTGGATGGTGACGATATTCCCACCTACAATCCTGACCCGTCCCAGAAATATCAATTTTCTGGAAAACGGGTTAAGCGGGGATTGTATTGTTCTCAACAAGGACATTTGATTAATGCTGATTGTAATGGTGCTGCCAATATTGGAAAGAAAAGTAGCCACAATGGTTTTACCGGAGTGGGTAGGGGCTGTTTGACTCAGCCTTTAAGAGTGCGAATCTCTTAAGAATCCCCGCATCTTCAGAGCGGGGAGTGTCAAAATCTAGCAACAACAGGATAACAGTTGCAGTAGTATAGAAACGGGTGGGTAAAGAGTGAGCGCAGGCGATTACGGACTCGATAAGAGTCTGAGGAAAGTCCGGGCTCCCGAAAGGCCAAACTTGCTGGATAACTCCCAGTACGAGCGATCGTGAGGATAGTGCCACAGAAAAATACCGCCTTTGACAGTCAGTAGAGACGCTTCATTGCAGTCTGTACACAGTAAACAGTGAATCTTTGGATAACTGATAACTGATAACTGATAACTGAAAAGGGTAAGGGTGCAAAGGTGCGGTAAGAGCGCACCAGCAACGTCGTGAGGCGTTGGCTCGGTAAACCCCGGTTGGGAGCAAGGTCGGAGGAACTAGGGTTGGTCTTTTTCCCGTTCCGCTCAATAGTGGTACCGCTAGAGGTGTCTGGTAACAGACATCCCAGATAGATAATTGCCATCCTATCGCTGGTTTCAGCAATAGGATAACAGAACCCGGCTTATGTCTAACTCTTTCCCCCCTTCAACCGAGAATCGCAACCCGAAACCCGAAATCTATGACTATTGGCTATCCAAATCGAAAACGCCAGTTGCAAAAGCTGATACAACGTTTGGGACTCTCAGATAATGTACCCATTCGATGGGAATTGTTAGACTTGGCTTTAACTCACCCTACATTGTCCGCAGAAGCTAATTATGAACAATTAGAGTTTGTCGGGGATTCGGTGGTGCGGTTGGCGGCGTCTGAGTTGTTATATGAAGTTTATCCTGATTGTCCTGTGGGGGAATTTGCGGCGATTCGTTCGATTTTGGTTAGCGATCGCACCTTAGCAGAAATTGCTGATGGTTATGGAATGTCCCAATTTTTACTCGCCGCCGGAAGCGCAATTCGGGATAAAGCGGGTGAAGAATCTCGTCTGGCGGACTGTTTTGAAGCGGTGTTAGCCAGTTTATATCTCAGTACCCACGATTTAAGTTTAATTCGTTCTTGGTTGGATACCCATTTTCGACAACGAGCTACAGAAATTATTCAAGACCCGGCTCGTAATAATTATAAAGCGGCTTTACAGGAATGGACGCAAAGCCATTATAAAGTTTTACCTGAATATAAAGTCCAACAAAATCGTCAAATTCATAACGATGAACAGCGTTTTACCGCAGCAGTTTGGTTACAAAATCGGAAACTGGGTGAAGGAACTGGACGGTCGATTAAAGCGGCTGAACAAGCGGCTGCTGAAGTGGCGTTTCTGTCGTTGTATGATCAAACTTCAGTGAGAATTTAATAATGACTGATCCGATTAATATTGCTATCTTTGGCGCCGGTCGTTGGGGAGTTCATTTAATTCGTCACTTCCGTCAGCATCCTGATTCTCAAGTTGTGGCAATTGTTGATTCTAATCCTGAACGTTTACAAGCAGTTAGAGAACGATTTCAACTCCCTGAAAACATCAAGTTAGTAACGGATAGGTCAAGGGTTTGGAATTTACCCGATTTGGATGCGGTGGCGATCGCAACTCCTGCGGTGACACATTTTGCTTTAATTTCAGATGCTCTACAACAGGGTTGTCATGTTTTCACCGAAAAACCTTTAACCCTGAGTGTGTCTGAATCATTGCAATTGTGTGAATTCGCGCAACAAAAACAGCTTCAACTTTTTGTGGATCATACTTATTTATTTCATCCGGCGGTAGAACAGGGTAAAACTATTATTGAAGCGGGAAAATTAGGGGAATTACGATATGGTTACGCCACGAGAACCCATTTAGAACCTGTGCGACAAGATGTTGATGCGTTATGGGATTTAGCAATTCATGATATTGGAATTTTTAATAGTTGGTTAGGGGAAACACCCGTCAAAGTTAAAGCAACTGGAACGGTTTGGTTACAGCCACAAACAGGATTATCGGATTTAGTAACTGCAAATTTAACCTATCCCAGTGGCTTTGAAGCGTTTCTACATTTGTGTTGGTTAAATCCTGACAAACAACGTCGTTTAGTAGTTGTTGGAACGCAGGGAAGCTTAATCTTTGATGAACTGCAATCAGAAGCTCCTCTTATTGTTCAACAAGGTTATTTGAACCCCGTTGATAATACTTGGAAAGCCGCTGGATTAAATCGAGAAATCATCTCCGTTGAACCTCGTGAACCCTTAGCTCAAGTTTGCGATCGCTTTCTCTATTCGATTCAAAATCATCAACCTTCCCCGATTTCATCGGGTTGGATCGGTGCAGAACTGGTTAAAATTCTTTGTGCATTAAGTGAATCTTTAAAAGCAGGTGGACAACCGATAATATTAACCTAATCTTTCCCCATTCTAAGTTCAAACAGAGTTAACTTGATGGGAAGAAATTGAACCTTGATGTTGAGGAGATTGGATATGAGTATCGGATAAGGGAATTCCAATCATCACAGTCGTTCCTTGATTTAATCCAGCACTCTCAAGGGTAATAGAACCCCCCATCATTTGCATGAAATTGCGGGAAATCGCTAAACCTAACCCAATTCCGCCAAATTCCCTTGTGGTTGAACCATCGACCATTGCAAAGGGTTGAAAGATTTTTTGCTGTTGTTCCGGCGCAATTCCAATTCCGGTATCCTTAACGGTCACAACAGCTTGATACCGAACTGAGGTAGATTTTGAGAGGGGATGATCCAGTATTTCTTCAAAAGAATTTACTTCTGAATTCTCGGCAAATTCGATGCGTGTTGCAATGGTAATTCCTCCTGTTTTTGTAAACTTGACCGAATTATTGAGAATATTAATAAAAACTTGTTTTAACTTATCGGGATCAGCTTGAACAATGATCGGTTTATTCAGGGTGGGTAGGTCAATGGTTAAGTCTTTTTGTTGAATATCTAACATTTGTAAATTCACCGCATCTTTGAGGATTTGCACTAAATCCGTCGGTTCAAGCATGACCGATAACTTGCCTTCTTCAATTAAAGCAATATCTAAAATATCATCTACTAAATTTAACAAATGTTCACTAGAACTGTAAGCAATTTGAAGATATTCTTCTTCTTCTTCTTTGCTATCACAAAACCCCTCTTCAATTAAGCTAATTGAGTTAATAATTCCATTTAAAGGCGTTCTTAATTCATGAGATACTACCCGTAAAAATTCATTTTTCAATTGATTAGCAATTCGCGCTTCTTTTGACGCATATTCTAAGGCTTGCGCTCTCGCTCTCAGACTTCCAACCATAGTATTGAGAGCTTCTGCTAACTGATTAAATTCTCGAATTTTTAGATTTCCAGGAACGTTACCAGGAGTCTCTAAATTATTGGCTTTGAGGGCATAATCTCTCAACTTTTCTAATGGACGTGCTAAATCTCTGGAAACATAAAGTGCAGCAATAATACTGGCAATTACCAAAGATAAAATTAACGAAATTAAGAGAGATTTAATATCTCTTAATCCTGATAAAGCATCCTCTAAATCAACCACAGCTAAAATCACCCATTGACTATTTTTTTCTTGGGTGATCGGGCTAGGAATTGCATCATAGCCCGCCAAAAGTTCCTTTCGGGCTTGATCAAAAGAAAATAAGTGAATGAAATAATTTTTGTTTTCTGATAAAGCACTAGATAATAAATTATTTAATCGAATAGCATCGGTTTCTTCTTGAATATTACGTCCTACTTTATCCAAGTTGGGATGACTGATAATTCTTCCTCCTTGATCAATAATGACGGTAAATCCGGTTAAGGATTTAGGACGATCTTTGGATTCTAAATATAAGGTTGATTGTAAACTTAACGCATATTTTAATATATTTTTATTATTTTGGTTGGTATAAATGGGAGCACTAAATACTAATTGAACTTGGTTTCGCCATTCTGAAGCTTGTGGAACAACTTTAGGAACTAAATAATTAATATAAATCCCAGGGTTTTGAGGCCTTTTTGATGGCCAAAAGTTTTTAGGAATAGAATAAATCGGTTGTTTTCCGCAGGTTGTAGCAACTATTTGTTCCGTTTGTAAATTGGTCAATTGTAGACAATTGACCGGAGGAAAAAATTGCCCCTGGAGTTGGGAGAGAAAGACAGAATACTGTTGAGTTTTTCCTGACTGTAAACTACTATTGTCGCTGGCAATACTCAAACTGGACTTGATAGAATTAATCCATTCCTCAATCGTTTGCGATTTTTTAGTTGCACTTTCTGTTAAATTGAAACGGGCTGTTTCCAATAAACCAGAACGAGCCTTTCTATAGGTAACATACTCTCCCACAAGCAGCACAGGAAGACTAAGCAGTAAAATCTGCGACAGTAGAATCCGGCGAAACGAAGATTGACGTAGCTTGGGCATAGTAGAGAATAGGAGACAGGAGACAACAGATCAATGATTCTTTGACTTTAACCTATCTGAATCGATAAGACCTGAAGAACAGATCCCTATCCTAACTGACTCAGCATAGAGTTTTTCAGCATAATCACAAGAAAAACATGGGAAGGTTGGAAATCCGTATTTGTCTGTACCACACATTTGACGAGTACCACGTCCCGTTGCCTGAATCAATAAAGGTTTATTGGTTAACACCTTTAAAGTTTCAAGTTTTCCAACACAAGCTGCATCTAACCAATGGGTTTTAGGTAGGTTTAATCGAGTGCGGTTAAATTTGGTTTTTGAACCGGGGTCAATTTTGAGGGTTATTTGTTGTATTTCTGGTGCTGGTTTTGACTCCTTTAAGATAATAGTAAACGGATAACGGCGATAAACAGCAGCTTGACCTTGATTCAATAACAATCGAGCTTGGGCGGGATGTACTGGGTTTTGAGGCTGTTTATTCGGATCAATTACAAAGACGTAATTAGACATGAAATAACTCCTATTTCTAGGGTAATGTTCGCTTCGCCAATGTTTTCTGAACTTTTGGCGTTAACAACACTGTCTTACCCCTCGTAAAACTGTTTAATTGTTAACAATAGAGCCACAAACTAGCGTCGCATTCGTGGGTATTATGATCCAGAAAACGTAGCCGTTAGGCTGAGGCGGGTACGAGCTATCTAAAGTTGGAGGCATGAAGCCCCGTCACAAAGAGAGCGGGGTGCTGACTCTTATTTACTCACCTACAAAACTGGACATGAAAGTTTCCAATTATTGGATTCTAACTCAATTATTATATAGTATGGAGGGTTGATTATCTATCCTCGGTTGATCCCTGAAATTTTTGATCATAATCCCCAAAAGACAAAAACTTCCAGATTAATCAGGGTTAGCGTTGAGGAATTATCCTTAATTAATCTTAACCTGCTTTTTCTGACGTTTAAATCTTATTAACCTTTAAGTATGGGATCAAAACCTGATAATTTATACCGATAAATAATTTTTTTATTGTAATTCAAAATTACTGTTATGAGTATGAAAATTTAGATTTTAGGTGATCAATTGTGGAGAGAATAAGCTGCACTCAAAAGCTGTGATCTGACATCTCAAATAGATTCATACTAAAAATACCCAAACAAACTTTAAAATTCTTATCTTTGGGGAAAATTTTCCCCACAGATTCCCCAGGTTTTCCACAGGGGAGGAGAATGTTTTCCACAGGTTTAGGGGGATTTTCCACAGGTTTAGGGGTGAGGTTGCGGTCTTCTGGTGGAATTGGGGATTTTCTCCTGATCTGGAGAAACGATGACCAGAGAGGGCAATTTATGAAGTTTTGTAACAGAAATTGAAGCTCGAATATCGATTCTTTCGTGACTCAAGAGAAACTTCGTGACAGGTTGTAACAGTTTGCAACATTGACAACTCTACCCCTAGATCGCACAAAATGAATCGACGACCCAATTTCAAATTTTAGGCGGAAGGGGAGAACCCAAGTCCCAGTCCATCCCTAACCTTGAAGTTGTGCGTTGTCCTGTACCAACACCGATGAGAGCAGTTTCATGAACACAAGTGTAAGCATCTTGACCGAAATTCCTGAAACGCTGCACGAGTCCCTCCAGGGCTATCTGGAGACCCACCCAGACTGGGATCAAGATCGGGTTTTTTCCGCAGCCCTGTCGCTCTTTTTGTTGCAGAATGGAAATAGCAACACCCCAGAAGCATCGAGCAGTTATCGTCAAGCGGCTCGTGTTTATCTGGCAACCCTGTGTGGATTGGAGATTTCTTAACTCCCCTTACCAAAAAATGGCTTTAGCGGTTCCCATAATATGGGAATCGTCAAAGCCCTATAGCGCTACGCGCAAGGGAAGATGGAACAGGGAACAGGGAACAGGGAACAGGGAACAGTAAGAAATAAAACTTGAATAGAGGAGCTTAAAAAAGTTGTTAAAAAGCTTTTAAATAAAACTTAATCTAAAATCCTGATGTAGAGATGCGATCGCCCCGAAGCGTTTTCCTTTCCTTGGAGATCAATCGAACCGATAACCTACACTGCGGACGGTTTGAATAAAAGAAGGATTTTTCGGATCAGGTTCAATTTTTTTACGAATCTGACCAATATGAACATCAATCACCCTTACTCCTTCACTACTTTCGTCTTGATAACCCCAAACTTTTTGTAATAGTTCTTTGCGTTCCCAAGCTCGACCGGGTTTACTGGCTAAACAATAAAGCAGATTAAATTCCAATGCACTTAAGATTACTAATTCGCCTTTGAGATAAACTTCTCGTCGATTCGGATCAATGACTAAATCCCCATAGATTAAACTCTGAAGCTCTAAATTACCCCTTGATCGTTGACGCTTCAAAATAGCTTTAATCCGCAGACTTAATACTTCTAAATCAAAGGGTTTTGTCACAAAATCATCGGCACCTTCTATAAACCCTTGCTTGGGATTTTGTTCACTGGTCAGCATGAGAACGAGAACATTAGTTCGACTTTGCATTTCTCGGCATAATGCTAAACCTGTTGTATCAGGCAAATTCAAATCTAATATAACTAAATCGGGGTTGAACTGTTCAAAAACTTTCAACGCTGTGTCGCCATCCTGTGCAACCTCCAGTTGGTAGTCCTGTTGGCTAAGATAGCGACTGACTAAATTCCGTATTGCCGGATCATCATCAACTACAAGAATTTTTGCCGATGCCATGACTACAAAATTGAGCGAAAAGGTGAGCAAATATATAAACTAGATATCTTAATGTTACTGATAAGTTAATACTTTCCCTCATAAAATCGACGTTTAGTTACATTGTGTTACACAAAAAACAATCTTTCCCAACATTAATATCAGTAGCTACCCCTTAAATTAGGCAATTGTGATCGACCGTGAATTGTTAATAATTAAGGAGAGTTATCCTTAATTATTGACGTTCATTAGTGCGTCGATCAAACATATATCCCACACCCCGAATTGTTTTAATAAAAGAAGGTTTATCTGCGTCTGGCTCAATCTTTTTACGAATCTGACCAATATGAACATCAACGACGCGCTGTTCCCCTTCATACTCATAATCCCATACTTCTTGCAATAATTCTGACCGTCGCCATGCTCGTCCGGGTTTTCGAGCTAAACAATAGAGCAAATCAAATTCTAATGCACTCAGCGCGACTAATTCACCCCGAAGATAAATCTCACGACGATTGGGATCAATCGTTAAATCCCCATAAACTAAATTTTGGGGTTGTGTATCTACCAGAGTTCGTTGACGTTTCAAAATAGCTTTGATGCGAAGATTTAACTCCTCTAAATCAAAGGGTTTAGTTACAAAATCATCGGCTCCCTCCTTTAACCCCAGTTTGGGATCTTTTTCACTGGTTAGCATTAGAATAAATACACTGGTTCGACTTTGCATTTCTCGGCATAATGCTAAACCTGTTGTATCGGGTAAATTGAGATCCAATACCACTAAGTCAGGTTTGAACTGTTCAAACTTTTCTAATGCCGAATGGCCATCATGAGCCGTGTCAACTTCATAGTCTTGTTGGCTGAGATAGCGATTTATTAAGTTCCGTATTGCCGGATCATCATCAACCACGAGAATCTTTGCAGATGCCATAACCACGCATATTGAGCAGAAGGTTGAGCAAGAATATTAAATAGACATCTCAATGTTAATGGAAAAGTTGAACCTAAACCTAATGAAATGCCAATTTAGTTGTATTGCGTTACAGAGCGCGTAATATTTCAGGAAGTAGATGACCGGGAATCTGAGATAAAGCCTGATTTTGTCCCTGTAATCCAGACTCATTGTAGAAGGCGCGAATAGTTCTGAGCAAATAACTCAAAGTCGTTTGATGATGTTCAGTGGTCTTTGAGTTGGGGATTTCACCATCGCTAGGCTGTTGTTTTTCTAGCTGGGTAGGCTCGTTAATATCAGCTTGAAGATGGTGTTTTAATGCGGCTCCTAGTAGAGAAATCCGAGTGGCTTTGCCAAGCGGTAAGTTAGAGTCTGTGGCAAGTTGGTAGTGGGTAAGCCCTAGGTTGTTATGAGTCGCTAGGGGGTCGAAAGTCAGTTGGGTCGGACTGAGATGGGGAACAATTGAGAGGGCCTTTTGATAGGCGACAATTGCCCTTTTCAAAAATTTAGCACGAATTTCAGACTTCTGATAGTGGTTAGCCAAATGCCAATAGGCTATGCCCAAGTTATTATAGGTAGCAGCACAGGCAACCGGGGCTGATTCGATTGTCCGATAGGTTAAGGCTTGATGATAGGCATGAATAGCCTGGAGTAGTAATTTTGCTGAAGGCTGATATTGGCTGAGTGTCCAATAAGCTGTTCCTAGGTTGGTTTGTAGTAAGGCATAATTCAGGGCATCCTGTTGCGGGGTGTAAAATTCCATTGCCTGAGTATAGGCAGCAATAGCCGCTTTCAGGTGAGGAATAGGTTGGGTTTGTTGAGCTAATTTCCAATAGGTCGTTCCCAGATTATTTTGAATTGTGGCATAATCTTGGATCTGAGCCGGGTCAATTTCAGTCCGGTTTAACTTAAGGTAATATAAGGCTTCTGTATAAGCAATAATCCCTTGTTCTAAGTTTTGACTCGGATCTTGTAAAGTAGCTAAATCGGTGTAAGCAGTTCCTAAGTTTTTTTGGATTTTGATATACAGATGGGGTTGAGCTTCAGGATCGGTTTTCATCAAAGCATTTTGATAGAAAATAATGCTTTGTTCTAAATCGGAAAGTACATCAGTTGAGGGGGGATTTCCTTGAAATCGTTGGCGAAATCGCATCCAATACAAGGTTCCTAAGTCATTCAAAATATTAATAGAATCATCGTTATCGCGGGAAGAGAAACCGGGTTTCTGTTGGGAGTTGGACAGAAGAAACTCAGCTTCTGGAATGATTTCTAAGGCTTTTTTATCGGCTTGAATGGCCAGAGTGTAGTTGAGTTCTGCATTCTCCCCCGCTAGAATGCGATCGCGGTAAATATTGGCTAATTGACGATAGGCTTGGCGCAGTGGGGATAAGTCAGACTGTTGTTGAAGCTGTTGAATCTGATCCAGAAGTTGTTTTAAAGCATCGGTCTTATTGCTTTCGCTGAATTCAGAAACAGAAGTAGAATCTAAAATAATTGTCCCTGATTCTAAATCACTCGGCGTTGGATCACTGATCCATTGAAATACCCCAGTTCGCCAGCGCCAAAACTCCGGTGCAGATTGTTGAATACAACATAACCAAGGAGAAGAAATCCACAGCACTAGACTAAATTCTAAGCGGTCGAGATGATGTTCTAAGGTTCGTAAATACCGTAAAAATGACCATTGCACCCCCGGAGGTTGGCGGGTAAGATGTTCTACCCCTAAAATTTGAAATCCGATCAGGGGTTTATTGTCAAGATCAGATTGATTTTGAGCATAGCATTGAGCAATTTGGCTGAAGGGATTAGGATCGCTTAAATCGAGTTTTAAACTCATGAAAGGCGAGGCGATCTGGGAATTTAAACTTTGTTGCAAAGTTGAAGCCGTCTGATTTTTCAATAATAAATCAGTTTGTAATTTTAAAGCCAGATGATTGCGAAGATTTAAGTTATCACAAACAGCAATAAAAACTTGACGGCGAAGTTGTAAACCTAGCGCCTGTTGTAAACGATCATAGGTTTGCTGATGAGTTTCCGACAGTAGAATTGAAGAAGTGTTACTCGTCGCCATTGTCAATCATTAAGCCCTTAGACTTTATAACTATCTTCTTCTATAGCAGCGAGCAGGGAACAGGGAACAGGGAACAGACAGGAATAAAGTTTATCCCCTTTGTGTCTTTGTGTCTTTGTGGTTTAACCCCAATTCAACTTCACTTCTAACAGAACCCGTCCCTACGATTTGATTCCCGATTTTTCGTAGAGACGGGTTCAATTAAATCTTTGATATTGATAGAAAAATTCCTAAAATCCGCCCGAACTCAATTGTTGATATCTTAGGATATGGTGAAGGCGAGGAAGACTAAACCCCCCACTAAGGCCATCCCAGCAAGACCAGTAATCAGATAATTCCGTTTTTGTGAACTCGTGGGGGGTTCGGCTGTGTAAACTTTAGGTTCGACCGCGAAGTTATTGAGTCGTCCACCCTCTTCTTTTATATAAGGCATGAGTAAAAATCCATAGATTACTATCTAGGATCAACCATAACAAAAATTTACACAAAAGGGAAACATTAACGAGTAATTGTACCTGTTAAGGGGGAAGACGCTTCTGCGTAGGTCTTGACAGGGATGCGTCCGGCGAGATAAGCCAGACGTCCGGCTTCGGTGGCCATGCCCATCGCTTTTGCCATGGCCACTGAATTTTGGGCTAAAGCGATCGCCGAATTAATTAATAACGCATCCGCTCCCATTTCCATCGCCAACGCCGCTTCACTGGGCGCTCCAATACCCGCATCCACAACGACGGGAATTTTGGCATTATCGATAATAATCGCAATATTCGCTGCGTTTCTAATCCCCTGTCCTGAGCCGATGGGAGATCCTAAAGGCATTACTGTTGCACAGCCAGCCTCTTCTAAACGTTTCGCTAAGAGAGGATCGGCGTTAATATAGGGTAAAACCGCAAAGCCTTCTTTAACTAATTGTTCGGCGGCTTCTAAGGTTCCAAAAGGATCGGGAAGCAAATATTTGCTATCAGGAATCACTTCTAATTTGACAAAATTATTGTCTTCCTGTCCTAACAATTTCGCCATTTCCCGTCCAAGTCTGGCTACCCGAATAGCGTCTTCGGCGGTTTGACATCCGGCGGTATTGGGTAGCATCCAGATTTTACTCCAGTCGATGGCTTCGGCTAACCCTTCATGTCCGGGCGCTTGGGTTTGGACTCGTCTAACCGCAACGGTGACAATTTCACAGCCACTCGCTGCAATACTATCCTGCATTTCTTGGAGGTTGCGATATTTCCCCGTCCCAGTCATTAACCGAGACTTAAAGGTTTTTCCCGCAATGGTTAGGGGGGTATCCAAAAGAGATGGGGTTGGTTTTTCTAGGGTTTGCATAAGAGTTAATCCTGAATCGAAATTGTTAAAATGGGTTGATTTTATCGCTCAATTTTATTATAATTGAATCGGGTAAAAAATGATCACTAATCTCAGGTTACTAGAGATTAAATTCAAAACCCCGAAGAAATTATTGTTGTTCTTCTATTAAATAGGAACACCAATCACTCCAACTGCCTCCATACAGTTTAGCCTGATGAATTCCGGCTAATTCTAAGGAGAATAAATTCACACAGGCGGTGACTCCTGATCCACAATAAACGATAATTTCTTCGGAGTCTTTTATCTCTTGCCAGCGTTGGGATTGTTGATTAATTTTAACAAATCCTGTCGGTTCTGTCACCTGTTGCCAAGGATAATTAACCGCCCCCGGAATACAGCCTGCAATGGGATCAATGGGTTCGGTTTTTCCTAAATAGCGATCGGGTTCACGGGAGTCTACAACCACGACTCCGGGTAAATCTTTTCGAGCTTTTACGGTTTCTATATTAACCAACATTTCAGGACGAATTTGGGGGGTAAATTGTCCTAATTTTGCGTTAGGAATATTAGAATTAATCGGATATTCCGAATTTTTCCATTGACTAAACCCCCCATCTAATAAAACAACTTGTTCATGTCCATAATAGCGTAATAACCACCACAACCGCGAAGCAAAAGCGAATCGAGAATCATCATAGGCTACAACTAAGGTTTGTTGAGATGTTATCCCAATTTCTGATAATTTTTGAGCAAGTTTTTCTGGGTTGGGTAGGGGGTGACGTCCGCCGTGTTTTTGAATGGGACTGGATAAATCTTGGTCTAAATCTAAATAATAAGCACCCGGAATATGACCGTCTTGATATTGTTGTTGTCCGAGTTGGGGGTTGGCTAAGGAAAACCGACAATCTACAATTACAATATTAGGATCTTCGAGATGGTTTGCTAACCAGTCTGGGGAAACAATCAGTTGGGCTTCTGTCATGGCAAAATTTATGAGAAAGTTTATTTAAAATTAAATGGAAGCCCTGAAGGGCTTACTACTTACGGATGGGAATTTGTTTTATAATTATCATATCTGATTCCTAAATAGAATTGTTTTAATCTTTTTTACAGAAATTAGGAGAATTGTTATCAGAAAAATGGGTTTAAAACCCCTAAGTTCTACTTAGGCTTTATATTGGTGGGTTGTCTATTGACATCTGATCGTGCTACTATTTCCCATAACAGGAAAAGGTAAGCAACCTGTATAAAAACCTAGTATGCCTAACGGCAAAACGCGCTTACCTTGACAAGTGAATCTATAGGGTTCTACTGCACAGTTCTAGTTTTCCCCAGCAGTGGGTAAAAGATTCGTGGGAGCTAGACAACCAGTTTTTTTGAAACAAATTTGTTTTGAATAAAAAAGAACTCGCATTTGTGCGAATAGGGTAGGGCATACCCGAATTTACGCTTGGGGAGAATCCCACCTCTGGTTGAAGCACTGCAAGGTACTTTGATTAAGTGGTTTCGTTGAACCCAGAATCCCCACGCCTTTAGGCACAGGGAGTGTCAAGATTGCTAGTCCTCAACCCGATATGGCGCGTGAAGATTATCTCGAAACTGAAAAGAACAGTCTGATTAAGCATGAATATATTCAAGGGGAAGTTTATGCGATGGCGGGGGCGAGTGATGCCCATGTTATAGCGCTACGCGCATACGTTAGGACAATTTCTAAATGCAGCATCCACGCATTCTCTGACGGTTTGAAATTCGTTTAATCTCTGTTTCATCCATGTCTTTAAAACAGCCCACCAGTTTTCAATCTTGTTCAAGTCGGGAGAATATGGGGGCAAATACCAAATTTTACATCCGGCTTCTTCGACGAGTTCTTTGATATATTCCCCTTGATGAAAGCTGGCATTATCAATAATAATAATGTCTCCTGGTTCTAGCACTGGCAGCAAACAATTCTTTAACCAGGTTTCAAATAAATCTTTATTACATGACCCCTCAAAGGTTAAAGGAGCCAATAATTTACCTTCTTTCAATGCTGATAGCCAACTGACTCTTTCTCTTCTTTTACCGGACTTGAGTGCATAACATCTTTCCCCTATCGGGCTGTAGCCATACGGGTAATCCTCTCTATTATCAAATCCCGCTTCATCTACATAAACTTTTCTGCTCCTTTCTATTCCCTCTAGTTTTTGAAGAAATTCTCGTCTTTTTTCTTCATCTCTTTCTCGATACCCATAAGTTTTTTTTTTCGACTTATACCCAGTTTTCGACAAGCATAACTAATATTCTGTTGCGTCGCCTCACACCCCCATAATTGGGCCATTTGTTTTTGAGTCTTGTCACTATTTTTTTTCACGAATTCTTTAAATTTTTCTAACTCCTGAATTTTCGGTTGAGTTCCTACTCCTACCTGTCGGCTAGCCTGATAGTCTCCTGTTTCTCTTTCTTTTTTCAGCCACAGATCTAATGTGTTGCGACTTATTTTAAAGAAACGACTTACCTCTATTTTCTTTTCTCCTCTTTTCACGGCTGCGATCGCCTTGGAGCGTAAATCGTAACTATAAGGTGCCGGCATAACTATTTTCCGATATTGAGGTATTACTGCATCTTATCATACTTTTGTCCTAACCATAGCGCGTAGCGCTATACCATTGCAGGTAATCTTTTTGCTTTGTTGAGAAATTACTTAAGAGGAAAAGGCTGTCGGGTTTATATGGCGGATATGAAAGCTGATATTGAAGTTTTAGATATCTATTATTATCCTGATGTGATTGTAACCTGTGATCCTAGAGATAGGGAATTTCAATATTTTAAACGATATCCTAAATTAATTATTGAGGTGATTTCCCCTGGAACAGAAGGATTTGATCGAGGTAAAAAATTTGAAGATTATCGACATTTGGACACTTTGAAAGAATATGTTTTAATAGCTCAAGATCGGAGCAGTGTAGAGTGTTTTAGAAAAAATTCTGAGGGTTTATGGGTTTTATATCCTTATAGTTCAGGACAAGAAATTTATTTAGAAAGTCTGGATTTTCGCTGTTCAATTAATGATATTTATGAAGATGTTGAATTTCAAGTTACAACTTAATCGGATAGAAACTGGGTTTCTTTAGGAGTTGATTATTATTAATAGTTAGATGGTGCGTGCGCTGCGCTTACACACCCTACAGAGGAGGAAAGATGATCCAAAATCAAGGATTAATACCCCAATTAACCGCCGATGGCTCGTTTACGTTTTTCTCCTCGGAATTTGGAGAATTATTTCATAGTCATTTTGGAGCCAAACAGGAAGCAGAACAAAAGTTTGTAGTCCCTTTACAGTTAAGAAAAAAAGCCGAAATATCTCCCTTATTTTTACTTGATATTTGTTACGGTTTAGGTTATAATACAGCAGCAGCATTAACCGCTATTTGGGACGCTAATCCTAACTGCAAAATTGAATGGATCGGCTTAGAATTTGATCAACGTATTCCCCAAGCAACCTTAGAGTTTAATTTACTGAATGACTATCCTGATTATATTCAAGAAATTTTAAAAGAACTCGCCCAAAATCATTATCTCAAAACAGAATTATTCAACGCTCATTTAATGATTGCGGATGCTCGAAATACCATTCAAACCGTTTACAATTCTGGGTTTAAAGCCGATGCCATTTTTCTCGATCCCTTTTCGCCGCCCCATTGTCCCCAACTTTGGACAGTCGAATTTTTAACCTTAGTGGCTCAATGTCTCAAACCCCAGGGACAGTTAGCGACTTATTCCTGTGCGGCGGCGGTCAGAAGCGCCTTACTCGAAGCCGGGTTAAATATTGCTTCTACCTCTCCCGTGGGTAGGCGCACACCCGGGACAATAGCCAGTTTTGAGGGTTTACCGTCCCTCTGTCTCCAAGAACAGGAACATCTACAAACCCGCGCCGCCATCCCCTATCGAGATCCGAGTTTATCCGACACGGCGGAAGTGATTATCCTGCGTCGCCAAGCCGAACAAGACTCCTCCCCCCTTGAACCCACATCCCATTGGAAGAAACGATGGCGCAGTGAGTCCATCTTGTGAAAAGATAGATTAAGATGCGATTTATCGTGTCTATTACTCACAGTTGACACCAGAACGGTAGATGGTAGCGGTAGCAATTTTAGCGGCGGGACGCGGAACTCGCATGAAATCTGACCTTCCCAAGGTTTTGCATGAATTGGGGGGACGCACTTTAGTTCAACGGGTTTTAGAGAGTTGTGTTCGGCTGCAACCTTCTCGGAGATTAGTAATTGTGGGCTATGGCGCTGATTTAGTCCGCGATTCTCTTCAACAAACGAATACGCAACCGGCTTTAGAATTTGTTGAACAAACGGAACAATTAGGGACAGGTCACGCCATTCAACAATTACTCCCCTATTTAACAGATTTTACTGGGGATTTACTGGTTTTAAATGGGGATGTTCCTTTATTACGTCCTGACACTTTAGAACAATTAATTAACATTCACAAAGAACACGGAAATGCGGCGACCTTATTAGCAGCCCATTTACCTAATCCTACGGGATATGGTCGGGTATTTTGCGATAGTCATAATTTAGTCAATCAAATTATTGAACATCGAGACTGTACCGATGCTCAACGCCAAAATCATCGAATTAATGCTGGGGTTTATTGTTTTAATTGGCCGCAGTTAGCGGAAATTTTACCCCACCTCAAAGCCGATAATGATCAACAGGAATATTATCTCACCGATACAGTACATCACCTAGATCAAGTGATGGCGGTGGATGTCGATGATTATCGAGAAATTTTAGGGATTAATAGCCGCCAACATCTGGCTAATTCCTATCGTATTTTACAAGATTGGGTTAAAACGAATTGGATGGCGGCGGGAGTGACAATAATTGACCCCGATAGTGTCACGATTGATGATACGGTACAGTTGGAAGCGGATGTAATTATTGAACCCCAAACCCATTTAAGGGGAAACACAATAATTCAAACCGGAAGTCGCATTGGCCCCGGTAGTTTAATCGAAAATAGTCAGATTGGAAAAAATGTTACGGTGCAGTTTTCCGTTGTTTCTGATAGTGTTGTTGCGGATGAAACCCGCATAGGGCCTTATGCCCATTTAAGGGGTCATGCAAAAGTTGGGGAACACTGTCGGGTCGGAAATTTTGTAGAATTGAAAAATGCTGAGGTCGGAAATCGGACTAATGTTGCTCATTTATCCTATTTGGGAGATGCGACATTAGGGGATAAAGTTAATATTGGCGCGGGGACAATTACGGCTAATTATGATGGGGTGAAAAAGCATCGCACAACCATCGGAGATCGGACAAAAACGGGCTCAAATAGTGTTTTAGTCGCCCCTCTAACCCTAGGAAATGATGTTACCGTGGCGGCGGGCTCTGTTGTTACCGATGATGTCCCTGATGATAGTTTAGTTATTGCTCGTGAACGTCAAGTAATTAAACCCGGTTGGCGTTTACCATCACCAGAATAATATTAACCAAATTCCCCATTTTTCATTCGTAATTCGTAATTCGTAATTCGTAATTCCCTATTCCCTGGTTTAATATGACGAAAACTTCTTCTCCCCCGACGGTTATTTCTTCCCCTAACTTAATTCAACAGAATTTTTCGGGGTTATACTCCTTTTGGAAATTTTCTCGTCCCCATACAATTATGGGTACAACTTTAAGCGTTTTGGGGATGTACTTAATTGCCATTAGTGAGTTTAGGCAATTTCCCGGTTTTAGTTTAAATGGAATTGCTTTATTTGGCAGTTGGTTGGCTTGTATTTGTGGCAATATTTATATTGTCGGATTAAATCAACTCGAAGATATTGAAATTGATCAGATTAATAAACCCCATTTACCCTTAGCAGCCGGGGAATATTCCCGGTTTCAAGCTCAACTGATTGTCGGAATAACGGGAATATTAGCCTTAAGCATGGCAGCGTTTCAAGGTTATTATTTATTGGGAATGGTCGCCATTAGTCTGCTATTGGGGACAATCTATTCTTTACCCCCTATTCGCTTAAAACGCTTTCCCTTTTGGGCGGCTTTCTGTATTTTTACCGTTAGGGGAATTATTGTTAATTTAGGGTTATATTTACACTTTAGCTGGATTTTATCGGGAAAATCACTATCCTTAATTCCGATAATTCCGCCTTCAGTTTGGGCGTTAACGTTATTTATTTTAGTGTTTACCGTAGCGATCGCAATTTTTAAGGATATTCCTGATTTAGAAGGCGATCGCCAATTCCAGATTAACACCTTAACGATAAAATTAGGAACTGTTACGGTCTTTAATTTATCCCGATGGATACTCACTCTTTGTTATCTAGGGATGATTCTAGGAAGTTGGTTTTTAAAATCTTCTGTTAATCCCCTATTTTTAGGGTTAACTCATTTAATCTTATTGAGTCTATTATGGTGGCGTAGTCAAACCGTTGATTTAAGCCAGAAACAATCTATCGCTCAATTTTATCAATTTATTTGGAAACTGTTTTTCCTAGAATATTTAATCTTTCCCCTCTCCTGCTTATTGACTTAATTTAACTCTGGAAGTAACCACAAAGACACAAAGACACGAAGAATAGGTTAAGTTTTTCTAATCATTTTTTTGAAATGGTTTTGTTTTTTAAAAGATTGTCAGGGAATCTTGATATTTTATTGAAAATTGCTGTCAAATAGTTGACGAGATTATCGGGGTTGTGGTAGACTTAAAAAGATTTCATCCAAGGGGTTACTATGTCTATAGGTCAAATTGGGGGCTAAAACCCTTATGCTGTCGTAAAATATCTTGATTTTCTGACGAAATTTCTGCTTGGCGATGCACGGGTTTTGGGAGGGGAAGATTAAACCGAAAATAGGGGACTTGACAAAATCAACGTTTTATGCAGTCAGACAATATACCCCGTTAATTATTCTTCTTCGTGTCTTCGTGTCTTCGTGTCTTTGTGGTTTCTTCCCAACTACCAGAAGTCAGTAATATTATATCCAAACTCCTGAATCATTTTTCTTAATAAAGGTAAACTCAAACCAATCACATTAGTATGACATCCTTCTAATTTTTCTACAAATAAACCCCCTTTTCCTTCAATAGCAAAACATCCGGCACAGTTTAACGGTTCTCCAGTAGCAATATAAGCTTCAATTTCACTATCGGAAATATTAGAAAAATAGACATTCGTAGTTTGACAATACACCAAGGTTTGATGGGTAGAAAGATTAATTAAAGCATGACCTGTATAGAGTTGTCCGACTTGACCTTTCATGGTTTGCCAACGAGCGATCGCTTCTTCAATATTAGCAGGTTTGCCATAAATTTCTCCCTCAACCGCCAGAACCGAATCACATCCCAAAACCAATATAATTTCCCCTTCTCGTTTGGGAGAATTAATTAAAGTTTGGGTAACAACTTCTGCTTTAGCTTGGGCGAGTTTTTGGACTAACTGCACTGGATTAGAATCTTGGATTTGAGATTCATCAAAATCACTGGGGGAAATGATGGGCTGAATTCCTACCGTTTCTAATAACCGTTTCCGCGCAGGAGAAGCAGACGCTAAAATAAATGTGATTCGATTTGGCTGAGTCATAAACGCAATGGAACTAAATTAATACACCTTAAAAGATTGAACAACTTGTTTTAAAAGTTGTTGAGCTTTTTCCCACCGTTTTTCAGTGGTAGAAACATTTAATGTATACAGGTTTCCCCGACTAATGGTAACACTAGCAAAATCATGGCGTTTTTGTTGATTAGGGAGTTGTACCGCATATTCTAACCAATAATAAAGGTTTGATCCTTTTTCATAAGATTCTGCATTAATCAGTTCGGCGGTGCGTCCTGAACCTTCGGGAGCGATCGCTTTTTTGCTTAAGGTATATCCGACTTCAGTAGGAGTACCAATTTCCGATAAGGTTTGACTCGGATTAGAAACCGGATTAATCACCACACTAACATTTTCGCTTTGTTCAATCATATCGTGTAGCACCGTATCGGGGCCGTTAGAGACACTCACCTGCGTCCATCCATTAGGATAAACAAATTCATAGCCGTCTGCGGTATCAACAAAGCTATTTAATCCAACACCAACGGATATACAACCTGTTAAACTAAGGCTAAAACAGACTAAAGCCATTGCCAAAATTCGTTTGAACATTTGAGCGTTTCCCTTATAAAATCCTGAATGAGTGCGTTTTACTGTGATCTGGGTGATCCTAGTTTTCCTATTTTCTCATTATTCGGGCGTTTGGGTTCAATTTTTATCAATTCCTGTTTTAATGGGAGTAATTGGCGATATTCAGTTAATTAATTCATCACTTGTCTGCAAATCTTTCAAGAGTTTTTCCGTAATTTCAATTAGTTCATAGACAAAATTTTGCGTAAGTTGTGTCGTTTTAAAACCATGAAAAATGGCATTACAGAATGAAATCGCATCCATGAGTAACCGATACTCAGATTGGGAAATTACGCCCTCAGTCGCTAGTTGTTTGACTAAGTAAAGTGGCTCAAGTCTTTGTAAACTTAACTCTTCTTTTTTTGTAATTAACCTTAAAGTTGCCTCAACTAAAGACCAGCAATATAACATTGCTGATTCTAAATGTTGCGTTGTTAGTTGCTTTACCACTTGCAATTGTGATTCAATTTCATCTTTTTGCAACGAACCTTCTGCTTTCGGGGAATAGGTTATATCCTCCGGGTTAACCATCACAAACTCAAACCTCCAGCCCGGATGTTTTTCTACTGCTTGAGCTAAATTTTGTAAATATTGATCAGAGTAAGAGTTGAGTGAAGCGCGTGACTTAACCTCAATAATGACTGCTTCTTCGCCCTGGCGGACTATCAGATCAGGACGATAACTTTTCAGAAATTCAGGTAATTCTTCAAGGTTTGGATGAAGAAAAATCTCGTAACCTTTTTGGCGATAATTCTCGGCTAATTTGAGTAATTGTTCTCTTTCATGGTTGGCAGTTAAAGTTGACATCATGTAAGTACCTCTTGGTCAGGAGCATCAAGTACGACAATATGCAAAAATTCATTCCCACGGGCAAAGCCTTCTGCCAATGTCGAGGTTATATTTTCTATCTTAAAGTTACCCGACAAATTCCTCTTCCTAACGATAATATCGGTTACTTGACCATCATCGACATAGGCTAACCCGATAATTGAATCTTGAATGGGTTTAACTATATTATCCACATCTATAGCCACAGAATCGTAGAAATAAGTTATTTGCAGCATAACCAATCCAGTAGCGGTTTGTTGTTCTGAAGACCAGTATTTTTCCGCCTCCTGTCGTACTGTTGCTTTCCATTCTCTGAGACGCTCTCGTCTACGAGTCTGTTGTGATACTGGTGGCCCATCTACTATAAACTCAAATTTGCTCAATGTGTTAATTACCCCAGACAAATCTTGTTTATTAAGTTACACTCTTTCTTAGCTATAAAATAGCTTCCGTCAACAAACAAGCTTCTAAATCAAGCATTGCTAATTTTTCATAAGCATGATTAATCATGCGCTCCCCTCTTAATGCCCCTGTATTTGCTCCCGGACAAATATAGTGTAAGGTATGAGAATTAAAGCGTTCTAATATTAATTGAACACTGTTTAATTGTCGTGGCCAATGGAAGGTTTTGGCGGTGCGGAGGGGAACAGGTTGACCTTGGAGATTCGGTAATAGATGACGTCCAGTGAACAAAACCCCGAATTGACCACTAAAATAGAGACAGGATGAACCCGGAGAATGTCCAGGTGTCCAAAAAACCGAACTTTGGGAACTCAGCGTTAACTCATGCTCAAAGGTGGTTACGGTTGACTCAGGCAATAAATAGGCTTCTTGTTCTTGGATCAGAATATTGCATCCCAAGGTCTTTTGAATCTCTGGCCCTTTTCCAATGGCATCTCGATGGGTGATCAATAACCACTGAACGCCCCCCTGTTGCTCCAGAAATTGCTGATTTGTGGGATTCCAATCAGGCGTATCGATCAAGATGTTCATCTGGTTCTCTACAATAAAATAGGCAGTTCCGCCCAAGGTGTCCCGGTTGGGTGGGAAAGCATAAATATTTTCCAGCACAAGCCGGGGTTGTTTGGGAACAGAACGCTCCTGTGACATATTGTTCTATGAATTTTTACCGTGCGATTTTCGATTGTAAACCAAGTTGTTCATCGGGCTCAAACTACGGATGATTATGCTATTTTGGTTACTAATTTTAGGGGTAATGACTTACTGGCTACTACAACAGGGTGTGGCTCAAATCACCCGTACTCCTGTTTGGTTGCTGTGGTTGGTGATGATGACCCCGGCATTCATTTGGGGAACGTGGATATTGGTCTATAATCAAAAACCGATTCCCGCAGAGTTAGTAATTATTCCCTTTATTGTTTGTCCGTGTTTATACTGGTTTTTAGTGCAATGGGGTCGTCTTCCTTCTCAACCTTCTCAATCAGATGCCACAATGCCAACACAACCCGTTCTTCCCCTAGAAAAACAGACCTTACCCCGTCCTTTGGATCAACAGGAAGAAGACATTCTTCGCACTTGTTTTCCTTGGACAGTCTTTCCCCTGCATAATATTGAATATCGATTACAGGCGGTGGTTTGTCGGGGTCAGTTACGGTCTAATCCTGATGTCGCTTATCAAACCATTCGAGATAATATTAAGGCTAAATTTGCCGATCGCTTTCTAATTGCTTTTCAACAGGATCTTAAAGATAAACCCTTTTTTGCTTTAGTGCCAAATCCCTATCAAGAAACAGCCGAAAATTCTTTTAAAACTGATCCTTTAAGCCGTCCAATTCTAGCTTTAGCTCTATTATTAATTACTTTATTTACAACAACGGTAGCGGGTGTTCAGATGGTAGATATTCCTCTGGACGCTTGGCAAGCAAACCCCCGTTTATTATTAGCAGGATTACCCTATAGTCTCGCTTTAATAGCAATTTTAGGAATTCATGAATCTGCCCATTATTTAACGGCTCGTTGGTATAAGATTAAAGCGACTTTACCTTATTTTATGCCGATTCCGTTTTGGTTAGGAACCTTTGGCGCTTTTATTCAAATGCGATCGCCATTTCCCCACCGTAAAGCATTATTTGATGTTAGTATTGCTGGCCCTTGGGCGGGATTTATCATCAGTTTACCGCTCTTAATTTTAGGGTTAAATCAGTCAACCGTTGTTCCCTTTGATCCCAAAACCTCTGGATTTTTAAATTTTGAATCCTTGAATCCTAGTTTTTCGTTTTTACTCACATTATTAAGTAAATTAACATTAGGTGCTGCATTAACATCTGAACAAGCAATAAATTTACATCCGATGGCGATCGCTGGATATATCGGGTTAATTGTCACCGCCTTTAATTTAATTCCTATTGGACAACTAGATGGCGGTCATATTGTTCATGCCATGTTTGGTCAAAAAACCAGTCTAATCATTGGTCAAGTGGCTCGGTTTTTAATTCTGATTTTAGCTTTAATGCACAGTGAATTTTTAGTTTTAGCTTTGTTATTATTCTTTTTTCCCTTACAAGATGAACCCGCCTTAAATGATGTCACTGAACTAGATGATATTCGGGATATTATCGGTTTTTTAACCTTGGGATTATTATTATTAATTCTATTACCTATTCCTGCGGTTGTTGCTCAATGGATGAACTATTAAAGCAGTAAAATGGCTCCTGGGGCGAGACAACCTCGCCCAAAGTATTTAATTAACCAGGAGGCCATTCCATTGAACGACCACCCAAAATATGCAGATGAAGATGATCAACGGTTTGTCCACCATCGACCCCCGTATTAATCACAACCCGATAGCCATTTTCCAGTCCCGCTTCTTCAGCGACCTGTTTAACCTTCAGGAGCAAATGCCCCATCAGTGCATGGTCTTCGGATGTGGTATCGGCGAGTTTAGGAATGGGTTTTTTGGGAATCACTAGAATATGAACGGGCGCTTGAGGGGCAATATCCCGAAAGGCGAGACACAAATCATCCTCATAAACAATATCGGCCGGAATCTCCCGACGGATAATTTTGCTAAAAATTGTATCAGCCATAGGTTGTTGTGGGGTTGAAAAAATTGCAGTTAATAGCTAACCGTACTGTATCAATCATAGGAGAAGATAGAAACAGAACAAATTATCAGAGTTAAAAACCATGTTAGCCAGGGTTTGGAGTGCCTGTATTGTTGGGATTGATGCGGTGAAAGTCGGGGTTGAAGTCGATATTTCCGGGGGACTGCCTAAAATTACGGTGTTGGGACTTCCCGATGCGGCGGTTCAGGAATCACGAGAACGGGTAAAAGCTACCTTAAAAAATGCTGGATATGCTTTCCCGATGCGTAATATTGTGATTAATTTAACCCCTGCGGATTTACGCAAAGAGGGGCCGAGTTTTGACCTACCAATTAGTATCGGAATTTTAGCCGCATCGGAACAAATTAAACCCGATTTATTAGGAGATTTTTTATTTTTAGGTGAGGTGAGTTTAGACGGAGGATTAAGACCCGTTGCGGGTGTACTTCCGATCGCGGCGGCGGCTGCACAAATGGGAATTATGGGGTTAGTGGTTCCTGAAGATAATGTTCAAGAAGCGGCTGTTGTTCAGGGATTATCGGTTTATGGATTTAAAAGTTTATTAGATGTTGCTGATTTTTTAAATCATCCCCAACATTACCAACCTGTTAAATTAACAGCCTCGGATTTATTCGCTCAAAAAACAACAATTGGCTTAGATTTAAGTGAAGTTAAAGGACAAGCTCACGCGAGACGGGCGTTAGAAATTGCAGCAACGGGAGGACATAATTTAATTTTTGTCGGGCCACCGGGGAGCGGAAAAACCATGTTAGCCCGTCGTTTACCGGGAATTTTACCGCCTTTAAGTTTTGAAGAATCTTTAGAAGTGACTCGGATTTATTCGGTTTCTGGACTATTAAAAAATAGAGGCACATTAATTAGCGATCGCCCCTTTAGAAGTCCCCATCATTCCGCTTCTGGCCCCTCTTTAGTTGGGGGAGGAACCTATCCGAAACCGGGGGAGATTTCTTTAGCTCACAGAGGTATTTTGTTTGCTGATGAGCTAACAGAATTTAAGCGGGATGTATTAGAGTTTTTAAGACAACCGTTAGAGGATGGATTTGTAACGGTTTCTCGAACCAAACAATCGGTTATTTTTCCGGCTAAATTTACTTTAGTAGCCAGTACAAATCCCTGTCCCTGTGGCTATTATGGAGATACGATTCAACCCTGTACTTGTTCCCCTCGTCAACGAGAACAATATTGGGCAAAATTATCGGGGCCATTGATGGATCGAATTGATTTACAAGTGGCTGTTAATCGTTTAAAACCGGAAGAAATTCTGCAACAATCTCAAGGCGAAAGTTCTGCTAGTATTCGAGAACGAGTCATCCTAGCGCGTGAACGCACCCGTCAACGGTTTCAAGATGAACCCCAGTTAAAATCGAATGCAGAAATGCAAAGTCGTCATATTCAAAAATGGTGTCAATTAGATAGTATTGGACAGAGTTTATTAGAAAATGCCATTAGAAAATTAGGGTTATCTGCAAGAGCCAGCGATCGCATTTTAAAAGTAGCGAGAACGATTGCAGATTTAGCCGGAGAAGATAATATTAAACCCCCCCATGTTGCTGAGGCTATTCAATATCGAACGATTGATCGAATGCAGTAATAATTTATGTTTCTCACAGATAATTGTTAAAAACTCACCCTATTACTGGCTCATTGACCTGCTTGAAAAATTTGCAAAGCTGTCAAATTTAACTCTGGGAAAATCGGCGATTCAATTCGTTGATTTTCTCGAAACTGACAAACTTGATATTCTCCTTCAACAAACTGATAGATGGAAATAGTCGGTCGTTTAGGATTCCCGATAAATCTTCTTCCTCCTAATCCTAAATAATCGACAATCCAGTATTCAAAAATACCCAAAATCTCATATTCTTCTAGTTTTAAAGCATAATCATCACTCCAGTTAGTGGAAACAACTTCAATCACCAAGGGTACAGAACTTCCTTGAGTGATAATAGATTCTTTTTCCCATCGGGGATTATCTGTAACTTGTCGCTCATCGATTACAATTACATCAGGCTCATATCCAGATTCATCGCGGACAGATTTAATCACACCTTCTTTGGGAATAAAATAAGGAAGTTTTAGCCGTCTAATTTCAAAGTTAAGTTCAGCAATCAAAAAACCAGCAACCCGCGAATGTTTACCTGTGGGTTTGGGCATCTCTACAATTTCTCCGTTGTGTAGTTCGTAGTGGCATCCCGACCCTTGTGGATACCAAGCAATAAATTCGTCAAAGCTTACGGTTTTGGGTATTGCTTGAATCATAATCCTCTTTTTTATTGTTACTAGAGTAGACTGAATTTTTAGGGGATGGGTGGGTTTTTATAGATTTTTTGTTAATATAAAAGTCTAACTCGAACCCGCCTTCTATCCTGCTTAATTGGGTTTTCCTCCTCCAATTAAATATAATAGTGCCATTCTCACCGCTATGCCACTGGTAACTTGTTGAGAAATTAAACTTAATTCGGGATCATCCATTAATTCTGAACTTAATTCTACCCCGCGATTCACTGGCCCTGGATGCAATATTTTAACATCGGGTTTACAGGATTTTAACCGTTCATGGGTAAGACCAAATAATTGATGATATTCGCGTAAACTGGGTAATAAATGGGCGGTCATCCGTTCTTTTTGTAACCGCAAGGTCATGACAAAATCGGCATTTTCTAAAGCCGCTTCTAAATTCCAATGTAAAAACAATTTTCCAGGGCGATTTTTGCCAAATTCAGCAAATAATTTAGGTAATAATGTCGGAGGTGCTGCTAAGTGTAATTCCGCTTCCGTGGCGGTTAAACTCCAAATATTAGAACGAGCAACCCTCGAATGTAAAATATCCCCAACAATCGCTATTTTTTTTCCTTTTAACAGTTCAATTTTAGGCTGTTCGGGGTTAAGAACTCGACAAATTGTAAATAAATCGAGTAACGCTTGGGAGGGGTGTTCGTGTTGACCATCTCCGGCATTTAAAACGGCTACTTTCGCATTTAAACGATCTAATTCTGCTGCGATCGCAAAGGGAACTCCCGCTTCTTTATGACGAATCACCATCATATCAGTTCCCATGGCTAAATAGGTTTTCGCAGTATCCAGAATGGTTTCTCCTTTGCTTAGAGAGGAAGTCCCAGGAGCAAAATTTAACGTATCTGCCGATAGTCGTTTTGCAGCGAGTTCAAAACTATTCCGAGTCCGAGTTGAAGGCTCAAAAAATAAATTTGCCACCACCTGACCTTGTAAGGCGGGAACTTTTTTCGTGCGACGACCTAATACTTCTCGAAAGCTGGTTGCAGTTTGTAGAATAGTGTTATATTCCGTCGCCGTAAAATCAGCCAGGGATAAAATATGGCGGCGAGTCCAGGGAGCAGTAGCCATTGTAAAATAATTAGAGGTGAAGAGATTTTAGAATCAGAACTTGATCTCTAAAATCATCAGAATTTTAATCCAACATTTAATCATACTCGGTGAGGGTTCAAAACGGAATCGGAACTTTAACCCTTGAATAATAAGCTAACCGTTATTGCCAAAATCTCCTTTGAACCATGAACAGTATCCAACACTTTCTGACCCGTTGTATCGTTGCCGTTACTATTCTTAGCTTAAGCAGTTGTAGTTCCCCTCCGGTTGATATCCAAACCCAACCGCAAACCCCTCCTGAAGCAACAATTTCTCCTCAACCCACTCCTGAACCTCAAAAACAAGCACTTTCCCCGGCTAACACCGTTCCTGTGACCATTTATCAGGTGGATAGTCAATGTTCTGAGTTGGTTCCTCGTCAAATTACGGTTCCGAAACAGCAAGCCTTAGAAACGGCAATTACTGAAGTTTTAGAACAACAAAGCAGTTCTGATTTCCCCTTAAATTATCGCATAAATGTTGATAAAAGTCAAAAACTTGTTACGATTGATTTTCGGGTTCCTACAACGGCTGCACGGACGTTTAATTCTTTATCTAGTTGTGAACAATTAGCGTTATTTGGGAGTTTACGCCAAACCATTACCACTAATCCTGACTGGAAAATTAATCAGGTCATTTTTACAGAACAGGGGGAAGAAATCACTTTATAAAAATTGCCTCATGGGTTTAATTTTTTCAGAACAAATACCCAATCTTCTTGAGTGGGAGGTTGTAGAGTAATTGAATTAGTTCCGGTAAAATTGGGCAGGTCAGAAAATTTACCCAACCGAGGATTATAAATTTGAATGCTGTAGGAAACTGTTGTTTCTGATTCTAAGGCTAAGGAGAGGGGTTTTTTAGTGTCTCGAACATAAACAATATACTGTTGATTTTCGTTTGCTAATAAATAGTGTGTTCCCTCTCCTTTGATCCGTTTTTCTAAGGGTTTAAATTTCCACCAATCTAAACTTTTAAACAGTTTAGGAATCTGTTGAACTTGGACTTCCCAATCATCATTTTTAGGGTCATTGACATTAAATCCCCCCGGATCACGAATTCCCCCAAAATAGGTTGTTCCCCATCCCGTGACAAAATAGCCCCCTGCCATAACAATATCCCAACTGCCATGACGAATTTCATCTAGGGTTGCACTATTGGGTTTATCAACTTTTCCATCCTCATTTTGATCCCGTAAATAATAGGCATATTCTGAATTAATTACAGGTTTATTATACTTAAGTTTCTCTAAAATTCGTTCATGTAATTTAGTATAGTTTTGTTGGTAATCAGCAAAAGACATCCAATCTTCTTTAGCAAATTCAGCTACAGTATAACTTCTTTCCCCCGGATGAATCCCAATTAATCGTTGATGGGGATCAAATTTAACCATTTCTTGGGCGATGTTTTCATACATGGATTTATCGCCATATTCATTCCATTCTCCAGCAACGGTAAATGCCACATTAAAGGCACTATAACGAGCCATAATATAACGGGCATATCGCAACCGAGCTTCCTGATTAGGAAAGGCTCTCCAATCCTGTTTTGAGCCTCCATCTTTTGCCCAACTTAAGAATAACATCGGCGTTATTCCTTTTTTATTTAAGTATTTAATCCGAGAATCAACCTCTTGCCAATAACCCGGATTTAAGGTTTCTTCCGACAGATTCTCAAAGGCTAATCCTCCTTCGTTTTTTTCCCTGGATAGCAGGTTAGAATGAATATAATTAAACCCCTGTTTAGCTCGTTGATCAATATATTCTTGAACCGAATTTCGATCTAATTTTTCTTTCGGAATCTGATTATATAATGTCCAGTGGGTATCTCCAAATAACCAAAAGGGAGTTCCATCTTGATAAATAAAATGATGGGGATATTTAGGGTTAACTTGTATTCCGCCTTTGTTTTGGGCTGGACTGGTTTTAAAAGAGCCTGATTTGTTATTTAATCCGGGATCATTAGATTTAATAGACCATTTCCAAATGCCTTCAATATTAGGAGAAAATCTCAGTTTCCAAGTTTTTCCCCCATCCCAAAATAAAGGAATCGTTTGAGTTTGACCTTGAGGTGTTGTTAATGTTGCGATCGCTTCAACTTCAGTATAAGGATTTTGATAGTTTCCCGAATGAATAAATCCCTGTTCAAAAATACCCAAAGCCGGAATTTGTAGTTGAGAAATAGGATTAACTTGAACAATAACTTCATCTTGACTAGAATGTTCCGCACCTGTTGCCTTCAACTGTAAAACATAAGTTCCGGGTTGAGAAAATTGCGCTGTTGTATTAGGAATTTTATCATTACTAAAGGTAACTTTTCCAGAGCCACTAATTTTTTGCCATTGGGTTTTTAGATCCTTTGAGTCTCCCAAATAAGTTACATTTCCATAGAGTTGAACCGAGTTTTTAGGAGGAATAACTTGGGGAAATCCCGCACTGACAACGGGCGTATAATTAACAGGTTCTAGGATAGCATCTGGCTGAGAATTTGCTTCTGGAGCAGGGCGACAACCGAGGATTAAACTCATTAAAGTGGCATTCAAAATCATCCGTTTCAGGCTTGATGGGGTGGGAAGATAACTGCTCATAATTATTATTCCGTTGAGTTGAGTTGAGTTAAAAATTACCAATTTTTAGCAAACCAAAGCTTTTTAAAAGCGGCTAATAAATAATTTAACATCGGAGTAAATTGAACAATCATTTTAGAGGGTATTTTAGATTGATCAAACCTCCGAGCTAAATCACTCGCAAAATAAATAGTAACTAGGGTTGTCCCTAAAAACAAAAATTCCGTTAGTAGGTCGGTGAGTAGGTTGGGATCATGGGGCATAATATAATGTTTGATTTGGGGAAATAGCCGGGTAAAAGGTTGATGGGTCAGGTAAATATAATACGACCAAATCCCGATTAAACTGACAGCTTTGAACAGCAGAGGGATTTTTTTATGGGTAAAATCAGCTAGATTAATAATCCAAAGAATCATTCCTAAAGCAATCACAAAATCTGTAAAAATCCACCCCCATAATCCACTATAAAGCAAGGATTGTCCACCGAGCCAAATCAAAAACCCTAACCATCCCATATAGGGATTAATAATGATTTTATGAAAAAGATTACTATTTTTAGCGAGAACTAATCCTGCCACCATTCCCAGGGTGAATTCTCCAATTCGAGCGAGAATGAACCCAAAGGGCGATCGCCGTTGAAAGAAGCCAAAAAACCAGTCTGGATAATGGTTTAGTGCCTTAACTGTTGTTGGAAAAATATCTAAGAATTTATCGGTATGAGCAATGGGAAGTCCATCTAAATAATAAATAGCAATTCCTCGATAAATAAATTCTATGGCTATCGTAATCAATAGAATTATTGAATACCCTTGCCAAGTTGAATATTTTTGGAATCGATTGTATAAGATTGGAAACAGCAAATAAGCCCCAATAATAAAGGGAATATACCAAAAAGCTCCCGTAGCTTCTCCGCGAAAATCTTCAAAAACATTGGTTAAAAGAAAAAAATCTAAAATAGTCCGAGTAACAGCAAAATTCAATGTGGTTAAATAGGCTAATAGCGGAAACGAAAAAATCACCGCTATCCAATACACGGGGAGAACTCGTCTCATCCGACGAATAAACCAATCAACCCAGGAAAATGTTTGAGGTTGTTTGGCGCAGGAATAGGCTAACCCTAAACCACTTAAAACAATAAAAATATGGACTCCTTGCCAACCAAACCACCCGCCTCGATAATGGACTAAAACGACAAGTGCGATGGCTAGTCCCTTACAAAAATCTGTGAGGTTCAAAACATTTGGTTTCATGCTCAAATTCACCCCGAATAATAAGATCTGATATAAACTCTTTTATTTATGTTATACCTAAAAAAGCTTAATGAGTTTTTTTCAACCAATTATCAACATAGTTAATAAAGGTTGAAATTGCTGTACCCTGAGCAAATCCCTGATTCAAAATCAATCCGGTATTCAAATAATGATCAGCCTGGGGAACTGTCCAATACTCAACAGGAGGAACCATTTTTTGAGATAAATTTCTTAAAAAGGCTAAATCCTCAGCAGGTTCAAATTCCGCATCTAATAATAATAAAGGAATATGTCCGGGTTGGGTATAATCTTTTAAATAGGTTTCTATATCTAAAGCTGCCATTATAGGTTCCCAAAAAGAAAATTCTAGGGGTTTGGGAAGCTGCATATCCACTTGCCAACGAAACATTAATTTTTCTTTTTCCTGGGCTTCTGGATTTAAAAAACGTTCTTTCAAACGACGGGGCGGCGCAAAAACAACCGCTTTAGAAATTCGCGGGTCTTGGGCTTGGGCTGCCATCGTGACGCCGCCCCCAAAGGAATGACCTAAAACATAAATTTGATCATTTTGACTCGGAAAATTAGCGTTTAAATAATCAATAGCTGCGGTTACATCTTGAGCAAAATTAAACGCTGCTGTTGTATAATTTTGAGGCTTTTCAGATTCTCCATGAGCGCGAAGATCAAAGGCAAAAACTCGATATCCTTGCTGTTGAAACCCTTCACCTAGGGCGGGCATAATCGGCAATTTTCTGCCTAACATAGAAGACCCATGCAAGAGAATCAAGGTTGGGGCTATTTCAGCATTTTCAGGTAAATATAAATCTCCTTTTAACTTTAAATCCCCTGCAAAAAAAGATACAGTTTTTGTGGGTTTATAAGGAATATTATGAAGTTCCTTCAAGGATGATTGTTTTAACAGATTCAGTTGATGATAGCGGTATCTCAACAGTTGATATAAAGGTTTAAAAATGGGATAGGTTTGAGCGAGAAAGGGATATAACTTAGGTTTGGGCATGATGGTTAGAAGGGGTATTTAAACTATCGTTTGTTTCCGTTCTCATTTTAATAATTTTAGCAGGAACACCCGCAGCAATGGCATATTCTGGTAAATCTTTTGTAACCACTGCACCCGCCCCGACAATACAACCTTTGCCAATTTTTACCCCATCTAAAACCGTTGAACCCGCCCCTAACCAAACATCATCCTCAATCACCACCGCACCTTTAGTATAAACCCCCTGTTCCATCATCGGAATATCCAAACGGTCTGTAATATATCTGCCTCCCCCAATATAACAGTTACCTGCAATTAAAACGGAATTACCAATAGAAATTCCTCCACTAGAAGACAGAATTGTATTACAGCCTAAATCGGTTTTTTTACCAATCGAAATTCCTCCGATTTTGCCTTGAATGACACAATTTCGAGAAATAATGACATCATCATCTAAAGTTATGCCTTCCTCTCCCGCACCACTAGCATCAATTAAAACATAATCATCAATAGCAACTCGGTTGCCTAACGTGACTTTTTTGGGATGACGTAAAACAATCCCTTTGCCTAAAATAATCCCTCCACCCGTACTTTTAAATAATCCTTTATAAGCTGATTTCCGGGCGACATAACCCAACGCGCCTGATAAATTTCCGAACAAAAAGTTAGCTAATTCATATTGGATAAAATGCCCTAAATCATCCGTTCCCAATGCTTTCGTTTGATAGCGTTTTAACAAAGAAGATTCAGATTGATTCAGTTGTTCAGACAGAGAAACTTTGGTAATAATTTTGCGATTTTCAATCATTATTCGTAGGGTGGGCTATGCCCACCAAACTAAAAGGTTTATCAACAAATCAAAGTCTAAGATTTCAAGGCAGATGACGATTCCAATAACCCTGAATCCTTATACCAAAGGGCTGTTTTTCTTAACCCTTCATCTAAGGGAACTTTGGGTTCATAATCTAATAATTTTCGCGCCTTAGAAATATCAAAAGCTCGGTCTTTAATAAAGAAATCAACCCGGCGGCGATAAATAGGCGGAGAAATATTTAAAGGTAGACAAATCAGTTCGCATAAATAACCCGCCCACCAGACAGGCCAAACGGGAATTCTCAACTTAGAAACGGGTTTATTATAGATATCAGCAATTTTTTGAACCAATTGATTAAGCGTGACAAATTCATTCCCACCAATGGTAAAAATTTCACCGATGGCGGCTTCTTTTTCCCCCGCTAACGCAATACCTGCGGCCAAATCTTCCACATAGGTCAGATGATAGAGAACTTCCCCACTCCCAATCATTTTAAATTTGCCGGAGTAGATATATTTAAACAGTTTTAGAAACCGTAAATCTCCAGGGCCATAAATACCAACGGGACGAACTACACACCCCGCTAAATTTTCTTTTTTAAAGAAATCTAACGCCAACAATTCGCCATCCATTTTAGATTCTTGATAATAATCTCCCGGTGAATAAGGGTCTTCTTCTTTGGCAGGAGGGGTTTTAATTTCCCCCTGAACTCCAACGGTACTACAATGAACAAACCGTTTAACATTAGCTTTTTTTGCTGCTTCTAAAACTTTGCGAGTTCCTTTAACATTCACATCCCAAAAATACTCTCTGGGTACATTTTCCGCCCGATATAATGCTGCAATATGATAAACCACATCGACCCCATCCATCACCGTATCTTCTAAGGGGTTATCATCGGCAATATCGGCAAAAGCATATTCAATGGGTAATCCTTCCAAGGCACTTTGATTAGAATTTTTGCGAACTAATACCCGCACTTCATAGCCTTTATCGAGTAAATGTTTGGTGAGGTAACTTCCGGTAAAACCGTTGGCTCCTGTGACTAAAGCTTTCATAAAAAGTTGCTCCCTTTAATACTATTAAAAACAGGTTTTATGGATCAAATTTTAGTTAATTCTACCATTCCACACCTTTGATAAAAGTCTTCTAAACGCTGGATTTCTTGTTTAGATTTTTGCTCATCCCAATTAAACAGTTTACAAACCATTGGGGCAATTTTTAACGCCCGTTTGGGATTATCTCCTAAACTTGTCCGACGCAGAATTAAGTCATCTAAATGCTGTACGGCTTCATTTTCAATAATATCCTGGAGTTCCTGGAAACAGTCTGCGAGTTCAGGTTGAGGATACCAATGATAATCATACAATCCTTGGGGACGTTGTGCTTGCGAAGGCGCGATTTCTGTTGAATCAACGGGCGGAAGTTGGGGAAAAATTTGCTGAATTGTTTTTTCTGCAACCAGACGAGCCGTTGTGAATTTTACCCCAGAAATACTATACAATCCTTTAATCCCTTGATTCAGGGTTTCATGATTTAAAATTACTTCCCTCACAGCCAGTTCATTACTATCAGGTTTGTCAGCCGGAAGTAAACCGGAAAAAACGCGAAGAATTTCGGTTTTGCTTAAGTTTAACCCCGGAATGGCTAAATTGAGATTATCAATAAATTCACTAATTTCTGAGGGGTCTGGGATGGGGTTAGCTTGAATTTCTTTAACCCAAGGATTATGAATAGTTCCCGCTAACAGTCGCCCTTTCCAGGGATGGAGAAAATAGGTTTGGGCGTTGGGTTTTTTGGGTTCTACGGCTAAGGCAAAATCCGATAAGGTTTCTCGATCAAATAGGATATTCCAAGCAATGGATTTATAGAATAAATTCGGAACATCTTGATCAAATTGGGCTGCTATTTCTCGACACCAAGGCCCCGCCGCATTCACCACAATTTTAGCTTGATATTCGTGGGTTTCTCCGGTTAATTGATCTTGAGCGATAACCCCAGAAACCGTTTGATTTACCTTTAATAAATCTCGGGCTTCTACATAGTTTAAAGCTGTTGCTCCCAAGGAACAAGCCCAACGTAAAATTCCGATCACTAACCTTTGAGAATCGGGCATACAGGCATCGTGCCAAATCGCTCCAGCTTGCAATCCTTCGGTATCAACACCGGGAAAAAGCTCTTTCACCTGTTCAGATTTGATCACTTTTCCGGGGGGTAAATGACGGTCTGGACGAATGCCTTGGTTACGAGTAAAGGATAGGGTATCGTTGAGTTTTAAAGCTGTTAATAAAATCGGCGGACGACGTAATCCTTTACCATATAAGGGCATTAAACAGGAGAGGGGTTTTACTAAGTCGGGAAAGGTTTTAAGAAACCATTTCCGCTCTCCGACGGATTCATAAAATCGAGGTAAATCGAGGGTTTGTAAATAGCGAAATCCTCCGTGAACAATACGGAGGCTATTATAACTGGTTGCTCCGCCAAAATCGGCTTTTTCAATTAATAGCGATCGCAAATTTCTCCGAGCCGCTTCTAAGGTGAGCATTGCTCCATAAATTCCTCCTCCTATAATGATTAAATCATAGGAAGATTGGGCTGCTGTTGAGGGATTTCTGGTAATTGTTGTCATAGTAAATAGAGGGTTTATAATCGAAATTAAACAAAAAACCGATTAGCTTTTTAGCCAGCGTTTATACCAACTTTGAAACACAATTAATGACCATAAAATATGGCTATGGTTGGCGGTTCCCGCTAAATGTTCCTGTTTGAGTCGCTTAATTGTATTGACTTGGAAAATTCCCTGCTCTCGAATGGCTTGATCACTGAGTAATTCTTCCATTAACGGCCGGAATTCATTACAGAGCCAATTTTTAATCGGAATACTAAATCCTTCCTTGGGACGATACACACATTCTGGGGGAACGTGACGGGCTGCGATGGACTTTAACAGAACTTTAGTTTCACCATTTGCTAATTTTAACCGATCAGGAATTTGGAAGGCTAATTCAACTAAATCCGGGTCAAGATAGGGAACTCGTGACTCTAAGGAAACCGCCATTGACATTCGATCAACTTTGACTAAAATGTCATCGCTTAAATAGCTTTTGACATCCACATACATACTGCGATTTTGGGGTTGACGGTCGCCTGCTTTATTGAATAAATCAATAATATGAGACGCTGAGGGTGTGACTAATTCTTGATTTGCTTCGGCGGTAAATAATTGCGATCGCACCGTATCCCCGGCGAAAATTCGCCAACGCGCATGGGATAAATCAACGGGATTTTCTAACCCTTCAATGAAGCGTTTGGCTTTATTAACTAACCCTTTTTTCTCCGGGCGCGGACGCAGAGAGTTAATTAAGGGTTCCATTAAATTCTTACGAAAAATAGCCGGAATTTTCTGATATTGTCGGGCTTTTTCATCGGCTAAATAGGTTTCATACCCTCCAAATAGTTCATCGCCACCATCTCCACTCAGAGAAACCGTGACATATTTTCGTGCTAATTTAGAGACTAAAAAGGTGGGAAAAATTGAAAAATCTCCGATGGGATCATCGAGGAAATACATTAAATGTTCAAATAATTCCACCACATCGGGTTTAATCACTTCGTTAATATGTTCAACGCCTAAATGAGTCGCCACTTTTTCCGACCATTTCAACTCATTGTAGGAGGGATCATCAAACCCAATACTATAGGTTTGGGCTTTCCCCATTAAAGCAACGGTCAGGGAAGAATCAACTCCCCCAGAGAGAAATGCACCTAAAGGAACATCACTCACCAGTTGCATTGTCACGGATTTTCTGAGTTGATCTTCGACTTTATCAGCCCAGTCTTGATCTGATAATTCTATTTCTCCAGTGGCGGGAATATCCCAATAGGTTTGGGGTTGACATTGGGGATTTTCGAGGTCAATTTCTAACATTTGTCCGGGTTCTAATTGCCGGATTTCTTTAAAAAGTGTTGCTTTCCCCGGAACATATTCCCAGGCTAAATATTCTCCTAACGCATCGAGGTCTAAAGTTTTTTTAACCAGTCCACTGGCTAGAATGGCTTTAATTTCTGAACCCCAAACTAAATAGTTTTGATCAAAGGCATAATAGAGAGGTTTAATGCCTAAATGATCCCGCACTAAATACAGTTTTTTCTTAACAGTATCATGGAGGGCGATGGCAAACATCCCATTTAGATATTTGGGAAAGTCTAGCCCATATTCTTCATACGCATAGACAATCACTTCTGTATCGGTTTTGGTCGCGAAAGTATAGCCCTTTGCTTCTAGTTTGCTACGGAGTTCACGAAAGTTATAAATTTCGCCATTAAAAACCGTTAAAATTGTGCGAGCTTGATTAAAAATGGGTTGTCGTCCGCCACTTAAATCGATGATTGACAACCGCCGCATTCCTAATGCAACCCCGTCTTGAACGTGCATCCCATCTTGATCTGGCCCCCGATGGAAGATGCTATCACACATGGTTTTTAACTGTTCCAAGGTGGGGTGAGGTGAGCCATTTAACGCCGCGACGCCTGTTATTCCACACATCGATTTTAATCCCCCAACGGATCTGTATTTAAAACGAATGGACTCAAAACTTAAGGTTAAGGAATTTCCCCTAAGTTTGCTCTATTTTAATTAAAACTAATGGGTTCGGCAAGCTTTTTAGATCAAAGCAACCGAGTTTCTTAACATTCCATCGTGATTTTAGCCAGAAACTAACCCAAAACCGGGTTTCTATTTAGCTGGATTTTAAATTCAAGCTATTAGCCGATGGAGTTTCTGAACTTTTAGAATTTTCAGGTTTTTTAAGGGGAGTCTTCGTGACAAATTCTAATAAATTAATCATTTTCTGGGTATAAACTTCACGAGAATATTTGTCTTGATACAGGCGTTGAGCATTTTTAGCTTTTTGTTGAGCTTCAGTTTCATTGCTTAATGCTTCGATAATTCCCCGTGCTAAATCTTCCGGTTCGGGTTCAACTAAGAAGGCTACAGTGTCATCTAAAACCTGAGTATGAGAATAAATTCGAGTGGCGACTAAGGGAATTCCACTGGCTAATTGTTGATAGACTTTTAACGGGGTATTGGTTCCACTGCGACGGGGTGATACTTGAACTTTAGCACGGTTGGCATAATTTTGAGCTAAAGATTGTTCAAGCCGACCTGTAAATAAACATTGTTTTGTAATACCCAATTCCGTCGCTAAATTGGAGAAAGATTGAGTTTGTTCAGCACTTCCACCTACAATTAATAAAAAGGCTTCGGGATCAGCGTTAACCACAGAAACAAAGGCTTGAAGTAAAAGATCAATGCCTTGATAGGACTCTAAAGTTCCCGCATAAACAACTAAATGTTTTTGGAAAATAGTGGGTGAAATTCCTAATGCTTTTTCCACATCTGATAAGGTCATGGGCTGCTCTCCTGGTGATTAACGTTTGGTTTGAAAGGGTTAAAACGATAAAATTTAAGTGGTTTTCTGGGAAACTTTCACTTCATCAAAGATCGAATTTTCAATCAAGAAAACTTTTTGTTTATCCCCAATAACTCCCACTGCATAATTATATAAACTGGGACAGATGGTAATAGTAGCATCGGAGGTATGTAAACAAGCATCTTCCATTTTCTTGAATAAATCAATTAACCATTGAGAGGTGGTAAATCGAAAGTTTGTTAACTGTTCAGGAAGACTAGAGTGCATATCATAAATTAGGCGGAATTTAAAAATGGGTTTAAATAACGCACAAACAAAGATAGCTTCTTCATGAGCATGAACAAAATCATAGCGATTTTTGATCAGTAATGCCAACGTCCATAGGGTAATGAAAATATCTAAAAATAACTTCAGTTTTGAAGGGCCGATTTTAACATTTCCAAACATCGGAAAACTGGGAATTCTAATGATCCGAACCCCTGGAATGTCTACGTCTTCACCTTCGCCATAGGTAAGTAAATCAATATCAACCCCTAATTCGGCTGTAATTAAGGTGCGGTAATAGACACTAAAAGGAGTCCCACGAGGGGTATAAAAGGGTTGGGGCGAAATCACTAATGCTTTCATCATTTTATCCTTTTTTTCTCATCCGTTTAACCAGTTGCATCGCAATTTGATTGCGAATAAAACGCAGAGGAGTTTCCTGGGTTCCATAGTTTTGCAGTTGAGTATTAGGATCTAATAAAATTTCCTTAATACTTTGGGCGGGTTTATGGGGATCAATTGATCCTTGAATGGCAAATCCAAAACTTCCCGGTCGCCAAGATTCGGAAGCAAAAGGGAGGGGATCAGTTCCTGGTAAAACTTTTAATCCCTGTTTTTCTGCTTGTTTAAAATAAACAGGTTGAGTCCAAAACGTAGGACGGCCGCCGTTGTCTCCTAGAAATAAAGGAAAGGATTCTTTTTGTTCTAATAAACGGCTAATAATCGTTCCCCGTTCTCCCATCCACTTCCCGAAACCCCAAGGCAGAACGGGAATACCGCCTTTATCAATGACTTTTTGAATTGTGGAATCAATGGGTAAACAATCCGCAAATTCGTCAGCCGTTAATAGGGCGAGAACTTCCAGATTCTCGGCGGTGACAATTTGACGACCCGCAAAAATAAAAATACCCTGTCCCGTTGAATGTTTGGCGTAGACAGAGCAGTTTTCTTCTGTTCCTAAAAGGCTCCAATCTTTGAGCATTAGGTTGGAATTTCCCTCTTGCTTTGTCGATTGAATCAGTTTTTGGAAATAATGATCCTGAGCGGTTTCTGTTAAAAATAGCAGGGCTGTTTCTGCTTGGGAATACCCAGAATTTTGAGCCGTGGCATTAAAATTTTTTAGTGCCGCATCTAAAAATTGCTCTAGGTCATAGCAGTCATAAATATGAACATGAGCATCAGCCCAGATGGGTTGCGTTGGATTAGTTGAGGTCATCATAAATCAACGTTTCTGAGTCCGGTGAAGATTAACTCTACTGATACTATACCCCTTTTATCTAACCGCTTTACTTGAATTTAAGAGGAAGAAATAGGGGGTATTTGATATTGATTGTAGAACCTCTGGAGTCAGAGATCATATTAAAAGATTCAGCAGGAACTAACCCTGATTTTAGGGATATTTTCCTCTGGGCTTTTATTTTTTTTGGGAGATCAGGGTACGGGTATTATCTAACTCAGGTGTTAATCCTATCCTCGATCCTCCGTAAAAGTCACGGGGTTTTTGTGAAGAATTAATACATTTCAGCCGTTTTTCTGTAAAGATTTTGTAAAGATAGAGGTTAGCACTGAAACCGATCAACAAGTGTTAACCCGTATTGACACGGAACTTTTTACAGTTAACCGTCAACCGTCAACCGTTAACCCTCACCTTAACGACTTCCACTTCCCCGTCGTTCCACATACTCTTTTAACTCATGGGCCATGCGTTCCATCCCCCGTTTTTCATCCCCTTGAATAAACGGTAAAAATACACGGGTCAGCCACCCAGAAAACTCCTGGTGATGAATATATTTAGTCCGTCCGATGCCAATTTCTTGAAGTTCAAATCGGCTTTGGTTACGAAACCCCGGAATTTCTGACCTCCAACCTAAGCAGATTTCCGGTTGTAACACCTGTACCAACGGTTGAAATACTGTTTCTTCTTCCTGGGGACTCCGACGCACCGCTAAGGTCACTTCTTGGTTTAAAATAAACGGTTGATTGGGATCTCGATCCCATAGAAATGTATTCCAGTTAAACCAATATTGTTTTTGATATAAGGCATACCAAACTTTTCGTTTGGAAGCTTCAATCTGAATTTCTGTGTATAAACTTTTCATAGAGATTTACAATAGTAAATTTTTCCTAATCCTAGATTAACCTGTTTTTAGCAGACTATAAAATGTGGACTTTATTACATACTCAACTCCATCGTACCCTTCGCTCTCGTCAACTATTACCTGAATCTCAAGGTTTATTAGTGGCGGTATCGGGGGGACAAGATTCGTTATGTTTAATTCAATTATTATTAGATTTACAACCGAAGTGGAAGTGGCAAATTGCCATCGTTCATTGTGACCATCGTTGGCGTTCTGACTCTCAAGCCAATGCGGATTATATTGAACAATTGGCTCAGGGTTTACGGGTTCCATTTTATCGAGAAACTGCCGATATTATTCCGCCTACAGAAGCCGCCGCTAGACAATGGCGTTATCAGGTTTTTAGTCAAATTGCCCAAAGGAATAATTATGCTTATATTGTTACAGGTCATACGAAAAGCGATCGCGCTGAAACACTACTTTATAATTTAATTCGAGGCAGTGGTTCCGATGGTTTACAAGCTTTAACTTGGCGACGTTCTCTCAAATTAGAATGCCCTGATCTGAATTCATTATCGGCAAATTATATAACCTTAATTCGCCCTTTATTAGAGATTACTCGTGAACAAACCGGGCAGTTTTGTCAAGAAAAAGGGTTAGAAATTTGGGTAGACAGTACCAATGATGATTTACACTATGCTCGCAACCGAATTCGGCAAGAACTTTTACCTTATTTACAAACCCACTTCAACCCTAAAGTTGAATCTCATCTCGCACAAACAGCCGAATTATTACGAGCAGAAGTTGACTATTTAGACTCATTAACAGAAACTCTATTTCAACAGGTTGTTGTCTTGGAAACAGATAGTCAAAAAATATTAAAAATCAATCGTTTGGCTTTACGTCAAACCCATGAAGCCTTACAACGTCGAGTTAGCCGTAAAGTTTTACAACAGGTTATGTCAACAACCCCTAACTTTGAACAAATTGAAAAATTAAATGCTTTAATTTCAGCCCCCAACCGTAGCCAAACAGACCCGTTTCCTGGAGGGGCGATCGCCCTTGTAGATGGAGATTGGATCGTCTTTACTCTGAACTTTAATTAAACTTAAATTTCTCCCGCTTGACAAAATTATTCGTCAAGGTAAATATAATTTTATGACAATTCGATTTTTAGGAGAGGAACCCATGATCATGAGCCAGTTGGGGATCAATAAATTCGTTTCTATCTTGTTACTATCGGCAACAATATTTGCCCCAGGAATCAGCCTAACAGCTTCAAAAGCGATCGCACAATCGAAATCTTCAACATTTACAATGTCCAATGGCAGCAAACAAGTGATTACAGAGTTTTATGCCTCCCCTCCCAGTACATCAGATTGGGAAGAAGATATTCTCGGTACTGATGTTCTATCACCTGGGGAGAGTGTAAATATCACGATTAATGATGGCCGAAGAGACTGTTTGTATGACTTCCGAGTCGTTTATGAAGATGGTCATGAAGTGATTGTCACCAAACAAGAGGTTTGCGACGGTTCAGAATACACTTTTGAATAACTTTTGCTCTCGGCAATTTCTAATACAATTGTTAAGAACCTTGCTCCTTTGAGAAACACGACCCTACAATGCACAGTAGAACAATAAAATTGACAAAGGAGCCTTCCTATGGCATATCTGTGCGAACTAGGGGCGGGTCAAAGAGTTTATTTAGAAAATCAGGGTGTACAAACCCTTGTCACCCTGATTAGTAGTAGTCCAGGACAACAGCAGCAAGCCAGTAGCAGTTTTACAACAGGAGTTTGGAGTTCACCCCCCCAGGTGTTCCAAACTCCTCATGGTATGGTGCTGAAATTGACATCGGAACAGGGGGAAAAAACGTTACAAATTCAAGGCAGTAGCGTTACTATCATCAGTGGAACGCCATCACAGAAAGACTCAGAAGAACTGCCTGTGCATGAAGTCACCAGTTTACCCGTTTCCCCCATGCCGGGAATAGAACCGATGGAACCCATGAGTCCCATGAAAATGAGTCCCATGGAACCCATGAAACCCATGAACCTGAAAATGGGGGATATGCAGATGAGCATGAACCCGATGGAAATGCGAATGGGAAATATGGAACTGCGAATGGACTCACCTGCACCGAATAAACAGAGTTTTTGTAGTCAATGTGGAACATCGGTAAAACCAGAAGACCGATTTTGTTCCAATTGTGGACATCAATTATAAGTAATTACGAATTACGAATTACGAATTACGAATTACGAATAGGGAATGGGGAATGGGGAATAGGGGATAGTAATCATTTAACAGTCAACCGTCAACCGTTAACCGTCAACAGCCAACCGTCAACAAAAATGTCTATTAAAGTTAGTCTGAACCACCAGATTTCCTATCAGTTTGAACGTTCTGTTATTCTGGGCCCTCAGACGATTGGGTTACGTCCATCTCCCCATTGTCGGACACCGATTTTGAGTTATTCCCTCAATATTTTTCCTTCTGACCATCAACTGACTTGGTTACAAGATCATGATGGCAATTTTTTGGCTAGAGTTAACTTTCCTCAAACCACTGATTCTTTAAAAATTGAAGTTGATTTAATTGCCCAAATTCAACCGATTAATCCCTTCAATTTTTTTATTGAACCCGATGCTTCAAACTATCCGTTTCAATATGAACCGCGCCTTGCTCAAGAACTTATTCCCTGTTTAGAGATTAGGGAATCGGGAGAATTACTGAATGAGTGGGTTAAAATTCATCAAAAAAATGATATTTATACCCTTAACTTTTTACTAGATTTGAATCAAAAGTTAGCCCAAAATATTGAATATCAAGTTAGATTTGAACCCGGAATCCAAACTTGTGAAGAAACCCTTCAGAAACAAATGGGTTCCTGTCGAGATACAGCCTGGTTATTAGTTCAAATTTTACGTCATTATGGATTAGCGGCTCGATTTGTTTCGGGATATTTAATCCAACTCAGTAATGATATTCCGCCTTTAGATGGACTACCGGGGCCGATTCATGATAATGCTGATTTACACGCTTGGGCGGAGGTTTATCTACCCGGTGCAGGTTGGCTGGGATTTGACCCGACATCGGGTTTAATTACCGCAGAAGGTCATATTCCTTTAGTCTGTGTTGCTGACCCCCTAGAAGCTCGTCCGGTTCAGGGAACCTTTGAACCTTGTGAATCAAAATTAGACTTTTCGGTAACGGTTTCTCGCTATCATGAAATTCCCAGGGTAACTAAACCTTATAGTGAAGAACAATGGCAACAAATTAACCATTTAGGTGAACAAGTAGAGGAAAATTTACAACGTTTAAATATCGGTTTAACAATGGGAGGAGAACCGACATTTGTTTCAATTGATGATTTTGAATCTTCGCAATGGCGAATTGCTGCATTAGGAGAAGAAAAACGTAAATTAGCCGGACAATTGCTGACCCGTTTACAAGATAAATTTACTCAAAAAGGCGGATTACTTCATTATGGATTAGGCAAATGGTATCCGGGGGAAGTCTTACCCCGTTGGGCGTTAGGCTGTTATTGGCGAAAAGATGGAATTCCTTTATGGCAAAATCCAGAACTCTATGCTCAAGAGGATCAAAATTATGGTTATACACAACAGAATGCTCAGATTTTTATTGAAAAATTAGTTAAAAATTTAGGAGTAAAATCAGACTGTATTATTCAAGCTTATGAAGCTGAATCTAATACTATAGCCGGATATACGTTACCGATTTTATCAATATTTAAAGGCGAAAATATTCATTGGAGTAGTTGTCAATGGCGACTTCCTACCCCCAACAGAATCGAACTTTTAGCTGGGAATTCTCCGATAGGATTTCGCTTACCCTTAAGTGCTTTAAATTGGCAAGATGATCAACTCGAACAGGAGGCGGTTCTTCCCTTAACTCATTCGCCGATTATTCCCAGTTTTGAACCCTTAGAATCTCCCATTAATTCTATTCGAGTGGCTTTAAGTGTAGAAGCCAGACAGGGAAAAATTCACGTTTTTTTACCTCCTATAAGCTCGGCGCGAAGTTTGGTTGATTTAGTCGCCGAGATTGAAAAGACTGCCTCCGAGCTTCAATATCCGGTGATGGTAGAAGGATATACACCCCCAGCTAATACAGGAATTATCGGCTTTCAAATTACCCCAGACCCAGGAGTAATTGAAGTTAATATTCATCCGGCTTCTAACTGGGAAGAATTAGTGGAAATTACCACAATTTTATATGAAGAAGCGAGATTATGTCGTTTAGGAACAGAAAAATATTTATTAGATGGACGACGAATTCCTACGGGGGGAGGTGCCCATGTTACGATAGGCGGAAAAACCGTTGATGATAGTCCTTTATTACGTCGTCCCGATTTATTAAGAAGTTTAATTACTTATTGGCAAAATCACCCCAGTTTATCTTTTTTATTCTCCGATTTATTTGTCGGGCCGACCAGTCAGTCGCCGCGTGTAGATGAAGCCAGACATGAGAGTTTATATGATTTAGAAATCGCCTTTCAACAGTTAAATTCTCAAGAGAAAATTTCTCCTGAATTAGTAGATAGATTATTAAGAAATTTGTTAATTGATGTCACCGGAAATACTCACCGTTCAGCGTTTTGTGTTGATAAATTGTATCCGATTGAAAACCCTAGAAATCAATTAGGATTATTAGAATTTAGAGCTTTTGCCATGCCTCCCCATCCCCGAATGAATTTATTACAACTGTTATTAATTCGGGCGTTAGTCGCTTGGTTTTGGGAAAAACCTTACAGCTATCCGTTAATTCGTTGGGGAACAACTCTACATGATCGATTTATGTTACCCCATTATTTAGGAGAAGATTTAAAAGCGATTCTAGGGGATTTAAAAACCGTTGGATATGACTTTAATTTTGATTGGTTTGCCCCATTTTTTGAATTCCGTTTTCCGCGTTGTGGAGAAATCACAAAAGAGGGGGTTGAGTTAGAACTACGTCATGCTATTGAACCTTGGCACGTTTTAGGAGAAGAAACCGCATCGGGAAATACCGCCCGTTATGTCGATTCTTCGATGGAAAGACTACAAGTTAAATTAAAAAATGCGTTAGGAAATTCTGCCAATATTGATAGTTATTCGGCTCGATATATTGTCACTTGTCAGGGTCGTCCGATTCCTTTAAAATCTACTGGAAATCCGGGGGAATATGTGGGAGCCGTGCGATTTCGGGCGCGACGATTTACATCTTTATTACATCCCTCTATTGATCCCCAAAATTCCTTGATTTTTGATATTGTTGATACTTGGGCAGACCGTTCTATTGGCGGATGTACTTATTTTGGGAATTCTCCCAATGGTAAAAGCTATCAACAATTCCCGGTTAATCATCGAGAAGCAGAAAGCCGAATGTTAGAACGATTTATCGCGATGGGTCATACTCCAGGATTGATGAAAATTCCATCTTTACACTTAAATCCTGAATATCCTTTAACCTTAGATTTACGCCAAATTATATAGCAGTTCTAAATAGGTTTTAATATTTTATTGTAGGGGTGATGTCCCTCCAAACCCTCTTTATATCTGGGTTTGGAGGGACATCACCCCTACAGAATTTTTTCACAAATCCTACACGGATTGTTATATAACTTCTATTCCAAATCGGCATAGTTGGTGGGTTCATCTGCTAATTCAGCCGTTTCCGTTGGACGTTGTTCTAAGAATATAATCGGCTTTTGACTCGGATCAATTCGGTTGCCTTGTTCCTGCATAATACTTTTAGTTTGCTGCGGATCAAAATAGCGACTAAATTCTTCCTTTTCTTTGATTACCCGTTCTTCTGTCATTTTCACTTCAGCCCGAATATCTTGAACTTTTTCTGAGGCTGAACGATGTTGAGGCAATATCTGAATGAGTGCAGATAGGGAAAAGGCAGATAAAATCAAATTCACTCCTAACTTGACGGTAGTTTCAACAGTCAGGAGGCGACGGTTACGGCTGAGTCGGTGCTGTGAAATTCGAGGCGCACGCCGACGACTAGAGGGGGAAACAGGTTGAATCTTTTGGGGAACAGGTCGAATCGCAGACATGATCTTTTAAGTCACAAGAAAAACATGGGAAGGTTGGAAGCCTCGTCTATAAGCGAGCGAGGAGGAAAACCGACTCAGGAGAATTTATTCTCCGTGAATACTAGATTAGGAATCGACAAAAATTGTTGTATTTGCCGATTCCTGGTTTTTTTGGTATTTCTACCCCACTGATTTCTCAGGTAATGTTAGCTTCGCCAATGTTATCAGTCGGTACTTTCTCGAAAGCACTGTCTTACCCCTCGTAAAACTGTTTAACTTTCAAGTTTTAGAGCTTGGGACTAGCTACGCATCCCAAGGTAAGAACTTTAACGCTTCCCGATAACGTAGCCAGTTAAGGCTTAGGCTGGTCAGCTATCCAAATCAGAGGCATGAAGCCCCGTCTCTTTAGAGCGGGGTGCTGACCAGTAAGTTCCAAATTTCTATTTATACAGTTCTGTGGCCAGACGGAAAGCTAAAATTCCAGGGATCAAGGCAACAACCAGGGCAATAAACACCTGAGTATCTGTTAATGCCATTTTTGAATAGCTCCTTCATAAATTGAGATAATCGTTCCCCAATGTCAACTAATTTGGGCATTTTGGGAAGGGTATTGTAACAAAAAGTTGAAAAAGGCTGTTGACTGTTAATTGTTGACTGTTGACGGCTAGGGGCGGAATCGCGCTAAAAGCCTGGAAATAAATTTCAGGCTCAAAGCTAAAACCCGTTAAAACGGGTTAATGAAGAATGATCTTAGTCATCTAAAGATGACTTTAGCTTTTAGCCCGAACTTGAGTTCAGGGCTTCGGAGACTTAAGTTGACACTCCTTGGGGGTTAGCCCGCCCCTACGACTGTTGGTTGTTGACGTAGCACTTCTTCTCCTCTTCTCCCCCTGCTCCCCCTGCTCCCCCTGCTCCCGGTGCTCCCCCTAACCAGCCCCGAAAATGTCAAACTCCAATATAATCTAAAATAAGGACACTATAGGAATTATCAATCGTTAATGTTAGATCTTGATCACGTTTTTGAATTTTCTCGGAATTTAGAGTTAAATCTACTTGTATTACTGCCGATTTTAATTGCCCTAGAAGCCGTATTGTCTGCTGATAATGCTATTGCCCTCGCTTCTATTTCCTGCGGATTAGAAGATCCAAAACTTCAAAATAAAGCTCTGAATATTGGGTTATTGTTAGCATTTATTTTAAGAATTCTTTTAATTTTAACAGCAACCTGGGTAATTAAATATTGGCAATTTGAGTTATTAGGAGCCTTGTACTTACTTTGGCTAGTCTTCCGATATTTTACCAAAAAAAGCAAGGAAAATGACTCAGAAGAAGACGTGCGTTATCACTCTTTTTGGCAAGTTTTACTCCTAATTGCTGTTACGGATCTTGCCTTTTCCCTCGATAGTGTTACTGCCGCGATCGCTATTTCAGATCGAGCTTGGCTGGTAATTACCGGGGCAACAGTGGGGATTATTATCCTGCGATTTATGGCGAGTTTATTTATTCGGTGGTTAAAAGAATATGTCTATTTAGAAACGGCTGGATATTTAACCGTTGGTTTAGTCGGATTACGATTATTACTACGAGTGATTGATCAAGCTTTAGTACCGCCGGAATGGTTAATGGTTGTCCTAACCCTGAGTTTATTTGTTTGGGGATTTTCTCAACGAGTTGAGGAGTCTCCCAGTAATTCTTAATCGTTAACGGTTAACGATTGATTGTTAACCGCTAACACCCAGAAAACTATTCAACTAACCAAGGTTTAATCGTCGGTTCCCAATTGGCTAATTCGGCATCACTAAACCATAAGCTGATTTCGTTTTGTGCGGTTTCAAGGGCATCAGAACCATGAATAATATTGCGACCAATATTGATCCCAAAATCTCCCCGAATGGTTCCGGGTTCAGCGTTTAACGGATTCGTAGCACCGATGATTTTACGCGCAGACTCCACCACACCATCTCCTTCCCAGACCATTGCCACAATCGGGCCAGAAGTAATAAAAGACACTAAACTATAGAAAAAGGGTCTTTCTTTGTGGACTGCATAGTGTTTTTCTGCTAATTCCTGAGAGGGGATGAGCAGTTTCAGCCCCACTAGGGTAAACCCTTTGGTTTCAAAACGCCGAATAATTTCGCCCACGAGTCCACGCTGAACGCCATCGGGTTTAATCGCAATAAATGTCCGTTCCAAGGGAATCTCCTTAACTGTCATTAAAGTTCACAATTAAGATTACCGTATCCTTGGTGACAGATTGCTAGTCAAGGGGGAACTTAACCCGTTACACTGTCTGATGGTTGGTCAATGCCAAGGTTGACACTCCCCGCTCTGAAGAGACGGGGATTCTACATTCTACGTCAGAATTTGCTCTAGCAGGTTTTCACCAACCAGAGTAGAGATTCCAACTCCTGTAGCGTTACTTCGGGATTGCCCATCCCTAGTTTGTTTACCAAGATTGAGAATATTTATTGCAGCATTTGTATCTCTATGAAGTTCGCATCCACAATTACAAACATGGGTGCGAGTTGATAGAGATTTTTTCACTATTACCCCACAATTAGAGCATTTCTGTGAAGTGTAATGAGGTGCAACCGGAATTGCTAATTTATCAAATTTAGCTGCAAAATATTCTAACCATTGTCGGAACAAATACCAACTGGCATCACTAATTGATTTAGCTAAACAGTGGTTTTTAACCAAATTCTTAACACTTAAATCTTCGTAGGCGACTACATCGTTTGATGTGCATACGTTACGCGCAATTCTTTTAGCGTGTTCATTCCGTTGCCGACTTACTTTTAAGTGTTTTTTGGCGTAAACTTTTCTAGCTTTCCGTCTACCCGATGAACCCTTAACCTTTTTATAGATTTGTCTCTGAGATTGCTTAATTGATTGTTCAGCTTTCTGGTGAAATTTAGGATTAGGTTCTTGATAGCCGTTAGAGTCTGTGTAAAACGACTCAATGCCAACATCAAGTCCAATTTCCTTTCCTGTTTTGGGTTGAATATCGGTAACGGTAATATTAAGACAAAACTGGCAGTAATAGCCGTCAGCACGACGAATTAATCGCACTCGGTTGATGTCTTTAACATCGTAAGTATGGATATCCCATTTTCCCAACAATTTAAGTTTACCAATACCATTTTTATCAGTAAAAGTAACTTGCCTTTTGGTTGGGTGTAACTTCCATCCTGATTTCTTGTATTCAACGGAACGGCAATCTTTCTGGAACTTAGGATATCCTTTTTTGCCAGAAATCTTTTTCTTACAATTGTCGTAAAAACGACTAATGGCAGACCATCCCCGTTCTGCTGCGGATTGGACTGCCGTTGAATTCAGGTCATTAACAAAAGAGAATTCTTTTCTGAGAGTTGTGGAATATCGGTTCAAGGCAAATCTATCAATTTTAAACTCTCTGGAATTATCCATCCAATATCTAATCGCTTTATTGCGAACGAATTGAGTTGTACGAATTGCTTGATCAATCGCTTTGTATTGCTCAAGCTTGCCTTTAACTTTGTATTCTAAAACTATCATGGAAATCTCCTGTTTTCGACCTGTTTATATGTTAACATAAATCAGGAAAATATTCACGGGGAATAAATTCCCCTGAGTCGTTTTTCATCTCAGGTCTGAAGACACGCTCGTTTTCAAACTCCCATCCTATTCTTATAAAAAATATGGACGTCAACGCACTTACCCCCACAACACAAACACCCCAGGTTTCGACGGACTCCCCCAACGGAAAAGCTCAAAAAACCTGGACAATAGAAGACAGTGAAAAACTCTATCGCATTCAAGGCTGGGGAGATCCTTATTTTTCCATTAATGCCGCAGGTCATATCACGGTTTCCCCGAAAGCCAACCGAGGAGGATCTTTAGATTTATTAAAATTAGTTGAATCTCTCAAAAGTCGCAATATTGAGTTACCGTTATTAATTCGGTTTCCTGATATTCTCGAAGACCGAATTGAACGCTTAAATGCTTGTTTTGCTAAAGCGATCGCTCGTTATAGTTATCCAGGGGTTTATCGGGGAGTTTATCCGGTTAAATGTAATCAAGAACGGCATTTACTGGAAGATTTAGTCCGGTTTGGTCAACCTTATCATTTTGGTTTAGAGGCGGGTTCAAAGCCAGAATTATTAATTGCTTTAGCCTTATTAAAAAATCCTGATTCGTTGTTAATTTGTAATGGCTATAAAGACCAAGAATATATTAATACCGCCCTTTTAGCCCAACGATTAGGACAAACGGCGATTATTGTTTTAGAACAAATTGAAGAAGTGGATTTAGTCATAGCGGCGAGTCAACAATTAGGCATTCGTCCCATTGTCGGAGTCCGAGCTAAATTGAGTACAAAAGGCATGGGACGTTGGGGCGGATCAACAGGCGATCGCGCTAAATTTGGCTTAACGATTCCTGAAATTATGGAAGTCGTTGAAAAGCTGAAACAAGCCGAAATGTTAGACAGTTTACAACTGTTACATTTTCATATTGGTTCTCAAATTTCTTCGATTAGTGTACTGAAAGATGCCCTGCAAGAAGCGAGTCAAATTTATGTAGAATTAGCTCAATTAGGGGCTAACATGAAATATTTGGATGTGGGGGGAGGTTTAGGTGTTGATTATGATGGCTCTAAAACCAATTTCCACGCCTCTAAAAACTACAATATGCAGAATTATGCGAATGACGTTGTAGCCGAGGTTAAAGAGGCTTGTGAGGAGCGAAAATTAGCGGTTCCAACATTAATTAGTGAAAGTGGACGAGCGATCGCATCCCATCAATCGGTCTTAGTTTTTGATGTTTTAGGAACCAGTGATATCCCGATGGGAGAACCGCCAATTATTGTTGAAAAAGATCATCTAATTTTAAGGAATTTGGATGATACTTATCAATCAATTAATGAAGATAACTATCAAGAAGCATATCACGATGCGGCGCAATTTAAAGGAGAAGCCATTAGTTTATTTGGGTTTGGCTATTTGAGTTTAAGCGATCGCGCCAAAGCTGAAAAACTTCATTGGGCTTGTTGTCGAAAAATCTTAGAAATTGTCAGAAATTCTGATTATATTCCCGATGAATTAGAAGACTTAGAAAAGATCATGGCTTCGATTTATTATGTCAATCTTTCAGTGTTTAAATCCGCCCCAGATACCTGGGCTATTGATCAATTATTCCCCATTCTTCCCATTCATCGCTTAGATGAAGAACCCACAAAACGGGCAACTTTAGCGGATTTAACCTGTGATAGTGATGGCAAAATTGATCAATTTATTGATTTACGCGATGTGAAATATGTTTTAGAATTACATTCTTTAGAACATCCCACAAATTCGGCTCAAACTCCCCAGGAAAAACAACCCTATTATTTGGGAATGTTCTTAGCGGGAGCGTATCAAGAAATTATGGGAAATCTACATAATTTATTTGGTAATACTAACGTTGTTCATATCAAATTAACTCCCCAAGGGTATCAAATTGAATCTGTAATTAAAGGGGATACGATGAACGAAGTATTAGGTTATGTACAGTATGATACGGAGGATTTAATTGAAAGTATTCGTCGCCAAACTGAACAAGCCTTAGAACAAAAACGGATTAGTTTAGAAGAATCTCAACTGCTATTACAAAACTATGAACGCAGTTTGAGACGTTATACCTACCTGCATTAATTCCATAATTCATATAGCACTACGCATTACAGTTGTACAGACGAGCCATGTAGAGACGTTGCATACAACGTCTCTACTAAATCCTCAAACTCATTCACGGCTTACTGTTCCCTGTTCCCTGTTCCCTGTTCCCTATTTCTATGATTCCCACAATTTGAGAAACGGCTACAATTGGCGCTGTAACAGCCCTTAAAATTCGTTTCCCTAACGAAACAGGTTGAAATTCTGCGGCGATCGCATCTTCTATTTCTTCCTGCGTCCATCCCCCTTCTGGCCCCGTTGCGATGATCATTTTATTCGGTATTTCTCCAGTTTCAAATGATATTAATTCTTGCATTAAAGATTGATAATTTCCCCTAGCTTCACAAATATATTGATAACCAGATTGAACGGTCAATAAACCGGATTTAAACGAAACCGGATCACCAATAGTCGGGACAATTTGACGTTCTGATTGTTCCGTCGCTTCCGTAGCAATTCTTCGCCACCGTTCCACTTTTTGAGAACTGGGTTTTAACATTGTTCTCGCACTAATAACCGGAATAAATTGGGTTACGCCTAACTCTGTACAACAGCGCACAATCTCCTCAAATCCATCCCCTTTGGGTAACGCTACTATTAATATAATTTCTAGGGGTAATTCGGTCTGAATGGAGACAATTTCTATTAATTTAGCTTGGGGAGAAGCCGCAGGTAAATTAACAATTAATTCTGCTATCCACCATTGACCCTTATCCTGAATAATAATAAAGCGATCGCCCTGTTTCAACCGTAACACTCGACCCAAATAATGCTGTTGTTCAGCCGTTAAATCTAGGTGTTCGTTTTGAATTTGTTCAGGAGCGATCGCAAGGCGTTGAAGTTGAACCATCGGTAAAACGGATTAAAGACTCGGTTAGATACTCTAACCTAAAATCCTTCCAGTTCAACCTAACTACAGGACTTTCAGTTTTTCTAAATATTCTTCAATTGCTTGAGTGGCTAACTCAACCACTGGTTTCCCCAAACGTTTAGATTCAGCTTTTAACTGATTATAAATGGAATCCCGAACACTAACCCGATGCCGGATTTTGCTCGGATCTAGGGGGGTATCAGAATCGCTAATCTCTGGTAAGGTCTGGCCACCTGTAAAAACAGGTGCTTCTTGAGTTTCAATGTTCATTGAGGCCGTCGTTGAGTAAGAGGTTATAAACTGGCGAAGCGCATCAAAGCCGACACGATAGCAAAAATCCCCAAAACTCTCCCCAGGTTTCCGATCCTGTTTAAAATAAACTAAGATCGGAGTCAGAAAAGTTTCGAGATCGTGAACCGATAACCGATCCACAAACGGTTGAGCCAATCGTGTCTGATTAGGAGAGCCACCTAGCCAAATTTGATAGGTATCGGGGACAATCCCAACAAAGCCTAACTCCGCCATGTAGGGTCTCGCGCAACCATTAGGGCATCCCGTCATCCGAATAACAAAATGCTCTTGTTGCAAACCTACACTGTCCAACAATACCCGAATCCGTCCCAATAGACTAGGGATGACCCGTTCTGATTCTGTAATTGCTAATCCACAGGTCGGGAACGCCGGACACGCCATAGAATAGCGTTCTAGGGGGTCAATTTCCGTTTCGGTTTTAATCCCATGTTCTTTGAGCAGGGTTTGAATTTTGGGCTGAACTTCTGGGGAAATCTCATACAGAATCACATTTTGACTGGCCGTGACTAACATCGGGATTTGAAACTGTTCTACAATTTGGCGTAAAACGGTTTTCAGGCGGAAATTTCCCTCATCTTTAATCCGACCATTTTCAATAGAAATTCCCAGGAATAATTTGCCATCCCCTTGTTCATGCCATCCTAAATAATCTTGATAATTCCAAGCAGGTAAAGGTTTAAAAGGTTTAAAGGATTTTCCGAAATATTCTTCGACTTTTTCCCGAAATTGATCCACACCCCAATCATGAATTAAATATTTCATTCTGGCGTGACGTCGGTTGCTGCGATCGCCATAATCCCGTTGAGTGGCTACAATGGCTTTTACCGCATCATAAATATCCTCTTTATCAACATAGCCAATTTCATCGGCAATACGAGCAAAGGTTTCTTCTTTATTATGAGTCCGTCCTAAGCCTCCTCCGACTAAAATATTAAACCCTTCTAACTCTCCCGCCGCATTAGTAATCACCACTAAACCCAAATCTTGGATATAGATATCAAGGGAATTATCCCCTGGAACTGTTACCGCACATTTGAACTTGCGGGGCAGATAATAAGTGCCATAAATTGGTTCTGGGGAGTCGGTACAATTCGTACCATTTGTATTACGAAGACGGGCGGCTTTTACCTCTGGATCTTCTTCGGCGGTAATCACTTTTTCCCCATCTAACCAGATTTCATAATAGGCTCCAGCTTGAGGAGTGAGCAGATCAGCAATATTATTCGCATAAGTCCGGGCATATTGATAATCAGAGCGATTTTTATAAGGAGCCGGAGGTGCTAAAACATTGCGGTTAATATCGCCGCAAGCCCCTAAAGTTGACCCCATATTCTTAACAATAGAAGCCAAAACCGTCTTAATATTTTTCTTTAAAACTCCGTGTAACTGGAACCCTTGACGAGTGGTAGCCCGAATTGTATGGTTGCCATATTCATCGGATAAGCTATCCAGGGTTAAATACAGTTGAGGTGGAATAAACCCCCCAGGACTGCGGGTTCGCAGCATCATTCCATAGTCTTTTTCCTGCCCCTTAACTCGATTATCTCGGTTATCCTGTTGATAGGAGCCGTGAAACTTGAGAATTTGAATCGCATCCTCTGAGAAGTAGTTCAACTCATTCAACAATTCTGTAGCCAGGGGTTCCCGCAAGAAATTGCTGCGTTCTTTCAGCCCTTCTACTTTTGAGGGTTTACTAACTTTGGGAGGTGTTTCGGATAGAGTCATGAGCTTCTGATACCTATTTCAATAAAAAACCTTTACGGGTTCAACGGTTGGGTTGTACTCAACCCCAGTTCAACCCGATTGTTTTCAATCCCCAGTAATTCGGTCGGAATTATCGGTATTAAATTTGATCGTAACATGGGGATAGTCACAATTGTCCCGTATTATGGCCGTCTCCGGCTTGAGAGAGAATGATTATTTATAGCAACCGTCAAGGCAGTTAGGATATAGACTGATACTGAAACCTAGACGGTTAAATCTTTTCCTCCGGTGTTCCCTGTTCCCTGTTCCCTGTTCCCTGTTCCCTGTTCCCTGCTATAACAGTTTGAGAGAAAACTACTATGCCAGATGCGCTAATGTACGATGAGGATACCTTTGTGGTACTAGAAACTCATCAACCCGAACAGTTTATGACGGTTGCAGAACTCCTCGAAAAGCTCAAATCCGTTTTATCAGAATCTCAAGACAATTTACCCCAGGATTTACAACGCTTTACCACCCTGGAGGAACAAGCTCAACACCTTGTCAATACAAGCTGTGACCTTAACCTTAACCCCGGTCAATATCTGCAATGGTACGCCGTTAGATTGGAAAAATAGGGTTTTGGTTGTCGGTTGTCGGTTGTCGGTTGTCGGTTGACCGTTGACCGTTGACCGTTGACCGTTAACTGTTAACAGCCAATAGCCAACAACCAACAGCTATAGCAGTCGCGCCTGGGGTGTTAGGACATAGACTGATGCTAAAACCTAAACTGTACACCCCTCTTTTCCTACCTATTCTCTGTTCCCTGTTCCCTGTTCCCTGTTCCCTATTCTCTGCTATATCTAAACTTCTACAATTAAAGCCACATCAATCTGTTCTTCTTGAGGTTGAGTGATTTCGACTTTTAGACCAGGGCCAAAGAACTGAGTGATTTTATCTTGTTTTTGTTGCCAAGTGTTCAGAGGCATAAAGGGAGAATAAAACTGTAAAATCAGTGTATAAGACCCATCAATAATCGTTTCTCGGATACCTTGGAGGGAGGGACGTTCTTCGCGGTTGGGGCTGAGTCCTAGACGTTCTAAGACATCGGATAAATGGGCTTCTTGGCCATAGCGATAACGGGTGACATCTTGGCGAACTTGATTTTGAGTTTCTGTAGCTTGTTGCTCTCGGAGGGCCAGAACCTCAGAGGATGTCGCTTGAGTCAAGGGTATGGGCTTCAATTCTGCTGCTTTCAGGGCGAGTCCTCCCAACAATAGGGGAATACCATAGAAAAATCCAGCTAAGTTCAATGTGGCATTATCAGCAAAATAAGCCGCAAAACCTACTACAGTTAAGATTCCACCGACCACTAAACCGAGTGCGCCCAGAGAAGTTTGACGTAACATATAAATAAAAAGTAGTCCGCGAAAATTCATTCTCTGATTTTAATCTAATATGAAATCCTTAAATTAGTGCTACAGATGTTGGTAAGGGAACAGGGAACAGGGAACAGGGAACAGGAGGGAATAGGGAATAGGGAATAGAAAAAAGTTATTAGCCACCCGATCAAGTATTTGTAGCAAACATTAAAGGATGGAATATAACGCTCTATTTAATGGTTTATTGGATTTGGATATACCGCGCATTGCATATTTAACATGACAACTAACGACGAAGATCAATCAACTGCTAGTATTAAACGCAAACTCCTAGAGCAAATTAACACGCTCAAATGCGAAGATGAACGAATGTACAATATCCTCGCCATTGATGTTTGGGCTTTGGCTAAAACGATGGATGAGTTTCAACCGGGCTTTTGGGGGGCTTTTATGAAAAACCGTGAAAAAGCGTTAAAACGGTTCCTCGCTGAGTCGGCCAAAAATAAACCCGATACCGATACTAAACGCCCTCCGTTTCTGCGGTAATTACTGCAATTGATAGTGTTCAAAGGGGAGAAATTCTAGCGGACAACGGACACTAATCTTTTGAGTGAGAGATCTAATAATTCGGGGCGATAATCTAAATGATAGCCTAATTCCTGAATCGCTTTTTCTAATAAATAACAATCTAATAAAACCGTCAGTTCTTGTCTTCCTTGGGGTAAAAAACTATCTATGGACGCTGTTTCTAAATAACGGTTGAGAAAAGCGGCGCTCACCCAATTTGACCATAATTGCCCCCACTGTTCCATCAGGGGTAAATTTTCAGGGCGAATCATGCCATTATTAACTTCTTCTCGGAGAGCAAAACGGGTGGCAAAATCAAAGGATTGTAACATTCCAGCGACATCTCGTAACGGAGAACGTTTCATTCTTCGTTCACTTAATGACCGATAGGATTCTCCTTCAAAATCAATAATAACAAAATCTTTCCCCGTATACAATACATCCATTAAGGAATAGTTGCCATGACATCGGGTTCTAAGGGCTGTAATTTTTAGATTTAATAAACTTTGAAATCGTCCTAAAATGTAATTTTGATCGCCTAAAATATGTTGAATTATGGGCTTAATTTCTGAGGGTAAGGTTTCTAGTTGTTTTTTTAATTTTAGCAAAACTTGCCCCGTTAAATTGCGAGAATATTGATAAATTGATCGTTGATAAAATGTAGAAAAGGGTTCAGGAGCAAAATCAGGGTTATCAGCATCACTCGATAGAATAATATGTAATTCGGCGGTACGTTGTCCTAAAAGTTCTGCATTGGTTAAATAGGAACCAATCAGTAATAAAATTTCTTCAGGACAGGGTTGTTGATAGAGATCAAATAAAGAATGGGTTGAAAACAAAGCTTCTAAGTCTTGGCTAGGTTGTAAGATAACTCGATCAAAGTAATCTCGTAAGCTATCTAAGGTATAATTCCAAGTATTAATTGCATCGGGAATATAGCCTTGTAAAACCCCTAATGTGATTGATTCTCCTCGATGGCGACGATATTCTAATCCCCCCATTAAAGGGGTTGTATATTCCAAGTGTTGTTTTTGTTCTAAAAAGTGACGAACTTCTAACTCTGGATTGATGCCTTCTTCGACCCGACGGAATAGTTTAAATAGAAAGCAATCGCCATAAACAACAAAGGAATTATCAAACTCCCCTTTTAATAAATGGGGGTCTAATCGTTGTTGTAAATCCTGTTGTTTTAAAGCTTCCGTTGTCGTAGCGACTAAGTTACCAAATTGACCGGAATAACGGTCAGAATTGATAATCATTTCTAAGGGTAAACTTAAGAAGTTAATATTTTGTCCCACTTCTAATAATATTCCGGTTTCTGCCTCCATTTTTATCGTCCCTAAAATAAATTGGGGCATTTCTATTGTCAACAGTTCTGTCAAGTTTCCGCTAATATAAGTTAAAGGAAATAGATAGGTTTCAGGAAATCCTTCTGTATATTCGGTTTGCAATAAAATAATTATTGCTCTTGCGTCTTTATAAGGAATGGTAATTGCTTCTGTAATCTTGAGGGATTGTAAAATTCGAGATTTCCCCATAAACCAGCGACATCGATAGAGATATTCGGGTAAAATAGATTCTAATTTATTTTTTAAAGAGGGTTCTGTTAAGATTTCTTGCCAGCTATTTTGAACAGTAAAAACGGGTAATTGAGTTTGAGGTCGAGGAAGTAAAGCTACTTTTGGATCAAACTGGAGCATAAACCAGTAAAATCCGTAAGGAGATAAACTCATAAAATAGGAAGAATCACTGATTTTAGGAAATTCTGTCCGGCCAAAAATTTCAACGGGAACCATGCCTTTAAAGGCGGATAAATCTAAATTAACTGATTGGACAAATCGAGATAAATTAGCAACAATTAAAAGATGTTCTCCCTGATAAGTGCGGGTAAAAGCTAAAACTTTGCGGTTTTCAAGATGCAATAATTCAAAGGTTCCTCGTCCAAAGGCTTGAAACCGTTTTCGCATCGTAATAATCCGTTTCATCCAAGATAATAAGGAATTCGGATTTCTACTTTGGGATTCTACATTAATCGCTTCATAATCGTATTCAGAATCAAAAATTAAGGGTAAATAGAGTTTTTGAGGGTTGGCTAGACTAAATCCAGCATTGCGATCTGGACTCCATTGCATCGGTGTTCTGACACCATTGCGATCGCCGATATAAATATTATCTCCCATGCCAATTTCATCCCCATAATATAACACGGGAGTTCCGGGCAAGGAGAGTAATAAACTATTCATTAATTCAATTTGGCGGCGATCATTTCCCAGTAAGGGTGCAAGCCGACGTCGAATTCCTAAATTAATTCGAGCTTGGGGATCTTGGGCATAAACTTTATACATATAATCTCGATCTTCATCTGTTACCATTTCTAAGGTTAATTCATCATGATTTCTTAAAAATAATGCCCATTGACAGTTATCAGGAATTGCCGGAGTTTGATTTAAAATATCAATAATGGGGAAACTATCTTCCATCCGTAATGCCATAAATAATCGAGGCATTAAAGGAAAATGAAAATTCAAGTGACATTCATTTCCTTCCCCATAATAAGCCGCCGCATCCTCCGGCCATTGGTTGGCTTCTGCTAAGAAAATTCGGTTACTATAATTAGCGTCTAAATAAGTCCGTAATTGTTTTAAAAGTTGATGGGTTTCGGGTAGGTTTTCACAATTAGTTCCTTCCCGTTCAAAAATATAGGGAATGGCATCGAGTCGCATTCCATCAACTCCCATTTCCATCCAGAAGTTTAAGACTTCTAAAATTGCTTTGATCACTTCAGGATTATCATAATTCAAATCCGGTTGATGAGAATAAAACCGATGCCAATAATAGGCTTTTGCTACACTATCCCAAGCCCAGTTTGAGGTTTCAAAATCTTTAAAAATAATTCGGACTTCAGGATATTTTTCTAGGGTATCACTCCAGACATAGAAATTCCTTTCTTTACTTCCTTTGGGTGCTCGTCTGGCTCGTTGAAACCAAGGATGTTGATCGGAAGTATGATTAATTACTAATTCCACAATTACCCGAATTCCGCGCTCATGGGCTGCATCTAAAAAGGTTTGAAAATCCTCTAAATTCCCATAAATCCCGTTAATATTCATATAGTCGGCAATATCATAGCCATCATCTCGCAAAGGGGAGGGAAAAAACGGAAGAATCCATAAGGCTGTCACTCCTAAATCTTGTAAATAATCTAATTTTTCTGTTAATCCTATAAAGTCTCCAATGCCATCCCCATTACTATCGGCAAATGCCCGTACCGGAACTTCATAAATAATGGCATCTTTGAACCATAAGGGATCATCAGAGAGTTTATTCTGTTGCATTTTTTTCAAGGATTGGATCAAGGGTGGAATTTATTATTTTAATTAAAATTAAAATAGCTTAGATTATATTATAAACTAAATTATAAGGAAAGTCATCCGTCTTTAGGGGGAACTTAAAAAAACTATAAATAAGCTGTACTCTAATGAAATTTAATCCTCCTTTAATTATAAAAATAACTCCCCTTTCCTGTGTGGTTTAGAAGATTGGGGAGTTAGATTATGAGTATATTGTAGCTTGACTTTAACAACAGTTTGTGTTTGACTCTCGCCCTTTTTCAAAAGTTGACGGTTAACCCTCCTTTATTCGTCTCTTCCATGCACTTCAGCCGGAGGAGATGTCGCTTCGACGGCGGTAAAAGGTTCGAGGATTTTGTAAGTATGACTCGCCCCGGAAGGAACTACCCAAGAACTTCCTGTTTCTAATAGAATCATTTGATCTTCTAAATGTAATTCTGCACGTCCTTGAATCACATAACCAACGGTTTCATAATTCCGTTTTGTTTCGGGTTTTGCTTCTCCAGGTTGTTCTGCTTCCCAGAGACGCATCGAAAGTTTAACCCCCGATGCTAAATACTTTTGACCCATCTTTCCGGTTGGTGAAGATTGAGAATTAACTTTAACTACCGTTGTATCTGTCATAATTTATCCTCTTAGAAATAATTCAGAATTTGCACAAGAGATCATCAATTTTCTAGGCTTCTTCGGATGCTTGTCCAACAGAATTTCCCATATTTTCTTCTATCCGTTGATTTCCTTCTTCACTGCGTTGAAGAATACGGTCTTTATCTTCAGGAAAACTAGAACCAGATTCGGGTTGAACCGATTGATCAGGTTGATGTTTAGTATGTCTTAATTCAGAATCAACAGTTGAACTGAGATCAGGATTTTGATTCGTCATGATTAAACTCTCCTAAATATTAAAATTAACCTGGTTAAAACTAATAGCGAAATACTGCGGCTAATCTCGCTTCATCGGGAACCGAATCTGGGGGAACTGCATAAACTATGCCCCCATTTAATAAGGTTTGAACGGCTGCCAAATTTAACAAATCATCATCCCCAGGTTGAGCTTCTGGATGAATTTGTAACTCATTGGCTTCGGGATTAAAATTTCCCCATTCTTGAACACCTACCGCTACAAATAATCGTTCAACTCGTCCGTAATACGCGGCGGCTATGGTTTCTTGTAAATCCGTTGAGGTTTTCCCCGTTCCCATTAAATTGCGATAATATTCAATCGCTACTTGTTTTTCCTGGGTGTAATAAGGTTCAACAAGGGGTAACACTTTTTGATGAAATTCCGCAGGTTTGACCACGCCTAAATTATCAACGGAAAGAATATCTTCCACTAAATGAGGATAAGTATTAGCTTCCTTATAGATAGGAAAAAGATACTCGACTCCAGCAATAATTAAAGGTGCAGTTTTGCCGTTTAAATATTTATGTAACCCTTGATCAACGAGATGGAAAAATTGTAAAATTCTCTCTTGGGGTTTATCCCGATCTGGGCTACCTTGACCATGATAACTTCCGGCTTCAGGAACAGGATTACCCGTTCCCCCTTTGGAGGTACTAATGCGAAATTGACCCGCTTTTGCGGTTTCATCATAGAGAAGTGCATCATCCATATTGGTTGGCACATCTTCTAATTCGATTTCATTAATATTATAACGACTGCCTTCAAAAAATCGAATTTGCTGTTGACTTAATGCCAATAAATAGAAGGTTCCATCTCCGGTTAATAGAGGCATTAAGGGTTTAAGATGAAAGCGATCGCTCACACCAACAAATTCATTGAATTTTAAAGGTAAGCAGTAATATTTTAAGAAATCCTGAGCCATAAAAATCGCTAAACCTTCATCTTGAGATTGCCAAAAGTCATCAATATCTAAATCCATTGCTGGTTTTAAAAATGCTCTGGCTTCTGTTGTATCAAGATCATATTTTTCCTGTAGTAATGTTTCAGCTTGTTTGATCAGATTCTTAAACCGAGTTGGATTTTGTTGAACTTCGGTTCCGGCTCGATAAGTCGGCATATAGAGTGAAACACAAAAGCTTTCTGACTGATCAACTAAGGTTTTAAGTTCATCAACTGATAATAGGCCCATACTTTTGATCCATTTTTAGGTTGAAAAAACTTGAAATCGTATAACATTCAACTTTGATTAAATTAAACGTCTTATTTTTGATCACTGTAAAGGTTTGAATTTTTAGATTCATCTTCCTAAAGTTAGGATTATGATTAACAAATTCATCTATTCTAATTAAATTAGACTCTCAATACTTCTGGAACCCAGCCAATTTTTTTGGAGTTGAGCGATCGCTAATTCTTTTTGTTTGGCTTCCACTTCAATCCAAGGAACTGTTTTATAACAATCTGGCATTAAACTAATATAATTACTATGTTTGGGATCGGCAAAAGATTGATCTCCATTAGAAATATGAACCAATTGCCATTCAGGAATTGTCCAAGTTTTTTGAGCTTCTACTAACATAAATTCTACACTGGGATGATCATAACTCTCCAATTTTTCATGAATCACATGATGATGAGCATCAAATACCATTGGAATTTGAGCAGCGTGACACACTTCTAAAATGTCTTGAGAACTATAGGCATATTCATCATTTTCTAAGGTTAAACGCAGGCGAATTTCGTCCGGTAAATCTTGAATGACTTGTATTAATCGTTGAGCGCGATCGCCTTTTCCCCCATGAATATTCATCAGTGACCAAGGCGATCGCGGCAACCCTAATAAATCTAAAATCAGAGCATGGGTTTTCAGGATTTTAATACTATTTTCGATCACTTCTGGACGGTCTGAACTTAAAACGACAAACTGATCGGGATGTAAAACCAAACGCAGTCCTAACAAGTGCGCCTGTTTTCCAATTAACTCCATTTCCTCGGCTAATTCCATTAAAATACCCTTCCCAATAGGTTCATCTGCAAAGGGAAATAAAGCGGAAGTTAATCGATATAAATGGATATTTTCCCGCGCACAAAACTCAACAGCTTTATTTAAACGTTTGAGATTTTCTGTATAAAGCGTTCTCAAAGTTTGCTCTTGTTCTGGGAGGGTTAATTGTAATAATCGTTTTCGGGTTAACGCTCGAAATCTGACTTCTTGAGAAGCCGTAATACAAACTAATCCTAATTCAGGAACTTGGGTTGAGTTTTGAGTCTTCATTTAGCAATTATAGCACTACGCATTAAAGTGTTTTATAATTCTAAATCCTCACGGCTTACTGTTCCCTGTTCCCTATTCCCTATTCCCTCTAATGATTGAGTTGAGATTCAATTGTAGCCATAACATCGGGGGTTCCCGGTTGTTCTTCGGGATGACGGGTATACCACCAAGCCCAAGCAATCAAAACGGCTTGAAAAGGCAATCTCGCCCAATATAATAGAGGATGATGGGGGATTCCGTCTATGGGGATACTGTGAATTGCTTGATTAATATTAGCGGGAAAAACGGCAATAAATAAAGCAATAATTCCCCAAGCAGCAGCTACACTAATGACCGGAATTAATAACCCAATTCCTCCTAAGATTTCAAATCCACCACTAATATAAACTAATGCTACAGGATAGGGTAATTCAGGAGGAACAATCCGAGCATATTGTTCGGGTCGAATAAAATGAGTAATCCCAACAATAATTAGTGAAATTGCCAGAACACCTCGAAGAATTTCCTTGCGTCGATGGGATGAAGGAAACGAATCGGTTTGAGCAGTCATAATCCCCAAGATTCAACTTCTGCTTAGTTTATCAGCCTTTCTCTAAATCGACTTCTATCTAAAGTCTAAAGATTATATTCCCTCCTGTTCTCCGTTAAGCTGTTCCCTGTTCCCTCAACAAGTTGCTTCAAAAGACAGAGGACAAAGATCCCTAATCTCGTTAAGGTAGTAAGTATTGAAATTAAAACTGATGAGTGAAAGCCTGTTAACCTCAGACCTTTGTTTGAGGAGATGAGATCACTTAGAAACAAGTTTTTAGTGTTAATTTGAGCGATAGAATTTGTCGTTTTATTTTAGCACTAAAACCCAATAATTTGAGTTGATCGGGTTGAAACTACAAACACCAATAAAATATTTTCAAGGAAGAAGATTATGATTAGTCATTCTAATCCCGTTAAGGGTCAAAATCGGCGTGCTGTCGGTATGTTTCCTAACCGTCGTTCTGCGGAATCAGCCCTTTATGCCTTAAGAGATTCTGGTTTTCCCATGGATCATGTTTCTGTGATTACCAGAGATGACCTTCAGGATTCAGAAATCGCCGGAGCCGATGTCAAAGATTCGGTTTCCGAGCATCGGACAGCCAACCACGTCGATAACAAAGCCGAAGAAGGCGCGGCAGTTGGAATCACAACCGGGGGCGTTTTAGGCGGACTAACCGGGTTATTAGTGGGTTTAGGGACTCTCGCTATCCCAGGAATTGGGCCGATTATGTTAGCGGGAGCCACCGCAACAACGCTGGCTACAACCTTAGCGGGAACAGCCATTGGAGCGGCGACCGGAGGTTTATTGGGAGCACTAATTGGCTTAGGAATTCCTGAAGAAGATGCCAAAATCTATAACGAGCGCATCGGTCGCGGTGAATATCTGATTATTGTCGATGGCAACGAGTCGGAGATTGCCCACGCCCATCAAATCCTCCAAACCCATAATATAGAAGAATACAGGGTTTATGATGCCCCTGGTGTTGCTTCTATGACCCCAGCGCACCTGAACCAAGATATTACTCCTGATCATCATCATCAGCATTCCGGTGCTGTGAGCCAGAATAAACACGCCATCGGTGTTTTCTCCAATTCTCTTGATACCGAACAAGCCATTAATGACTTAAGAAATGCAGGTTTCCCCTTAAGCCAGATTAGTTTAGTGTCAAGTCACCCCAGACGAAACGCTTTTACAGACATTGATCTGCGCGATCGCTTTGAGGCGATGAGATATGGTATCCCCGTTGAACAGGCTAGAGCCTATCATGATCGCTTGGATCAAGGTGACAATATTGTGATTGTCAGTGGCACAGAAGAGCAAGTACGTCAAGCTGAGACAATTTTACGCCGTCACAAAATTGAACAATGGCAGGTTTATGATCCAACGGTGATTTCTTCAACAGCGAACGTAGAACACAGCCGACCTGTGGAAATGTCTGCACCTTTGGAAAGTTCCAAACCCTTAGAACATCATCATTCCAAGGGGACTAAAGTGACTCCGGTTAATCCGGTCGCTCCTGTTGCCCCTGTTTCTAGCCCAGCCGCTTATCCAGTCACTCCCACAACAGCAAAAACACCCGGAACCGAGAGAAGCCATCACCCCTATAAACGAGCTATTGGGGTGTTCAATCATCGCCATGATGCCGAGGTAGCCCTCACCGATTTAAGAGATTCAGGTTTCCCGATGGGACGTGTTTCCGTCATTGTTAAAGATATCGACGGTCATCACCCCCTCACCAGTGCAGGTCAGCACAATTTAGGCGTTGATCTCAATCGTCGAACTCATGGGAATAAAGCCGACGAAGGGGCAAAAGCTGGCGCAGCCCTCGGCGGTTTAGGCGGTTTAGTGGTCGGTCTGGGAACCTTAGCCCTCCCCGGTGTTGGCCCTGTAATTGCTGGGGGAGCCGCAGCTACAGCCCTCGCCACATCCTTATCCGGTGGTGCGACAGGAGGATTAGTCGGTTTAGGTGTGCCGGAAAATCGCGCTCACGTTTATAACGAGCACCTCAACCGAGGAGATTACCTGATTATGGTTGATGGCTTTGAAGAAGAACTGCGACGAGCCGAACCCATTTTCAAACGTCATAGCATTCATGAATGGGGAATTTATGATGCTACTGATATCGATGTTAGTGCTGATTCCCACCCCAACCCTTATACCCCTCGTCCGACTTCTAAATCCGTTGAACGCGATCGCACGAATTCTACTTGGTAAAAGCCCTGAATTCAAGAATTAGGAACGACAAAAATTTAAGGCTTCGTTCCTAATTCCTCAATTCTCATGGGTTTCTAAATTCAACACGATTTTTATATATTTACTTAGGAGTTTCAATCATGAAAAAATTAACTTCTTTACTGATGGGTAGTTTCTTATTACTCGGTGCTGTCGGCTGTGGTAATGTTGCTAAGACCAGCCCAGGCGCACCCGCAGGGCCGAATCAAACAACAGAAGCCCCAACAGCAGAACAAGCCCAAGAAATTAAGGAAGATGCCACCAGTGAACTGCGAAGACGTCAGCTGAATCAAGATATTCGCGCTCGTGAACAACGCAATAATATTACCGGGGGTGATGCCATTCGAGCCGATCGTGATTTAGAAAGTGAAGTTCGCTCGAAATTAGAAGCGAATTTACCCGCAAGTCAACTCACAGTTGCGGCTCAAGATGGAGTTGTAACGGTAGCCGGAACAGTGCCAACTCAACCCCAATATGAGCGCATTGATCCTTTAGCCAAAGAAATTAAAGGGGTGCGGCAAGTTGTAGTTAATGTTGCCGTTGCTCCGGCTCAACCGGGAGAAGAAGCTCAATCTGAACCTCAAGATAACAATGCTCAACCTGTAATCAATAATAATTCAGAACAACCCGAAACCGCTCCTAATAGTCAACAGCAATAGAGATTAGGAGGATTTAAGCGATCGCTGCGGGAGGGGGGGTGAGCAATTGCTACGCCCTCCCTTGCTGAGGTGTTATATAGCGCTACGCATTACAGTTAGGACATTTCTAAATCCTGAAACCCTTTCACTTCTTACTGTTCCCTGTTCAAGTAGCGCTATAGCAATGAGCAGGTTAATTGTTTACAACTTGTTTGTGTCTTTGTGTCTTGGTGGTAATATTCAAGGCTTGACCCTTGTAAACAAGCCAGCGCGACCTGCTATAAAAGTTAACAGTCCACTCCAAAAATCTACCCCTAGAAGAGTAGCCATTTTTTCCGGTCTATCATAGGTTAGGTACAGTTCTCATCCACTTGAGTTCATCTCCCCTTTATGGCTAACCTCGCCCGTCGTCAGTTTTGGCCCTACACAGTAGCTGTAGCTAATGTGGTATTAGCTCTAGCCTTGATGTTGGGTTTTGATCAGTGGTTGGGTATGAAAACAACACCCTTCCTGCTGTTTTTTGGAGCTATTGTTCTGAGTGCTTGGTATGGAGGGTTAAAGCCGGGACTCTTAGCAACGGCGTTATCGGCGACACTGAGTCAATATTTTTTTATGTACCCCCTTCAACAATGGGGAATCACTTGGCCTGATTTCATCCGCACGATGATTTTTATCCTTGAGGGGATTTGTATTAGCCTATTGTGTGAAGCGTGGAAACTTGAAAAACAACGGGCAACAATTAATTTACGCCAACTCAAACTCAGTGAAGAACGATGGAATTTAGCCTTTAGTAATTCTAATATTACTGTTTTTCAACAAGATCAATCTTTGCGTTATCAGTGGATACATAATCCCGTCGGATCGAACTTGCCAGAAGCGGTTATCGGTAAATCAGATTATCATTTATGGACAACGGCGATCGCCGATCAATTAACAGCCATTAAACGCAGAGTTTTGGAAACGGGAATTCCGGCGCGGGAAGAAATTTGTCTTTCTTCCGATGAAACCTTGAATTATTATGAATTAATTATTGAACCCATCCGAGAATCCCTAGAACAGATTATCGGAATTACGGGTGTTGCGATTAATATTACCGAACGCAAACAAACCGAACAAGAGTTAAAATTAGCCCATCAACAAGTTAGCGAAATTTTAGAAAATATTACAGAGTCTTTTTTTGCAGTAGATCGAGATTGGCGATTTACTTATGTTAATCGAAAGTTTGAAGAAGTTGCTGGATACTCCCGAACCGAATTATTAGGAAAATGTATTTGGGAGAAATTTCCCAAAACCGTAAATTCTATATTCTATAAACAATATCATCAAGCGGTTGCGAATCAAACCCCTGTTACAGTTGAAGGACAGGTGAATGATGATTCAGAACGATGGTTTATTGGCCATGCTTATCCTTCAGGAGAGGGACTGGCGGTATATTTTCAAGAAATTAGCGATCGCAAACGAACTCAAAAAATTTTACAAGAAACTCAGGAGCGTCTGGGGTTAGCATTAACTGCCGCCAAAATGATGGTATGGGATTGTGATCTCACCACCCAACAAGTCGTTTGTTCGGAAAATTCCCAAGAAATTTGGGGATTTAAACAGGGAACCTATCAAGATTTCCTCAACTTAATTCACCCTGATGATCGAGAGTCTGTTCTACAAGTGTTTAGGAATGCGGTCGTTTCCCAAGATCTCTATCTAATAGAATATCGACTGATCAAACCCGATGGAACAATTTGCTGGCTCCGAAGCCAAGGTAGGGTTTATTTTAATCCTCAAAGCGAACCGGAACGATTTCTCGGCGTTTCTTTTGATATTACAGAACCCAAAGAAATGGAAGAAACCCTTCGAGAAAGTGAACAGCGTTTTCGAGCCACTTTTAATCAAGCGGCGGTGGGAATTGCCCAAGTCACTGTAGAGGGGAAATTTATTGAAGCTAATCCGGCGTTATGTAAGATCACTGGATATAGCCATCAAGAGTTGAGGGAAATGAACTTTCAAGAGATTACTCACCCCGATGATTTAGTCCAAGATTGGGCATTAGCAAAGCAAGTTTTAGCGCGAGAAATTCCAGGTTTTTCTTTAGAAAAACGTTATCTTCGCAAAGATAATTCCATGACTTGGGTGAATTTAACTTTATCAGTTGTTTGGGATGACTTCACGCGAGAACCCAAATATGCGGTTAAGATTATTGAAGATATTAGTGAACGCAAAAAAGTTGAAGCCGCCCAACAATTTTTAGTCGAAGCCAGCCAAATTTTAGCTTCTTCTCTCGACTATGAAGCCACATTAATCCAGTTAGCTTATCTTGCCGTTCCTCTGCTGGGAGATTGGTGCATTGTTGATATTCTTAAAGATGATGGCATCATGCAAGAGTTGGCGATTGTTTGTCTCCAACCCGAAAAACAAGCCTTACTCTGTGAAATGAGGCAGAAATATCCTCCTAATTCAAATCAACAACATCCCTTTGTTCAACAAATCCGTTTAGGGAAAGCCTTATTTTATTCTAAAATTCCCCCATCTTTGCTAGAGGAAATTGCTCAAGATCATCAACATTTACAATTATTAGAGCGTTTAAATGCCAATTCTTTAATTATCGTTCCTTTACGATGTCGGGACAAAATTTTTGGTTCAATTTCCTTTGCAATGTCAGAATCCGGTCGTTATTATGAACCCTCGGATTTATCCTTAGCCGAAGATGTCGCCCGTCGTGCGGCTTCTACGATTGATAATGCTCGTCTTTATCAAGAAACACAACAAGCAAACCGGATTAAAGATGAATTTTTAGCGATTCTTTCCCACGAATTAAGAACTCCTTTAAATCCGATTTTAGGTTGGGCTAAATTACTCAGAACTCGCAAATATGATGAAGAAACTCAACAAAAAGCCTTAGAAATCATTGAACGAAATACTAGACTACAAGTGCAACTGGTTGAAGATTTATTAGATGTTTCTCGAATTTTACAAGGGAAACTCCATTTAACCATTACTCCGATTAACTTAATTAGTATCATTGAATCTGCGATTGAAACGGTACAACTGGCAGCCCAAGCTAAATTAATTGATTTAAAATTTATTATTCAGGAAAACTCGGAAAGTTGTCCCAGTCCTACCCCTATTTTTCTCGATCTTAACTTACCGCAATATTTACAAAAAAAGCTAACCATTCCCCCACAATTTCTGGTTTCAGGAGATTCCGGGCGATTACAACAAATTATGTGGAATCTCATCTCCAATGCGGTCAAATTTTCACCCAAAAACAGTGAAATTAAAATTGAACTCAGCGTTATTCATACTCCCGATATCTATGCTCAAATTCGAGTTATTGATACCGGAAAAGGAATTACACCGGATTTTCTTCCCTATATTTTTGATTATTTTCGTCAAGCTGATGGCGCCATTACCCGTCAATATGGAGGCTTGGGATTAGGATTAGCCATTGTTCGTCATTTAGTTGAACTTCATGGAGGCACAATTAGTGCAGAAAGCCCAGGTGACAATCAAGGTTCAACCTTTACCGTCAGACTCCCCTTACTAAATCGACCCCAAAAACAAGAATTAATTCCTCAACCTAATGCGGGACAAAATTATGATGTTTTCTCAGACCCTTTAGTTTTGAGGGGAACCCGAATTTTATTAGTCGATGATGAAGCTGATACACGGGATCTTGTCGCTTTTATTTTACAACAACAAGGGGCAACGGTAGAAGCTGTACCCTCCCCCCTAAAAGCCTTACAAGTTTTATCTCCGTTTCAGCCCCATCTCTGCATTTTTGATATTGGAATGCCTGTGATTGATGGATATATGTTAATTCGTAAAATCAGAAGTTTGCCTGCTGATCAAGGAGGAGAAATTCCGGCGATCGCTCTCACCGCCTACGCCACAGAAGCCGATCAACAAAAAAGCTTAACCGCAGGATTCCAACGTCATCTCTCCAAACCGATCGAACCCAATGATTTGATCGCTGCTATTTCAGAACTGCTACAACAAGCGCAGAATTGTTTATAGGAAATAGATGATAAACACTTCCTCGCTTGCAGACGGTTTATGATGAGTTATGATCCCTTTATCTTGGGGGTGCTGTCTCTAAAATGTCTGTTGAAAGACTCAGAATTAAGAATAAAGTCATGATCTATCCATTGTTCTGACCAATCACCCATGAGATTCACTTTGTCTGCACCCCGTACTGTCCCCCAAAAATTACCTAAAGTGCGTTTGCGAACAACTCTAGTCGTTACCTTTGTCGTTCAAATTGTTGCCGCTGTTGGATTGGTTGGGTATCTTTCCTTTAGAAATGCTCAAAAAGCCGTTAATACCCTCGCCTCTCAACTGCGTAGCGAACTTAGCGCCCGAATTCAACAGGAACTCAAAAGCTATTTTGAGAATCCCTATCGACTGAATCAACTTAATAGTCGTGCGTTTCTGCGCGGGGAACTTGATGTTACTAATATCGAAAGTGTTCCGCCCCTATTGGAACAATTGAAAATATCTCCGCTACTATACGCCATCTATTGTGGCAACTCCCAAGGAGAATTTTTAGGAGCGGTGCGAATTTTAGAGAATAATTCCTTGGGTCTGTGGACAGCGAACCCCTGGACGCAACAACATTTATACCTCTACAACATTGATGCTGAGGGACGACCCACGACGTTACATCGGGATAGTGGCACGATTTATGACCCCCGAAAACGCCCTTGGTATGAAAAAGCTAAAATAACCGGACGTCCGGTTTGGAGTGATGTTTATTTAGCCTTCTCCACAGGATTACCTACCGTTACCGCCAGTCAACCGATTTATGATTCCAATACTGGGGATCTGTTGGGAGTTTGTGCGACGGATGTACTACTTCCCGATGATTTTCGTAAATTTCTATCGAGTTTATCAATCGGAAAATCGGGTATTGCGTTTGTGAGCGATCGCACGGGTCAATTACTTTCCAGTTCCACCGATGAACCCCTCACCGTCGGCGACGGGAAGCAGGCGAAATTGCTCCCAGCAACAAAAAGTCAAAATCCCTTAATTCGAGCCGCTGCTCAACAACTTCTTGATCAATATGGCAGTTTTTCTACCTTAGAACAACCCTTACAAACAGAGTTTTTCCTGAATGATCAACGACAATTTATTCAAGTTTTACCCTTTAAAGATGGTCGGGGACTGGACTGGTTAATTGTGGTTGTGATTCCAGAAACTGATTTTATGGATGAAATTAATGCGAGTAATCGTCTGACAATTCTTTTATGTTTTGTGGCGTTAGCGATCGCTATTTTAGCGGGTATGATTACCTCTCGTTGGATTTCTCAACCTATTCTCAAATTAAGTAGTGCATCGAAAGCCATTGCTGAAGGGAAGTTAGATCAACATATTGAAGCTAAAGGAATTACAGAACTGGAAATTTTAGCCAGTTCGTTTAATACGATGACTTATCAATTGCAAGAATCCTTTGCTAAATTAGAAGCTAAAAATGCTGACTTACAACAAGCAAAAGAAGCCTTATCTGCTGCCAAAGAACAGTTAGAAGCGGTATTAAACGCGGTACCGGGATCAATTTCTTGGATGAGTGCGGAGGGGATTTATTTGGGAGTTAATCGGGATTTAGCAGATCATTTAAGTTTGCAACCGGAAGAAATTATTGGTCAAGAAATCGGATTTTATCAAAACAGTTCAGACTATGTTAAATTCCTGCGTCAGTTTCTAGCCAGTCCTGAACAGTCAGCCTCTCAAATTTTGCCCATTATCCAAAATGATCAACGGCGTTACTATTTAATTGTGGTGCAAAAATATCAGCAAGGTGCTGCGATCGTTGCGGTAGGAATTGATATTACAGAACGTCGTCAAGCAGAAGAAGCTCTAAGAATTGCAGAGGAAAACTATCGAAGTATTTATGAAAATGCGTTAGAAGGAATTTTTCAGTATAGTCCTCAATACTCCTATATTAATGTCAATCCAGCTATGGCTCGGATTTATGGGTATGATTCTCCTCAATCTTTGATGCAGATTTTACGCGATTCTAGTTATCCTTTATATTTAGAACCTGAACGTCATACTGAGTTTATTAATTTAATGAAGGAACAAGAAACGGTTTCTAATTTTGAATTTCAAATTTTCCGGGCTGATTCTCGGAAAATCTGGATTTCTGCTAGTGCTAAACCTGTTTTTAATGCCGAAGGTACTTTACTTTATTATCAGGGATTTATTGCTGATATTACAGAACGAAAAAAGGCAGAAGTTGAACGCCAACAGTTTATTGAAGAATTATTTGAAGTTAATAGTAATTTAGAAATCGCCATGCAAACCCAGTTAGAATTAACGGAAGCAGCGACTCGGTTTGTTCCTCAAGAATTTTTATCTCTGCTGGGTTATAACAGTATTGCAGAAGTCAAGTTAGGAGAAGGTGTACAGCATGAAATGTCAATTTTATTTTCCGATATCCGCGACTTTACCAGCATCAGTGAAAAGATGACCCCGGAAGATAATTTTCAATTTATTAATTCCTATCTTTCGCGTATGGAACCTGCGATTACGCAACATCAAGGGTTTATTGATAAATATATCGGCGATGCGATTATGGCTTTATTTAATGGGGGTGCAGATGATGCCATTAAAGCCGGAATTACCATGTTAACAGAACTGACTGAATATAATTCTAAAAGAGGGCGGCCTGAACGACCTCAAGTTGCGATTGGAATTGGCATTAATACGGGATCTTTGATGTTAGGAACAGTAGGGGGAGGAAATAGAATGGATAGTACCGTGATTAGTGATGCCGTTAATTTAGCATCTCGAATTGAAGGAGTAACAAAATATTTTGGTGTACCCTTATTGATTTCTGAATATACTTTAAAAGCGTTAAAAAATCCCGATCTCTATGCAATTCGGTTAATGGGTCGAGTTAATGTTAAAGGCAAATCGGAAATGGTGTCTGTTTTTGAAGTATTTGATGCAGATTTACCTGAAATTAAGGCGGGAAAATTAGCGACTAAAACAATATTTGAAGAAGCTGTTTCTTTTTATAATCTCCAAAACTATCAGGAAGCTATAGAAAAATTTGAAGCGTGCTTAATCTTAAATTCCACTGACCGAGTTGCTAAATTCTATTTAGAACGCATCCGTAATCAAATGTAAAAGTTATTGATCTTAATAAAACCTCGTCCTTCTAGGACGAGGTTTTAAACCCATTTTTCTGATAGATTAAGTTGTAATAAAATGTACCCAAAAATCTCCATCCGGCATACAAACTCGACGGATTAAATTGTAGGTATAACGTAAATAAGCACCATTTAAATCTGTACGATATCCTGATGAAAACCATTCTCCATAGGGGTCATGTACCAGTAAACCTTTTTCGTCATAACCCACCACTGGCATAACATGACCAAAGGCGGTAAAATAACCATGAAGCACCGCAGGTTTACCATCCGCTAACCAGTCTTGTAATTCCTCTATGGTCGCCCGTTCTGAAAAGTAATCTTTGGCGCCATAATCTTTAACAATTTTAGCTAAATCATAAGGACTCCAACGACTATAGCCTTTTTGTAAAGCATATTCATAGAGTTCATCTTCAAATTGACCGCTACTGGTACGCCGACGAACGCCTAAATATTGCAAACACATGGCGATGGAAGTGACGTTACAGGAACCTGTAGGATTATAAAAGTTATCGAGTTGAGATCGATAGGGAAAATTAGCGAGTTTGATACTTTTAGGACGGGGTTTAGGATAAACTAAATTTTTCCCTTGATAAATTTCCCCGTGTTGATCAAAGACATACCAAACAGATTGTTCTCCAAATTCATCCCCCCGAAACGCAACTCGAATATGACCGCGTAGGGGTTCATAGGCGAGGAGTTTAAATTCTTGACCTGGTTTAATTCCTTGCTTTTCTGTATCACTCAGTTGAGAGGAAGCAACGGGTCTAAGTTTTAAAATAGTTTCTTTAGTAATTTTAAGTACCGGAACATCGGTCGGAATTTCTTCTGGCTTGGTTTCAATCAGTTTTTTGGCGGTTTTTAATCCCAAAAATCCGGGTTCTGCACATTCCATTAAGGTTTGAAATCGATGCAAAGCTGCGGTAGATTTCGAGCCGAATTTGCCATCTGCTGGAGGATCAAGCAAAGTCAAATTAATTAAAATAACTTGAATTTGACGAGTTAATTCCTCATCAGTTGAGATCACCTTCACATCATAACGTTGTTCGGTTCCTAGGATGTCTTGTAATTTCATATTCAGTAATGAATGCTATAAATTTAGATGCTGACAAAAATAAATGACGATGCAATAACTTGACTGGAGTTCTGTGGGTTTAGACCCCTCAATACTTCTGAAATTTTCAGAGGTTAATGATTATCCTGTAGATTAGCATAATTGGGTACTCCCCTCCTAAAATTAACAATTCTCAAAGAATATCCAGATTCCCAAGTGGGATAAGGTTTAATGATTGACGGTTAACTGTTAACTGTTCTTTTGTGAAAATATAGGCTCAAATCAGGATAAAACCTAAATTTATTAATCATTGAGTTTTAGGCTTTGAATTTTGGGTTCAGGAACACCCCAGCCTTTAAGAATAGTATAGGCAATGATTTGATGACCCGCAATATTGGGGTGAATTCCATCACGAGTTAACAGATTTTGTCCTTGTCCCCCATAACGCTGATAGGTACTAATAACGTGACGAAAGGGAATATTTAAGTCAATAAATTGACAGCGATATTGTAAGGCGACATCCCGCATAACGGCAATATATTCTGCAATTCGTTGATTTTCTCGACCGCTTAGATCTTCATAAATAATGGTTGGCGATAATAACAAAACTGGAATGGCTTTTGCTGTGGCTATGTCTACCATTGCGGTTAAATTTTGCCGATATTCTTGGGGTGTGGGAATACTCGGTCTGGCTGGGGTTGGGGTTTGAAAACTTTGCAAAACATCATTCACCCCAATATTAATTGTAATTAAATCGGGTTTTTGATCTAAAACATCTCGTTTAAATCGTTCCGACAGTTGGGTTGAGGTATTACCAGAAACTCCTGAACTGATGATTTCAAGGGGTTGTTGAGGATACAAAAAATTCAAATAGCGTTGTAGTAACCAGACATAACCGCCATATTGTCCTCCACTTTGGGTAATGCTATCCCCAACGACCACAATTCGATGTTTATTGCGTAACGCTTCCGGTTGGGGTTCGATGACGGGTTGGGGTAAGGGGGGTTGAGCGGGTTGAGGAGGGCGAGGGGTCGAGGGGGGAGTTACCTTTTGGGGGGATGCGGCTTCAATGGGTACTGATGGTGATGTAGCATACCATCCTAAACAACCAATTGTGACCGCAACGAGAAATTGCACGACAACTTTCTGAACCTGTTTCATCTTTGAGAGGTGTTATGGGAAGCTACAGCAAGGGTGATTTTGCTGTATTAAAATCCCACATATTTTAACCAGAAATGGCATATTAACCAAGGGTTGATAACTCAGGGCTGGAAATAATTGTAAAGTTTTGTAATAAATTGTAGGAAGACTCAGAATTCACCTAACAACCTGATCGTGTTATTTATACTACCCAAATCTTGGAGAAAGTTGTTTTGACATTCAGCGATCGCGTGTTACCCTAAACATAATGCGATCGCTTGATTTTGAGTTGAATATGTTAAACTCAGGGCAACTTATCCAAGACCGCTATCAACTACAACGCCAATGTGGACGTACTGCCGCCGGACGTCAAACTTGGTTAGCAACGGATCAACAAACTCAAGAAGAAGTGATCATCAAGTTGTTAGCCTTTAGCCCCCAAATGGCATGGGAAGAATTAAAACTCTTTGAACGAGAAGCGCAGGTTTTACAAGCCTTAAATCATCCTCGAATTCCCCGTTATCGAGATTATTTTTCCCTAGATCAAAGTGTTGGGGGGGGTTTACCTTGGTTTGGATTAGTACAAGATTATATCCCCGGTTCATCCTTACAAGACTTGTTAGATCAAGGACATCGTTTTACAGAAGCTCAAGTCAAAAAAATCGCTAAAGATATCTTAAAAATCTTAATTTATTTGCATGAATTAAGTCCTCCGGTTTTACATCGAGATCTTAAACCGAGTAATTTAATTTTAGATGATTCAGAACAAATTTATTTAGTCGATTTTGGAGCCGTACAAGCGCAAGCCAGTGTTACAGGCGTAACCTTTACCGTTGTTGGAACCAGTGGTTATGCACCCTTAGAGCAATTTTGGGGACGGGCGGTTGCTTCATCAGATTTATATGCGTTAGGAGCCACATTAATTCATTTATTAACCAATACTTCTCCGGCGGATTTACCACAAAAAAATGCTCGAATTCTATTTGCAGATCGGGTGAGTGTCAATCGGAATTTTGTTTTATGGATTGAACAAATGACCGAAATTTCTTTAGAAAAACGTTTACAAACTGCACGGGAAGCTTTAGAATTGTTAAAATCAGACAAAATTCGTCATCGAAAAAATCCCAATACCACTCCCCAAACCGCTTTAATTCAAAAACTCCATAAACCGTTTCACAGTACCCTTTATCTTCATAAAACTTCTAATCGTTTAGATATTTATCTTCCTCCTAAAGGGTTGGGGAAATTGTTTCATTTAGAAATGGGGTGTTTGCACTTATTCATCATTTATTTTTCCTGTAGTTTATTGTTTTCTGTTTTTATGTCAATGTCCTTAACAAATCCCTCTTTATTTTGGCTGTTATGTTGTCTCCTATTCGCTTCAGGCTTCCTGTGGTTATTCTTTTTAATTGATGAAAAAACATTTGTTGAATTTGATCACTATGAGTTTAGAATTATCCGAAAATCTAGGGGAATTCAATATCGTTTACAGTCAGGTTCTCTATCCAATATTATTGGGGTTTTTATGGAAAAAAAACAATCTAAATATGAGGTGGTAATTCGCACCACTTCCCAAACTCACCGCCTTGGTGAAGTCTTTGTGGCCGAGGAGTGCGCCTGGTTAACCCAGGAAATTCAAGATTGGCTCTATTCTCGGTAAAGAAACCGGGTTTCTGGCAAAAATTTGAGGGTTGAGCAATTAGACATGGAAAAAGAAACCCGGTTTCTCAAGGTTTCTTGCTTAACTTTTATCAACGGAGAGGGAGGGATTCGAACCCTCGGTACGGAGTTACCTGCCGTACAACAGATTAGCAATCTGTCGCTTTCGACCGCTCAGCCACCTCTCCAGGATCGACAATTAAACATCTTAACAGATCATTCTCCGCACGTCTAGGGGTTGACTCAAAAAATTTCTGTTAGGAGGCACAATTCCCCTTCACCGTTAAGCTGACGCGGTAACGAGAGTCCTCATGCGAATTCAAGATAGACTGTAAGCTAACCCTTTTTAGCCTTTTTCTTCTGAAGCTGTCCCATGAACAGACAAGAATTTTTGGATCGATATCAAGCGGGGGAGCGCAATTTTACCTATATCGACTTAAGTGGGGCAAATTTAAGCGGTGTCAATTTGCAAGAGATTGACCTCACAGGCGCGAACCTGACGGGCGTAAACCTAAGTTGGGCGGTGTTAAACCAAACTCAGTTAGTCGGGGCGTGTTTTCGTCGGGCTGATTTACGCAATATAGTATTAACAAGGAGTAATCTCAATCAAAGCAATTTGAGTGGTGCAAATCTCACCAAAGCGGATTTGCGGTTCGCAACCTTAAAACAAGCGGATTTGAATTGGGCGATTTTGATAGAAGCCGATTTAAGTAATACAGATTTAACAGGCGCGAAATTAGATCAAATTAATTTAGAACAAGCTAAATTGAATCATGCTTTGTTAATGGGAACAGAATTAATGGAGGCGAATTTAACTCGTGCGAGTTTAATTTCTGCGAATTTAACCAAAGCAAATTTACGAGAATCACGGTTAAGTGGTGCAAATTTAAAAGATGCAATTCTAACACAGGCAAATTTAACCGAGGCGGATTTAAACGGGGCTATGTTGCGGTCTGCTAATTTAAGTGGGGCTGATATGCACCGGGTTATTTTAACGGCGGCAGATTTAACGGAAGCTGTTCTTGATAGTGCCGATTTAAGTCGAGGAAATTTAATGGGAGCTTACTTATTAAAAGCTAGTTTTAAGAAAGCTTATTTATTACGAGCAAATTTAGAGGAAGTCTATCTCTTATGGTCAGATTTAAGTGAAGCTAACTTAAGGGGGGCGAACTTACGCAAGGCGGATTTAAGCGGAGCTTATTTAAGCGATACTATTTTAAGTGAAGCAGATTTGCGCGAAGCGTTATTAATTGAAAGCCATTTGATTCGCACGAATTTAGAAGGGGCGAAATTAACCGGATGTTGTATTCATAATTGGGAAAAATCGGACGTTGAACTGGCAAAAATTGAGTGTGATTATGTGTATACTCAGTTTGATTATACCACTAAAAAGCCTAAAAATCGTTATCCCAGTGATCGAGATTTTTTACCCGGAGAACTAGCCCATGAATCACCGGAAGATAGTAATTTAATTACGGTGGAATTTACGGAATATCCGAATTGGGAAGCGTTAGTCTATACCTTAGTTAAGGTTGAACAGAATAGCCCGGAATTGCAATTAATCATTCAAGGGTTTGAAACCCAACCGGATCTATTTTTACTACAAGTTCAAGCCAATTATTTAGTCAATTCTAAACTACTGGCGGAACAAATTTTAACCTCTTATCTGTCCATGAAGGAGAAGATTGTACAGAAGCGATCCGAGATTTTGGAGCTATTAAATTTAGAAGTTCCTATTTTCAACGCCTCAATCGATTTGAAACAGATTCCCGCACCCGCTTTACCACCTCCTCCACTGGTAGGACGTCAGAACCATGAAGCTTTGTATAAAGAAATTTCTCGTCAAATTCAATCGATTTTGCGATCGCAGGAACCTGAAAAATTTGTAATCAGCGTCCAAAGACTATTAGATTTCCTAACTAAAAATGGCGTAGAACTCGAAGATCTTCAACATCAAGTGATTATTCAAGGAATTGTTCAACGCGCTCAACAGGAACCCCTATTTAAAGACAATTTATTTCGTTGGGAACAAACCGCAAGTCCAACGGAGCGAGTATCAGTAATGGGGGAATTAGTTCGATTTGCGATCGCGCTTTTATGGGAAAAATAAATAGGTTAACGGCTGATTTGTAATGGGTAAATTCTTGTTTCTATCTAATACTACCACCACCAACGGGATGTCCAGAAGCGATCGCCTAAACGCCAAGCCAAAAAGCCACAGAGGAGTCCACCGATCAAAAAAGCGATAAGAAAAGATTGAGGAAACCGCAACGCAGACAAAAAGCCGCCAATCACAAAACCACAGCCAAATCGAGCAATAAAAGTAATCCAATCAAATTTTTGGGGTGATGTCATAAGGGTTTTAATAAAAACTACATATTTTTACCCGTTTGTGAGGAAAAGTTAAAAACTAACATATCATTGTATTCTAGCACCTAAGCGATGACTGTATAAGATATTTTATGTTTCCGTTCCCTGGTGGGGAAAAGGTAGAAACTAACACCCCTATCATTCTCTCCGCTTACCGGATTAGATTTACTGACTCAGATTGCTAAATATTAAACCGTAGCCTAGCTTACAGATTCTTTTCATGGTTTTCACTCCTTGGCAGGATGCTGATGAACTGCTTATAATTAATATTAGTGGTATAGTTAGTAATAAACCTTTAGCAGTATGTATCCAAGCCTAAATAACTGTATTCCATAATCTCAAAAGCACTTTGTTTGGTAAATTAGAAGGTCAAGAATTCATAGTTGAACAAGAAAAACTAGAAATGATCAAACAACACATTGCTGATAATTTTTATGATTATCACCCCAATAAAATGATGATTAAGAGGCTAGAATTAGCTCTGAATGGTCATAAAAAAATATCGGGTGCTGATGCTAGTTTTTATTTCCATGAATTAAGAGAAGCTGAATTAATGGAGCAAGGATTAATTTATAATGAAGCTCACAAACAAGCTTTAAAAGATTATGAAGTATCGCCTTTTAGTGTCTATCATCCTGACGTAATTAGGGCTTGCCCTGATGAATTTAATAAAAATTGGGAAAGAGCTTGGGGAATTACATAAAATGCAAACTATCAATTTAGACTTTCATAGTAAAGCGCGTGTTTGGCTAAAAGATAGCCCATCTATCATATATCCAGCCCTGGATATTATTACTCTGGATATGATTACTAAAGATATACAAACGGGTTTAGCCTGCAAACCAGGCAGCCGACAAACAGCCCTGGAAATCATTATCCCTGTGGGGCCTAGAGTTTGCTATGGACTTTTAGGTGCAGAATTTATCCCCAATAATTTGGGGAAACTATCTGTAGAGGTACGAGTATCAACCGAAAATGAATCCATTTTTCCCAGTTCAATTGCTGCCGAATTTGATACAGTAAAAATTGGATTGCCAGAAGAGTATAGCCAGAGTGTTATCGACGGAATCGTCAATTCTCTCAATAATCAAATGATACAAACTCTAGGTTCAGGAATAATCAAAATAGAACAAGCTGCACACGGAGAAATTAGTTCTTCTAAAAAAATGTTCCGCAATATTGCAGCTACTGTTATCCAGTTGCTTCTACTCGATCAAGTGAGTCCCCAAGAAGAAGTAACAGAAATTGTTAAAACCTATGGTTTGGCTTCAAAATAGTGGATAATCAATCCTGAGCATTTTAGGACTTATACATTGACAAATTAGATGTTCTCTTCCGCAGGAAAAGTTTCTGCCATTTAAGCTTAATCAAATAGGACGCTTCACCCCAATTTACTGATAAAATCAGGGTCAAAACCTCCTATAAACCCGGAAAATCTTAATATTCCTTTATAAAGATGATCTTCTTCGTGTCTTCGTGTCTTTGTGGTTCCCTATTATTTCCCCCCATAATAAAACAAAATTTCTTTATCTTTTAACCCTTGAAATCCCGCATCAATTAACTGTTGATTCAGTTCATCTTGAGCGATATGTTTAGCACCAATGCGAACAATTCGAGAACGCATGGTATTACTAACCCCACTGCGTTGACGTCCGGCTTCTAATCCCATAACTTGATTATAAAGATCGAGCTTAACTTGAGGAATGGGTGTACCATCAAAGTCAATTCCTTTGGCGATCGCCACATCAATTGCATCTGCGCCCGTTGTTGATTCAGGGGTTGTATTAGCTTCTGAAGACATGAGATAATTCCAATTTAATCTTTAAACCTTCCTATTCTACCGTGAAAAGTTTAACGATACATTCGAGTTTCTAAGTCTTTGATCACCCGTTGTTTATCGGGTTGTCCTTTTAACAGTTTTAACAGTCCTAACCCTTGAGGAATGGATTTATTAGTTGCGGGTTCAGCCAAACCACTCACCCCATCTATATCATCCATAATTGTCCGATAAAATGCAGCCCCCAATAAATGATGAATCGGTTTTTCACCGTCTCCAAAGGAACCCACCGCCATCCAATTGTTTCCGATGGCTGTAGACTGATTTACCGTTTCTGAAACCGCCGGAATTCCTAATTTAATTTTATCTGGAATTGACCCTTGGGCGACTTGCGCGATCGCCACTTTTGCGGTCATTTCCACTAAAGAAACGGCGCCTTTAATGATCATATTTCCTGATAATAATCCCAGTCCGCCTCGGGCAACAGAATTATAGCATTTTTCTGCTAATCGGTCAATTTTGACTTCAGCAATATCAATTGTTTGAATCCCCGTTGCGGGATAATCTTGAGTATTATTCAAGATAGACTGTAGGGTTTCTTGAATGATTTTAAAAGCTTCTAAATAATCATCACTATCAAACTCATTATTTAAGGCTGAATTCGATTGACGGATTAACTGATAGATCACCTTCCCAATAGCAGGAATTTCAGCCTTGATCATCCATTCATCTAACGCTACTAAGGTTAACGTATCGACAACAGTTTGTCCTTCTCGCAGTTGAATATAGGTTTTAGCGTATCTTTTTTTATCCGCTTCCGACAACAGGGATTGATTATAAATTGTATTAATAATCAGAATATCCAAAGTTAAGACTCTGGAGGTCACACTTCCCCGTAAATAGTATTTTTTTAAATCTGGTTTCAAGGATGAATTCAGAATAATAGCATCAATTTTTGTTAACGCTTCTAAATCAGAAACGGGTTCCCCAGAACGAACATATTGATAGATTCCTTTCAATCGTATTTTTTCATCTAAATCTAAATCCGAGGTTTCTAACGCTTTTCCTAAACATTGTTCTAACGTTAAAGAACGGGAATGATGACTCGCAATAATATAGCGTTGACCCATATCTGAATAGAGTTTAGACGTGAGCACTAAATAATCCAACAAATCCAACGCCATAAAATCTTGGGTTGCTTGCACATTATTTAGACGATTATAAGCTTCTAAACATCTAATTTTAGTTTGTTCATAGACCGGAGCCTGATTAATTAAACGATTCACCTGTCGATCTAAATTGACTTCCGAATTATAAAAACTATGCAGCACTAAAAAGGCATCATTTCCTTGAATACCTGCTCCTTTAAGGCGTAAATTTTCCCCTTCTGTGCGGTTGGGAGGAATTCTAACCGTGTAGGTTTTTCCACTTTTTAATGTAACGGTTTGACTTCCCCCTTGATAGGCGGTTTGATAAGCCACAAAAATATGATAGAGTTCATCTAAACTCCAATCCGGCGCATTAGAATTAGATAAGGGTTCTTCCCCATCTGCACCCCAATAATCCATCCAATCTTGACCTTTTTTCCAAGTAGATTCTACCGAATGGGTTGTGGTATCCCGAATCGTTTTTCCGGCTTCTGTGGCTTTTTCTGTTAACGCTTTCCCGGCTTCTGTGGCTTTATGGCTAATGGCTTCTCCCACATTAGACACGGAATGTTTTGCCGCTTCTGTCGCTTTATCCGTCAGAGATTTGCTGGCATTTGTTGCTTTTTGACTTACACTGTCTTTCCAACCCTCGGCTTTTTGAGTAATAGAACTCCATAGCGGTTTATTTTTATGTTTGCGATCGCTCATTAATTAACTCCCTCTTACACTCCCTTGAAGCGCTGATCAATATAGTTGAACTTCATCCTAATTTTAGGCGTTTTTTCCTTAGAATAGTAATTTTAATAACATCGGGGCTGCTGATTCTAACATTCCCAAAAATCCACCCCTAGGTTTATTTTGTTCGGGATTTTGTCGATATTCCAAAACTTCTACTAATTGGAGAGATAGTTGTTCTCCCTCTGGGGAATTTAAGGTTTTATAAAGTTGTTGGGCTTGTTTGGCATCCGCAATAGCCGATCCTAAATCCCCTAAATCAGCCCTAGCCATACTCCGAGCAAAATAGGCAGCGGCTAAATTCGAGTCTAATCTTAAAGCTTGATTATAAAAATCAATTGCATTCACATAATTACCCGCTTTTGCTTCCGTCACCCCAAAGCGATAAAAATCTTCAGCGCTCCCACTACTCGCCGAAAGTCCTACCACACCAACTAATTGAGCGTTGTTCAGGCTTTGGACATCCAACATCGCATTAGTGAGATAGGAACTTCTTAAATCTGTACCATTGAGGTTCGCCCCCGTTAAATTAGCTCCGGTTAAGTTCGCCCCAAATAAGCTGGCTCCCGTTAAGTTCGCCCCCCGCAGGTCTGCACCTGTAAGGTTCGCTCGACTGAGGTTTGCCCCCACCAGGTTCGCATTACTGAGGTTCGCACCGACTAAATTCGCCAGTACCAAACCCGCCCCACTGAGATCGCAACTCTGACATTGTTTCGTCGCCAGAAGTTGTTGGGTTTGTTCTAAATTTTCTGCTTTTGCTGGAGTTAGAGGACTGAGTGCCACTAACAAGGAAACACTCGTTATAATGCTCTTTTTGATAAATTTGATCATTACTTAATCCCTATTTCCACTGAGTTTTTGTGGGGTCGGAGTTTCAATTAACCGCCTAAATTATACCACAAATTACCCCTTTTTTCTGCCTGGGGTCAGTTTATTTGTCGGGAAAGGAGGGTAGACTGGGTAAGAGATATTGATCACAATCACAGTTAAGGAGTGAATTTAATCACACGCATTTGAGTTTTTCTGTCACTGCCAAGGGGGAAAATTCAGGGGATAATAACGGTTAAGATTAGGTGCATTTAGATTGTAGGTGATGCCCATGTTAGTGAGTGAACCCACAGTTAGTGTCGAAAAATTGGTCAATCACATCTTTTGTTCCCGCCAAATTACCCGCCATGACCAACGGGTGTTGATGTCGTTATTACTTTCTAAAGAAGCATTAAGTTTAGAAGAACATTCATACATTGATCAAGTATTTGAACGGCTGCGACGAGGACTAATTCACGTTGTTGATTGAGTAATAGAGACGTTCTATGCAACGTCTCTACTGTGGTTTTAGGCAACGTCTCTACTACTCAGATCAAATAGAATTGCTATATATTTTCAGCAATTTAAGGTTTGACACTGGTTTGAAACCTTTGATAGGGAAAACGCCCAGTTTTAGCGTCAAACCATTTATTCCACAGTTGAGTATTATCTTCACTGGTAATCGTTTGGTTAACCATTGTTCCCCATTGAGAACTATTTTTAGGTAAAATACAACCGTAATCTTCAAAAGTTAGGGGTTGTTCGGGAAGTAAACGAAATTCTTTAAAGTCTAGCTGTTGTTTCCACAATTCACCTAACAATAAAATTCCATCACTCGCCATTAAATCAATTTCTGCTGCTCTTAAGCGACGAATTCCATCCGCACGACTTCCGACAACTTGCCATTTCGCTTCAGGATAAATCGGACGAAATTCATCATCTGTCGTTGTTCCTAATAAAAATCCAACGGTAATATTACTTTCTTTGACGGCTTCTAATTGCGTTTCTGAGGCTTTAGTTGGATCTAAACGTTCCCCATCAGCTTCTCGGACTAAAAGTTGAATTCCAGTGGTAAAATAAGGAACGGAAAAATCAACATTTTGTTCTCGTTCTGGGGTAATACTGGTGGCTTCACAAACAATATCTAATTTACCTGTTTCTACCTGATTAAATCTGTTTTTCAAGTCAACAGTTTTTAATTCTAATTTAATCGGTTTATTCAATTGTTTTTCCAGGCGCTGTTGAATTAATTTAATTAAATCCACAGAATACCCTTGTAAGGCGTTATTTTTGTCCGTATAGCCAAAGGGAGCCACATCCGTCCTCACCCCTGCTGTCAGTACCCCCGTCCGGTTTACTTTTTCTAACACGGTTTCGGCCCAACCCGCAAGGGGAAAATTAACGCTAAAGAGAAGACTCAAGAGAGAAACAGCAAGTTTTTTGTTCATCTGTGTTAGATTCTCAGCCAGATTAAAATGTTCTGTCATCCTATAACATTAATTGGTATCTGAAGGCAAGAGGGACAGAGATTGACGGGAAAGCAGTTAGGGGATTTGGCTGATTAATAGTATTCAAGTTTACCGAATTTTTGGGGTTTTATACTCTTTTTTCTTAGGCAGGAGTATAATAAAATCGAAAAGCACTCCAGTTTAGTAAAATGTCTAATATCGGTTTAGATTTTGGTACAACTAACTCGATTATTTCCTATCTCAACTCCAATGGAGAACCAGAAGCTTATTCCTGTCCTCCTCCAGATGGTTCTAAATATATTCCTTCTTTTATTGCCTATCATGATGATAATTATATAGAAATTGGTAATGCGGCTTGCAATGCGGGAACTCAAGACCCCCAAGTCGAAACTTACTGCCATTTTAAGATGCGATTACCTTTAGATTCATCTGAATTTTCTCAATATTTTTCCTGCGATCGCACGCCCATAAGTGTAACAACAGATTATCTACAAGAACTATTAATTTCTGTTGACAATTCCTATAGTTTTAGGAGTCAAAAAGGTGAAATTAAAACCCTAGTTGTTTCTGTTCCTGAAATTTGGCAACGAGATATTTATAATTTAGGTCGGGAACGTCTACAAACTTTAATTAAACAAGAATTAGGATTAGAAAAACAACTCTTACAACTGGTAAGTGAACCCGTAGCTGCGGCGGCTTATTATGCTTGGATGAATCAACGCTCTGCTGATCAACAAAACAGTCAACCCTTTCAGGGAAATTTGCTAGTTTGTGATATGGGAGGCGGTACATTTGATGTTAGTCTTTGTCGGATTTATGGAGATCATAAAGTTGAAGTTCTCTATTTTGATGGACAAGGAGATAAAGGATTAGAATCCGCCGGAGTCGCTTTTGATCGTCGAATTGTTCAGCAAGCTTATAGTAAAAAACAGGGTCAATTTTTAAAAGAATCTGATTCAAAATTGATGAGTTTAATGGGAGATTTTGAACGAGTTAAAATTAATACTCATGATCGGGTTACAAAATTGTTTATTAACTATCTAAATCTGGAAGATAAGCAAGATAAAATAGCTAATGAAGTTTATAAATTTAGTGGCTATTCTGTAACTTTTGGAGAAGTTGAGGAGGCATTTCAACCGATTAAACAAGGAATTGAAACAATACTAAACCGAGTTCAATCCTATCTAAAACAACAGGATATCAAGATTGATAAACTGTTTATGGTGGGAGGATTTTGTCAGTTTATTTTAGTGCAAAGAGCGATTATGGATGCTCTAAAAATTGATAAAAATGATCCTCGAATTGATCGCAGTTTTAATATTACTAACAGTGCTTATGCAATTTCCTACGGAGCTTGTTTAATTGCGAATGGGTTAGTTAATCCCATTGAAAAATATGTTCATACTGTAGGAGTTATTTTAGAAACAATCAATACTCAAACCCATGAACTCGAAAAATTAGATATTTCGTTAATTAAAGGAGGGTCGAATTTAGAAGATTTAGCACAACCTAATTTTTATTCTCAACCCCTTACCCCCATTGATCATAAAATTTCGATCACCCTTTGGCTACAATTATTATCGAAAGGAAAGAAACATCAACATCCCCTTCCTGATATGATTGAGTTACCCTATTGTTCACCTGATGCTAAATATCGAATCGGAATGAAAGTCGATCGATCTCAAATTGCTTATTTAGTTCTCGAAGAACTCGGAAGCGGAAACCGATTAGAATATCCCTTGGGAAATGTCGTTTCTGAGATGTTCCCTGGTCATGTTTTAATTGATGGAATAATATCGGAGTGAGCGGGGACGCTATTCTAGCGAGCGGGGACGCTCGCACTACTTTATTAAATTATATTAAATAGAAATTATGCTGCAAAATCAAAAAAGTCTGAACTTAATTGAACAAATTAAAACCTGTCAAAATTTATTGGAATTTGATCATATTTCCCTACCCTTTGAGTTAATTCAATCACTCTTGGAGGACTGTCAATTAACCTTTCCTCCTGAAGTCTTAAAACAGTTATCAGAAACGGAGCCGGAAACCTTAGAAGCTTGGGCGATCGCTCTTTCTAAAACCCTAGGAACTCAATTAGAACTACTTAACTCTTGGCAACCTCTACTAGATTCTTTTCCGCTTTCTGTCAATTTGAAACAAAGAATTAGCGATCGCAATCAATCCCTAAAAACCCTAATTACTGAAAAATCAGAACTATTAAAATCAGCTAACTTAATTTTATCACAAGAGCAACAAATTCGTCAAGAAACTCAAGAATTAAAAACCTTAAAATCTAAAATTCAACAGTTAACGACCCTAGAAGCAAAATTGCAAACCACCAACTTAGAACAACTCAAGAAAACGATTGCAGAAAAATCCGCCCAACTAGAACCCCAACAACAAATTCTCACTGATTTACAACAACAAAAAACTCAATTAGACGACCAAATTACCGCCTTACAACAACAACAAACCCTATTAAAAGAAGAAATCACCTATTGGCAATCTCGACAAAATTATTTAGAACAAAGTACCCGCAATTCCCTATCAGAATTAATCACCCTAACCCAACTTCAACGTCAACGATTATCAGAAGCACTCGCCGAAGAATTAGCTCATTTAGAAACTCAGAAACAACAACTCATTCAACAACAAGAAACCTATACCCAAGTGCAGCAACAAATCCAACAAACTCAAACTGATTTTGAAACTTATCAAACAATAACCCAGGAATTAATCACGATTTTAAATAGCCATTATCAAACCAATGCGGTATTAGGAAAACTCTTACCTGTGAATTGTCAAAAAATTGATCATCTGCTCAAAACCGTACAGGAAACCTTAGCAGAAATTGACCAAGAATTATCAACATCTCGACAAAAACAAGAACAGATACAACAAAAAACTCGCTTTACTTTTTAATATAGCACTAGGGAACAGGGAACAGGGAACAGGGAACAGTAAGCGGTAAAGAAGTTTCATGATTTAGAAATGTCCTAACTGTAATGCGTAGTGCTATAGGACTCAATAGAATCATCTGCATTGAGTTGAATTACACCGATCAAACTTTGAGTCCAAGGATCAAGATCGGTAATAAATTCAACGCTTGGAGTCGGAGAAATAGATAACAAAGTTTCTTGTTGAATTGAAGTTAAAACAGACTGGACTAACTGCCAGCGATCGCTAATTGGTAATTGTAATGCTTGGTTTTGTAATTCTTGCAGTGTCATTAGAATTCTTCCTAAAGCGGGCTCTGTTTAATTATAATTAAATAAAAATAACATTCAAACATGACCTTAATTAATATTGCTGAAATTTGCCCTTCAACTCGTACCCTTGGCCCAGGTCAACGGTTTGTAATTTGGGTGCAGGGATGTTGTTTTAACTGTCGGGGTTGTGTTTCTCCTGAGTGGATACCCCAGAAACAAGCCACAGAAATTGATCCCCAAAAATTAGCTAATTATATATTATCAATTCCGGGTACAGAAGGGTTAACCGTTTCCGGGGGTGAACCGATGTTACAAGCATCAGCATTGAGTGAATTATTCCATAATTTACGTCAACAACGGGATATTTCTATTATTTGTTTTACTGGGTTTACTTTAACACAACTGCAAGCCCAAAACAACCCTACTATTGATCAAATTTTAACCTTAATTGATGTTTTAATTGATGGACAATATCTTCCTGAATTAAATGATAATCAAGGTTGGCGAGGTTCATCAAATCAAGTCGTACATTTTTTAACTTCTCGTCATTTACCCGAAGCCAGTTTATTTACACAACGTCAGCGAGATGTAGAAATTCATCTGCGCCCCAATGAAGCCTTAATGGTTGGTGTTCCCCCTCTAAATTTTTCCAATCATTTTAAAACTGCTATCGATACCGCCACCAAGTAGGGTGCGTAAGCGCAGCGCACGCACCATTCCCCCTAGTTCCCCTCCGACAGATTGAAATCTGTCGCTACACAGACAAAACCCGGATGGTGCGCGGGTTAAGAAATCAAATATTAGTGATTAACAAAAAAACCTATAATTCTTTCCCTTCATAATTGGGAATATCTTCTAATCTAAAAGTTCTCATCCCTTCCCCAGATAAATGCTCTCGAACAATCCGACTTTTTAGACGTTGTACCATTTTTTCATAAAGGTTTCTGACCTCTCGACCATTGCCAAAATTTCGCCCCCGATGTTCATACAGATCTCGAAATATAGTTAACAATTTTGTCGATACTTCTGGGGTAACTATCCACCCCCCTTGCTGACCCATTCCTAAACAAATTTGATGTAATTCTTCTGCGGTATAATCAGGAAATTCAATAATATTACCAATTCGAGATTTAATCCCCGAATTTGCATTCATAAACCCTTGCATTTCTAGGGTATATCCTGCTAAAATAACAATCAGGCGATCGCGTTCATTTTCCATCATGGGTACTAACGTATCAATCGCTTCCCGTCCAAAATCTTGACCGGAATCACTGCGACTTAACCCATAAGCTTCATCAATAAATAATACCCCATCTAACGCAGATTCAATCATTTCTTTAGTTTTTAAAGCCGTTTGTCCCACATATCCGGCGACTAAATTACTGCGATTTGCTTCAATAAAATGCCCTTTTTGTAATAGTCCCAAGGCTTTAAAAATTTGTCCAATTAATCGCGCTACCGTTGTTTTTCCCGTCCCTGGATTTCCGGTAAATAATAGATGGCGCGTTTGCTGACCTTCATTAATAGCAATTCCCGCTTCTCTTAACCGTTGATTGGCTAATTGTTCATTCACAATTTCTCTGATATTCTGTTTAACAGAATCTAATCCCGTTAACCGATCTAATTGTTGTAATAACTCCTGTAAAACTTGCTCATTTTTTCGAGATTCTTGGCGATATTCTGGGGGTAAATCTTGGAGTTGAAAAGGTTCTTGTAACGGTTCTAAATTCTGCTGAATTACACGCTGAGAACGCAATTGATCCATTTTATCAAATAAATTTTCCACTACCCCCGCATTACCAAAATTTTGATCCCGTCGTCTATACAAATCTGTGAACAAACCAACTAAAGCTAATTCTAATTCCGATGTCATCGAACATTGTACCCGCGATAACCGTTGTTGAAAAATCGCTAACAATTCCGAGGGAGTATAATCTTCAAAAATAATCGTAGTAGGTAAGCGACGTTTTAACCCTGGATTACTTTCCAAAAATTCATTAATATTATCAGGATATCCCGCAATAATTACCGCCAGTCGATGACGTTCATCTTCCATTCTTTTCAGCAAAGTATCAATTGCTTCCTGACCAAAATCATTATTTCCCCCTTGACTTAAGGTATAAGCTTCATCAATAAATAATACCCCATCTAAGGCTTTATCAATTACTTCATTAGTTTGAATTGCGGTTTGTCCCACATATCCAGCGACTAAATCCTGTTTAGCAACTTCTCGAACATGACCCCGTTTTAATAATCCTAAATCTCGATATATTTCCCCAATTAATCGCGCTACGGTGGTTTTCCCTGTACCCGGATTTCCGGTAAAGATTAAATGTAGACGGGGTGGGTCGGTTTGTTGTCCTTGTTTTTGACGTTGTTGTTGTACAATTAGCTGGGGTATTTGTTGACTAATTAAGGTTTTGACACTCGATAAACCAATCATTTGATTTAACCTTTCTAAAGCAGGTTGGGTGCTAATATCCGCAGTAAACCAACGCTTTGCTTTTGCTTGAGTTAGGGAAATTTCAGGAACGCTTTTAAACCGATGATACCAAGTCTTTAGAGATTGGTTTTCCGCCGATATCCATTGGGAGAGTTGATTAAGATTTTTCCAAACTAGGGTTTTTTGTTCCTGTAACCTAAAATACTGTTGTAAGTTATTAATTTCTTGAATATCGGGAGATGCTAGGCGAACTAAATTTAGAGATTGAGTTGTAGAATCATCTCGTTTGCTGATATAATTAGATAGGAGAGTGAAACCAATGCGATCGCAATATTCTTGCAATTTAGCACTGGTTTCATGGTGAGAAATAAAAATACACAGGTTAGAATTTTGCGGCGGTAAACGTAACCAATTAACAAACCGCCCAAATAGTTCGCGGCGATGATCAAATTGTCCTAAATCTTCCGTATTGGTAAAAATAATTACGGATTTTTGGTTAATATCCTGCATCACAGTTTCAAAAATAGGCAGAATATTAACATCTTGTAATCGAGTTGGAGTATTGCGGGTTGTTGGTGGAATTTCGGTCGGGGTGGCGGGTGTTTTTCGCCCTAATAATCCGCGTTTTCTTCCTAATGAACCGGAGAATCTGAGTTCTTGACAAGGGGTAGAATTATTGTTAGATTGAGTTTGGGGAAGACAGCGATCGCGGGATAGTTGATCTAAGAAATACAGTTTTTCCACTCCTGAATAAAACAGGATTCTTTGATAACCTTGAGATTGTAAATAACGATGTAAAACCTGTTCAATATCTTGTAATAATAAATCTGGAGTGCAGAAGGTATCGCTAGTATTAGTTCCGTAGAAGATAAAAAAGCGATCGCCTGAATCTAAATTTAACCCCGATGTAATTCGTTCAATAGTCATATTAGTAAGGATGAATATAGGAATAAAACCGATAGATTAGATCCCCCTAAATCCCCCTTAAAAAGGGGGACTTTGATTTATTTCTGATCCCCCCCTTTTTTTAAGGGGGGTTAGGGGGGATCTCTTTCGGGGTCAGGGGCGGGTTTAGATAAATTATTTGTGGGTTTCAAAGGTTAACTCGAACCCGCCCCTACGGGCGATCAAATATTCCCTAAACCCGTAGGGGCGGGTTCCGTACAAATTTATAATTCCCACCAATAACTATCATAAACCCGCCCGACCCCGCCAGTGATTTTTAATTGCTGATTAAATTTTAGGCTGGGGTCAGGGCGATCAAATATTCCCTAAACCCGTAGGGGCGGGTTCCGTACAAATTTATAATTTCCACCAATAACTATCATAAACCCGCCCAACCCCACCATTAATTTTCAATTGCTGATGAAATTTTGGGGTGGCGTTAGGGTGATCAAATATTCCCTAAACCCGTAGGGGCGGGTTCCGTACAAATTTATAATTCCCAGCGATAACTATCATAAACCCGCCCAACCCCGCCATTGATTTTTAATTAGGAAAAAGGGTTACAAAGTCCACCCAGGCGGGGAGGAAACAACACGAAATCCGAAGTACAAGTTCCGACTGTCCGGCACGCTCTTGAAACGATTGGCACTACGACAATTCCTGGGGTTATCGTACCACGAACCTCCGCGTACCACCCGGAAATCAGTATTTCCCCCAGACTCCCAAACACTTCCGTCAGTCGGCGCACCCTGATAATTTTCATGCAAAGGGTCGGCGCACCATTCCCAGACATTACCGTGCATATCGTATAAACCAAAAGCATTGGGGGGAAAACTTCCCACAACGGTAGTTTGTTGACGATGGATTCCTTTTGGCCCATTGTCGTAAGTATTACTCGCGTCATAATTAGCTAAATCGGCTGTAATGGTTTCGCCAAAATGGAAAGGAGTCGTAGTTCCAGCGCGACAGGCATATTCCCATTCCGCCTCACTGGGCAAGCGATAGGCTGTTCCTGTGTATTGGTATAGTCTGGCACAAAATTCCACCGCATCATCCCAGTTGACATTTTCTACGGGTCGGCGCTCGCCTTTAAAGTTAGAAGGGTCTGGTTTTAGGTCACGGCGAACTTTCGGTAGATTAGCAACCCGTTTCCATTGGGCTTGAGTAATGGGATATTTGCCCATCAAAAAAGCTGAAACGGTAACTTGATGTTGGGGTTTTTCGCTGTCATTTCCTATTCTCTGGGGTGAACCCATCAGGAACGTCCCACCCGGAATAGACACCATTTCTAACATTTTTTTTGTGTCTAAATCTTCCAGAAATTCTTGAGCTTTTTGAGGTTGAGAATTAATAATTAGTCCTTGACGATTAACAGTAACGCCTACAAAGCTAACTTCGCGCAGTTTTATCTTTAAAGATGGTTTTTTTTGAGGAATTGATGCTTCTATTTTAGCTGCTTCGAGTTGTGTTTTAATCGCCGTTAACTTTTCGTTAATGGGGGTAAAAAAATTGAGTAAGGTTTGCGGGGTAACGATTTCTTGGGCTAATTTTTCCTGATATTCTATTTGAGATTGGTTTAACTGATTAACTTGGGTTTGGAGTTGCTGACGTTCTGCGGTGGCGGTGGTCAGTTGTTGTTGAATTATTGCTAACTGTTGGGTGAGAGTAGAGATAGATTCTGTTAATTGTTGACTGGGAACTTGGGAAAATTGATCAAATTTAGTTAAAATTTCGGTTAACTGTTGTTGAGAGGCAAGTTGTTGTTCTTTTAACTGTTTTTGCTGGGTTTTTAATTTTAACCATGCTTGTTTTGCCCACTTGAATTTAGCTTTTTCCTTAGCTCTAAATTCATCGGGGATATGTCCAGGGAAAGTCACGGGATAGGGCGTTAAATCCCATCCACAAGTTGTACAGAAGCTAACTTGATTTTCTGTATATTCTGTTTGACAGATGGGACAATTAGCCATAACGTTAGGGTTTGCAATCTTAGATAAAATTATATCATTGTCGGGGTGATCAAATATTCCCTAAACCCGTAGGGGCGGGTTCTGTACAAATTTATGATTTCCACCAATAACTATCATAAACCCGCCCAACCCCACCATTAATTTTTAATTGCTGATGAAATTTTGGGGCAGGGTCAGGGGCGGGTTTAGATCAATTATTTGTGGGTTTCAAAGGTTAACTCGAACCCGCCCCTACAGACCCTTGGTTTGTGTTTGATTACGCTGTTTAACTTTCTCCAAATCTTTATAGTCGTCTTGAGGTTTTTCATAACATTCTGTCGGCCGATTTCCTTGGACACCGGAGTCATTTAAAGCGGTAAAAATTGCCTCGGCATTTTGTGTGGTTGTCTGTTCATCAATTAAGATTTCACTAAAGGTATTAATTGAAACTGAATTAGCACCAAATTCGGCTTCAGGACTAATCACCGTTACCACTTCATCACCAGCAACATTTTTAACTTTTACTACAAAAGCATTACGTTGATCTGAACCTTCGTAAACTGCATCAGATTCAGGATCAAGAAGACGATATCCTAAAGATTCTAAAACATCAACTACACGGTCGGCAATTTCTACCCGGAGTTGAGATCCTAAAATTGATAATTTCGCCTGTTCTACAATTTCTCCTAATATCGGTTGTTGGGCTAAAATTTGATCACTTAACTGTTTTATCTGTTCGGTTGTTAGGGTTTCTGATTGGGTTTGGAGTTGAGTTTCTAATTGTTTTAACTGTTGTTCATATTCGGTTAATCGACCATTTACCCAATAATCGACTTCTAATTTAAAGGTTTCTGTTTCATCTCCCTGTCCCACTTCTACCTCACAGTTTCGATTTGCTTGTACCTCTGTGATTAGAGTTTTTAAATCTTCTAAAGCTGCTTGATAAAGTAATAGCCATTCTTGCTCTTTTTGTTCTAATTCTAAGCGTAAATCCGCTAATTCTAAATAGGTTTGTTGGGTAGTTGCGATCGCAGCTTCCATCACCCCATTTTGAATATTCGTTCTCGCTAATTCTAATCCCCGATGCAATTCTGCTAACCGTCCAGGGGCAAACTTCTGATGTTGATAATCTCGATCAATTTGTTGCCAAATCGCTTCTACATCGGCTAACAAATCTTGAGCAAGTTGGGATTTTTGTTGACGTTCCTGTTTTAAATCATTGACAACATGATCAATTTGTTGTTGTAAAATTCGTTGTCCTTGCTTACGTTCATTGCGTTCTTCTATAATTAATTGAGTGAATTTCTGATCCTGTTCTGTTATTAAACGGGTATATTCCTGACGTTGTTGTTGGGTAATTTTTAAATATTCCTGACGCTGTTCTCGAAACCCTTGACGCATTGCAGTTTCTAAACGGTTGGTTTCCTGTTGTAGCGCCTGTTGTTGACGTTTTTCCGAGTCTCGGACTGCGGTTTGAAATTCTTGACGCTGTTGCTGTAACCGCTTTTGGGTATTGCGTTCTAAATCGGCTAAACTACTTTTTAAACGTTGGCTTTCCTGTTCCTGCCGTTGGGCACGTTGTTCGAGGGGTGCAAAACGTTGTTGGAACTCTTGCCGCGCCTGTTCTCGGACTGCATTTAACCGTTCTGGGAGATCCTGTTGTACAGAACGCAAACGACTTTCCTGTTCTTTCAGACGTCGCAATTCCTGTTCTTCAACACTAACATATCGCCGTTTTTCGCCACTCATGGTCTTGCTCCCCTCTGTTTGGCTGAGATTGTTTCTGTTTTCCGATTTTAATCTATATTTTTCAGTTTTACAATCTTCTAAAAAGTTATTATTTTCTGGGTTTAACGAGATATAATAAATCCTAAAAAAGTGAGAATATAGACTCACGATGAAACCCAGACAATCAACTATTTTCCCCCTGTTCCCTGTTCCCTGTTCCCTGTTCCCTTTTAAGATTACTATATAAAGATTTATGAATAAAATTTAGGCTTTGCAAAGGTTGATTTTTTGAATATAAAGATTGAGTTAAAGGAAGACCTATGATCCTATAGAGGGGTGCTGGATGAGGATGATTATAGTATATTTAAGAATATAGAGAGTATTATCAGCAAATTTTCTGATGCAGAAGCCGTTTTTCAGCCTGGGTTCGTTAAAAACCTGACTAATAATTAACGCTGCATTCAATGGGAATAGGGCTGCATAAATACCGCAACCCATAGGGGGTAGATTATGACAGGGTTAGAATTGGCTATTTTTATTGTAGGGCCGTTAGTCTCGTTTTTATTTGCGATCGCATTAACACCCAACAAAGCGGAGATTGTTTCTGATCATGAACATTCTCATATTTAATTAAGATTTACGCGAGTTTGTGGGAAAGTCTCGTAAACTAGAGTCAGATTATTTTGACGCTTAAAATCGATGACAGGTTCCCAACATTCTAAACGGTTTTCACAGATTCTACTTTGTGGTGTGAGTGGAATTTTTATATTAAGCTTTAATCATGGACAAGTAGCTGTCTCTTTGTCTGTTATTGAAGCGCAAGCTCAAAATTCGGTTCCCATACAACCGATGAATTCTTCTGAAGATGGGATGGAAAAACCACCACTTCCCCCGTTAGGAAAACCAGACCCTTTTATTCCTAGAAAACCTTTCCCCCCTCCGAGTTTAAAGAAACCGGAAAAACCCTATTATTCTTTAATTCCAGAACGCTATCAAGGTAAAACAGTTCATAATGTTTATCCCCGAAATCAAGAAAAAGTAATCGCCTTAACTTTTGATGATGGCCCCTGGTTAGAAACGTTAAAAATTTTAGCGGTTTTGCGACAGTTTGATGTTAAAGCCACATTCTTTATTTTAGGTCGCAATTTAGTATTATACCCGGAAATTATACAACAAGTGGTTCAAGAAAATCATGCAGTTGGGAATCATAGTTGGACACATTCTTATCCCAAAATGGAACCCCAAAAAGCTAAAGCCGAAATTGAAAATACATCAGCAAAATTACAGTTAATGACAGGATTAAAAACGCGGTTATTTCGTCCCCCTGGAGGAATTTTAGATAATGGCGTTGCGGAGTATGCTCGCAGTAAAAACTATGCCGTTATTATGTGGTCTATTGATACGAAAGACTATCAACAAGCATCTGCTGAAATTTTAGCAAATCGCGTTTTAAATCAAGCACGTCCAGGGGATATTGTGTTAATGCACGATGGCGGTGGAAATCGTTTTCAAACCATAGAAGCCTTAAAGATTATGATTCCTGAATTACAAAAACAAGGTTATCGGTTTGTAACCATTCCTGAATTATTATCATTATCAGAATAGTAAGGTGTATAAGCTAAATTCCACGAACTAACTCCTAACTCATTTATGGGATTTTAGCCAACGCACTCTACACCCTGATCATTTCTCCAACCTTTGACAGATGAATCTTAGAGTTTGAAATTATTAAAATAACGAAATGGCTAATCAATCTATTGAGCTTATAGAGCCATAAAAAAAATCTTTTTAAAGCTCAGATTGTTGATTCAAACTTTAATAGTGAATTCATCATTGAAAGGAGAAAGATCATGACATTGAACAATGACAGTAAATCTAAAAAACGGGTTGCCATTTTAATTGAGAATGGGGTCGAAGATTCAGAGTTTTTGATTCCTTATAATGCCTTGAAAATGTCCGAAGTAGAAACCGTTGTTCTCGGTTCTCGGATGAATGAAAAATACAAAGGTAAACAAGGAAAAATGACTCATTCCGCCGATGGAACAACCACAGAAGCGCGTCCAGAAGACTTTGATGCTGTAATTATTCCGGGGGGAATGGCACCGGATAAAATGCGTTGTAACCCGAATACGGTTAAATTTGTGCAGAAAATGATGGAACAAGGAAAATGGGTGGCTGCGGTTTGTCATGGGCCCCAGTTGTTAATTGAAGGGGATTTATTACGCGGAAAAAATGCGACGGGGTTTGTCGCTATTCGCAAAGATATGATGAATTCTGGGGCGATTTATTTGAATAAAGCTTTAGTGGTTGATGGCAATTTAATTACCTCTCGTCAACCGGGAGATTTAGCAATTTTTACCACTGCTATTTTAAACAAATTAGGTTTGGGAAAACAGGCGGGTCTTCCTGATGAAAATAATAATTTAGCGGAATGGTGGAAATTAGCGGATGCTTGGGGAGGTTCAACCAAAGGAGAAATTACTAAAGCGTTGAATACGGCTTTAGGGGGAGAACATTATTCTTTAGAAGCGTTAGAACAGTATTCAGAAAAGGCAGATTATCTGAAGTTAAAGTTAATGTTGAAGGATTTTATTGCCATTAAACGGCAACATATTGAGCAGTTAGAAACTCGTTTACAAGAGTTAGGAGAAAAACCGAGTTTACCTTCAGCAATGGCGGAACCTTATGCTAAGTTAAAAAGTTGGTTACAGTCTAGTGATGATATTGCGATCGCTAAACAAGCATTAGGGGATATTCAAACGGGGGTTGTCGATGTTTTTAATTTACGAGTTCAAACCACTGACCCCGTTTCAACGGCATTATTTACCGAAATTGAACAACATTTAGCCGAACAAGAACAACAATTAGTGAAACTTTATCAGACGATGTTGGGGTCAAAATCTCCTGAAGCTGCTAAACCTTCAACGGGTGCTGCTGTTAGCCTGTAGTTTCTTGGAATTTAGGGCTAAAGCCTAATAATAAATGTTTGATAGCGATCGCTCTTTAATCCAATTTTTTAAACTGGAGATCGGGGCGATCGCTATTTTATAATTGACAAGAATTGATGATATTGGTTACAATTGAATAAGGGGTTTGATGCGGGGAGATGTTGATTTAGCTGATTTTAATCCCCAAAACAAGGCTGAAAAAATATTTATAAAGCTTTATAAGGAGATCATCACTACAATGTACAAAGTTATCCAAGCAACTTGTAATAATGGTAATTTGATCCTCTCTGAAAAGTTGAGTGATGAATGGGAAGGAAAAAGTTTTAAAGTTATTCTTGTGGAAACAGATGAAATTGAAGTCAAAAAGCAAAGATTTTTTGAGTTTGTAGATCAACATTCCTTTACTCTCCCAGATAACTATGAATTTAATAGAGAGGAACTTTATGAAAAATAAGGTTCTATTAGATACTAACCTCTGGGTTTATCTTTACTCCCAAAATTCACCGAATAAGTCTGTTAAGGTGAGAGAGTTGGTTAATAATAACTTTACCTCAATCATTGTTAGCACTCAGATTTTGGGTGAATTCTATAATGTTATGACTAAAAAGAAGGTAAAACCCAAAGATGAAGTTAAACAGATTATTCTGGAAATGGTGACAAATTTTACTATTGTGGAAATAGATGTTTTAAAAGTGATCACAGCGTTAGACATTAATTCTAAATACGGTTATACTTATTGGGATAGTCTGGTTCTGGCTACAGCTTTACAACAAAATTGTAATATTTTATATTCAGAAGATATGCAAGCTAATCAACTTATTGAACAAAAAACAATAATTATAAATCCATTTTTAGTAACACAATTAGAGTAAATAATTAAATGAGCCCTGAAGGGCTCACTACGAGGTTTCACGCCTGGATTAATAAGGGGAGAATTAACTTAAGTTTAAGTCTGTCACAGCCCCAATACTGCTAGATGAAACTAACTTCGCATATTTGGCTAAAACTCCTTTCGTATAACGGGGTTTTGGAGCTTGCCAAGTTTGACGACGTTGGGCTAATTCTTCATCAGAAATATTCACTTGTAATAACCGTTGATGGGCATCAATGGTAATACTATCCCCCTCTTGAACTAAACCAATATTCCCGCCAACGGCTGCTTCTGGGGCGACGTGACCGACAACCATTCCATAAGTTCCACCAGAGAAACGACCATCGGTAATTAATCCAACTTTATCCCCTAAACCAGCCCCAATAATTGCCGAAGTTGGCGCTAACATTTCCCGCATTCCTGGCCCGCCTTTCGGCCCTTCATAACGGATCACAATCACATCGCCAGCGCTAATTTTTCCGGCTAAAATTGCATCTAAACATTCTTCTTCCGATTCAAAAACTCGCGCTGGGCCAGTAATCACTGGATTTTTAACGCCAGTAATTTTAGCAACCGCACCTTCTGTGGCTAAATTACCTTTTAAAATCGCTAAATGTCCTTGAGCATACATGGGATTATTCCAAGGACGAATTACATCTTGGTCGGGACTGGGTTCGGAGGGAACATTGGCTAATTGTTCGGCTACGGTTTTTCCAGTTATTGTTAACGCATCCCCATGAATTAAGCCTTTTTCTAATAGCATTTTCATGATTAACGGAATGCCCCCAGCTTTGTGTAAATCTATCGCCACATAACGACCACTGGGCTTTAAATCACACAACACAGGAACCTTAGCCCGAATCACTTCAAAATCATCAATAGTTAGTTCAACTCCGATGGCATTTGCAATCGCTAATAAGTGTAAAACTGAATTCGTTGAACCGCCCACGGCCATAATTACAGCGATCGCATTTTCAAAGGCTTTTCGAGTTAGAATTTGACGGGGAAGAATGCGGTTTTTAATAGCATCTCGTAACACATAAGCTGACTTTTCTGTACTTTCGGCTTTTTCCTCATCTTCTGCTGCCATTGTTGAGGAATACATTAAACTCATTCCCATCGCTTCAATAGCAGAAGACATGGTATTTGCAGTGTACATTCCCCCACAGGAACCCGCCCCCGGACATGACCGACGTTCGACTTCAATTAATTCGGTATCGTCAATTTTTCCAGCGCTATATTGTCCGACGGCTTCAAAAGCGCTAACAACGGTTAAATCTTTCCCATTATAATGTCCAGGTTTAATCGTTCCCCCATATACAAATATCGCCGGAATATTCATCCGAGAAATTGCAATCATCGCCCCCGGCATATTTTTATCACAACCCCCAATGGCTAAAACCGCATCCATACTTTGGGCGTTACAAGCGGTTTCAATAGAGTCAGCAATTACCTCCCGTGAAACTAAGGAATATTTCATCCCTTCAGTCCCCATAGAAATGCCATCGCTGACGGTAATTGTTCCGAACATTTGTGGCATCGCTCCCGCTTGTTTGAGGGCGGTTTCTGCGCGTAATGCTAGGCTGTTAATCCCCATATTACAGGGGGTGATGGTGCTGTAACCGTTGGCAATTCCAACGATGGGTTTGGTAAAATCTTGATCACCAAATCCCACCGCCCGCAACATTGCACGGTTGGGGGTGCGTTGGGTTCCTTGGGTAATGGCTTGACTTCTAACGTTATCGGACATTGATAGTTCCTCTGTTGCTTGTGGGTTATGTTCCAACGGTTCAACGACGTTTTTTTGTAGCGTTGTTACTCGCTGTAAACCCATTTTTGATCTCGTTATTATTATCTCAGAAAACGTGATAAATTATCAAGGATTTTATAAATAGACGTAATTGGCTCAGTGATCCCTTGATGAATTTTAATCCTGAATCGGCAAAAATTTCAATTATTATTCCCGTTTTAAATGAAGCAGAAAATATTGAATCGGTGATTTCTGGGATTCAAAATTCAGAAAATATAGAGATTATTATTGTGGATGGGGGAAGTCAGGATAATACTGTTCAAATAGCTCAAAATTTGGGGGTGAATGTGATAGTTACCCATCGAGGACGGGGGTTGCAAATGAATGCCGGAGCAAAGATAGCAACGGGTGAGATTTTATTGTTTTTGCATGGAGATACGCAATTACCCCTAGAATTTGAAATAGAAGTCCGAAAAACTCTTATAGATTATAACATAATTGCCGGAGCATTTCAATTAAAAATTAATGCGCCTGAATGGAGTTTAAGGTTAATTGAAAAAATGGTGTTTTGGCGTTCAAAATATTTACAAATGCCCTATGGAGATCAAGCTATTTTTATTAAGGCTTCAACGTTTTGGAATATTGGGGGATTTCCTGAACAACCCATTATGGAGGATTTTGAGTTGATTCGTCGTTTAAATCGTTTAGGGAAAATTGAGATTTTATCGAGTTTTGTAATTACATCAGGACGACGGTGGCAAAAATTAGGAGTCTTTCAAACGACATTAATTAATCAATTCATGATTATTGGATATTATTGGGGAATTTCCCCGATCATATTATCTCAATGGTATCGGAAAGAAGGAAACACAAAGGCACTAAGACACGAAGAAAGAAAGAAGGAGTATTAAGGGGACTTAGACATTAGATTAGATCCTAAAAATTTCCCTTTTTTAGGGGGACTTTTACATTTTCTAATGTACCCACTAAGTTATCAATTAAGGCAATAGAGAATTTTTTAAAACTCTAAATTCGCCTTAGCATTGCGACGCCACATTTGCGGTTTAATCCGTCGTAAGGCAGACCCACGAAAGCGTTGATTCCATTCTTCCTCAGAAAGTTCTGCTAATTCGCTTAATTTAGGGGCAAGATTTTGAGGATTGGGTTGAAATTCTGCAACGTCTGTTTCCTGAGCAAAACGTTGATTCCAAGGACAAACTTCTTGACAAATATCACAACCTGCGACCCAACTGTTTAACTTTTTACTAATATTTTCCGGTAAGGTTTCAGCCCGATTTTCTATTGTATGATAGGCAATACAAAGATTGGCATCGACGACAAAGGGTTGAGTAATTGCCTGGGTTGGACAAGCTTCTAAACACCGGGTACAAGTACCACAATGTTGAGTATGGGGAGGATCGGGTGTTAAAGTTAAATTTGTTAAAATTTCCCCTAAAAATACCCAAGAACCATAGTTTCTGGTAATCAGATTACTATTTTTAGCAATCCATCCAATACCCGCTTGTTGTGCCCAAACTTTATCTTGAATAGGCCCAGTATCGGCATAATATCGCGCTTGAATTCCTTCTCCTTGTTGTTGTAACCATTGCGAAAATTTTTTCAGCTTTTTGTGTAGAACTCGATGATAATCTCGTCCTCTTGCATAGCGGGAAATTTTAGCAAATTCTTTTCCTTGAGGATATTGTTCAGAAGTATAATAGTTCAACGCTACACAAATAACAGACTCAACTTCTGGCATCAATTGACGAATATCTTGGCGTTTGGGGTTATTCATCCACGCCATGTCCGCAGCATATCCTTGATTTAACCAAGTTTTTAACCGTTGATTATTGTCCTGCCTATCAGGAATAGTAGCAATCCCAACCTTATGAAATCCCAAAGATAGGGCTTTTTGCTTGATTTGTTCTGAATCCATATTGGTTGACGGTTGATGGTTAACGGCTGGCTGATTATTGATTACTACAGTTTGTATTTTAGCAAATAGATAGTCATGCTATAGATAGATTTTTGAGTTCTAGCAAATTTTAGGGTTTAAACAAATTTATAATTTAGAAAAAGTTTAGGGTTGAGGATAAAAAAATGACAACAACATCCTTAGATTGTCAATCTATATTGTCTATTGATGGAGTTAATGCGATCGCTATAATTCGTTATTTTGAAAGCTTTAATGATGAAGATTTTGTAACAACGGCTTCTTTATTTATTCCCCAGGGAAAACTTTACGCGCCCTTTGCCGAATTAATTACAGGTCAAGAGGCTATTCAAAATTATCTGGAAACGGAAGCCAAAGGAATGAAGCTAAAACCGAACACTGCTCAGATCAAAATATTAGAAAATGGTCAACAGGTTGTGCAAGTATTGGGGAATGTTCAAACGGTCTTGTTTAGTGTCAATGTGGGATGGCAATTTCTCTTAACTGAACTAACTGAACAGGGAGAAATTGAAGAAGTAACGATTAAACTCTTAGCTTCTGCTCAAGAATTATTAGGATTAAGTGGTTTTAGAGAGGGCTGATCAATTAACGTCTAGCAAGTGTGTAAGGGCGGCGGGAGTGCTTGATCTTTCCTGATTAACTGCAACCCCACTCAACCATTAGTGTCAACTTAACCCATGTTAGCCCGGAACTAAAGTTCGGGCTAAGAGCTAAAGTCATCTAAAGATGACTCAAAACTTCTCTTTCTTAACCCGTTTTAACGGGTTTGAGCTTTTAGCCCGAACTTTAGTTCCGGGCTTTTGGCGTTAAGTTGACACCAACCCCACTCAACCCGCCCCTACTCCTTAAATTAACACTGATTTAGACTGGCTTTTTAATCAATTAAACCCCAGACAGCAATATAATTATTTAACTCTCAAACCTTAACGCCTGACCCCGAACTTCTGTATTGACTTTCCGATTTTCATAAACAACTTTTCCCCCCACAATTGTATATTCTGGCCATCCGGTTAACTCCCAGCCTTCAAAGGGACTCCAACCACATTTTGTTAATACTTCCTCCCGCAATACCGGACGATAATTCTCTAAATTCACTAAGACTAAATCCGCATCATAATCTACTTCGATTTTCCCTTTATTGGGAATTTTATAAGCTTTTGCTACAGCCGTAGACATCCAATTTGAGACTTGTTGAACTGTGCATTTTCCTTGCATTGCTTGTGTTAACATTAAGGGTAAAGAAGTCTCAACTCCCGGCATTCCTGATGGGGTATTCGGATAGCCTTTCGCCTTTTCTTCTAAGGTATGGGGGGCGTGATCTGTTGCGATAAAATCAATCACACCCTCTAATAACGCTTGCCATAATATTTGATTGTCTTGGGGCGATCGCAAGGGGGGATTCATTTGTGCTAAGGTTCCAATTTTATCATAATCTGTTATATTTAATAATAAATGTTGAGGGGTGACTTCTGCTGTTACCCAGTCTGGTTTATCTTGACGTAATAATTGCGCTTCTTCCCCCGTTGAAAGATGCAGAATATGTAACCGTCGTTGATATTTTTTAGAGAGTTTTAAGGCGAGTTGAGTGGCTTGTAAGGCTGCTAAATTATCTTGAATGGTAGAATGAATTGCCGGGTTAGTAATTCCCGCAAATTCTTGACGACGTTGATTAATTCGAGCTTGATCTTCGGCGTGAACTGCAATTAAGCGATCGCCCTTGGCAAAAATAGTCTCTAATATTTCCTCTTGATCAATTAATAAATCTCCGTGCATCGACCCCATAAATATTTTAATCCCCGGAGTCGGATTTGCTTCTAATAAATCGGGTAAATTTTCGGCTGTGGCTCCAATAAAAAAGCCGTAATTAACCATACATTTTTCTGAAGCTCGTCTTAATTTATCATCTAAATTGGCTTGAGTTGTGGTTAAGGGTCGAGTATTAGGCATTTCTAAAAACGAAGTGACGCCACCTTTTGCACAAGCACAACTCGCCGTAAATAAGTCTTCTTTATATTCTAAACCCGGTTCTCTAAAATGCACCTGCGGATCAATCACACCGGGTAATAAAGTTAACCCTTTGGCATCAATAATTTCCCAATCATCTATCCCCAGAGCGTGATGATCAATTTCTGGAGCAATCTCAACGATTTTACCCTGAATAATGGCGACATCTCCCAGTAAAAAATCACCATTCGGTAACAAAATCCGAGCTTGATTAATTAATACACCATCAGAATTAGACATAATTTTCTTCATCCAATCTGCTATAAAACTATTTAACCTTGAATTTGTCTTCTAATTATAGGGAACTATCATCTCCCTATTTCGGACAAATTTGATATGATGAATCTAGTTTCTAGTCTTGTGACCATTTATGAGTAGCCTGCCTAATCAAGAGCCAGATCCAGTTAAACCTTCCCCTCAACAACAAGAGAACCCTTGGGTAGAGATCCTCAAAACTGTTAGTTTGAGTATCTTTTTGGCGTTAGGCATTCGCACCTTTGTTGCTGAAGCTCGCTACATTCCCTCTGGCTCAATGTTACCGACTTTAGAAATTAATGATCGATTGATTATTGATAAAGTTGGTTATCGGTTGGGAGAACCCCATCGGGGTGATGTGGTGGTGTTTAGTCCCACCGACGAACTGAAAAAACAATATAAGGATGCGTTTATTAAAAGAATCATCGGTTTACCCGGTGAGACGCTAGAGGTCAAAAATGGTTTGGTGTTCATCAATGGTGAACCTCTCCCAGAAAAGTATATTGCGGAAAAACCTGAATATAATTGGGGGCCAGGAACAGTTCCCGAAGGCCAGTATTTAGTTTTAGGTGATAACCGCAATAATAGTTACGATAGCCACTATTGGGGTTTTGTCCCCCGTGAAAATATTATCGGTCGAGCAACGGTTCGTTTTTGGCCCCCTGACCGGGTGGGGGGACTGGGTGATCCCAATTATCCGCCCGATGAACGCAAGTGAAGTATTAAAGCAATTGCACGAAAACTTTAAGCCCCACCAAAATATCCATTTGACGGGGCGATAGAGATTAAACTTACTGTCTTTACTTTTTGATTTCCGGTAGCGAACTAATCACACTTATATTAGGGCGTTTTACCCCTAAACTAATCCCGCATAATTCATAATTAAAAGCAGGATAACGGATTTGAACCGTTGTTCCCTAATCTTGTTAGTCGCGTTCGATGTAAAGAGTAAGGGTTGAGATTAAGTCTGGAGCGATAACTTGAACCTAAACTTAATCTTGATGCGAGAGGTGGCTTTACCAGTTAGCCTACCTGCCCTTATTGAATAGGGGCAGGGTGGGATTTGAACCACACAATCACCCCATTCGCTAAACTTGAACTTGCGCTCTAATTCATATTAGCAGGAAAAACATAATCGAACAATCTATCAGCAACTTGTTGGTTTTGTACTTCAATACTGTTGGCTTCTTCTCTGGCTACCACAATTGCAGCATAAAGTTTGTTGGCTCGTTCAAGATATCCTCGAATCGTATCTGCTGGCAATGCCCCTGAAAACTCAATCGCAGTCCAAAGCCCTTCAATAATATCTTTAGAGACTTCCTTGATTTGTGCGGGATGCTCCTTAGTTGCCTCATAAGCTACCACAAATTCTGTTATCTTCTTGGTTTTAACCGTTTCTTTCGGGGTAGAGGTGTAATAACCTCTATTTTGCGAATATTCCCACTCCTTATCTAAATCCAATGTGGGCAAGGACTGGATCAATGTCTTGATTTCTTCGATTTGTTTTTCAAGGAATAGCAAATGAGAGACGGGAACATTCTCAAGAATCGTTATCCCATCAATTATAACATTGGCTTTAGCATTGCAGTTGGTGTAATCTTGAGTGGCGCATAAATCAATTAACTCTCGGTTAGCTTGTTTAAACTTCTGAATTAAATCAATAGCTTTTAATTGAACAATTTTACTTTCAGAAGGGTAGACAAACCCTTCCTCTTCGCGGGGTTGATAGCTTCTGTTCAACCCTTTAAACAAATCCGTTTTCTGAATCAGATGGGAAACCTCTGTTTTGGCTTTATTGACCTTGTTTTTAACAGTTGGGATTAAGGCTAATAATTGGTGAAGCTTCATATTGAGGATGTATTCTTAGTACGCCAATATTATAGCAGTTGATAGATTAACTATAAATCTAGAATTAACATAGTAATAGCTGGCAGCGACTTAAAAAGAGCCATTGCCAGTCTAAAGAATTTGTACGTTAAAACCGCGTACAACTCTGTTTAAATTCAGTCTCAGGATTTAGCTGTAGACCATCTCTTATGATTCTTCTTCTTCGTCTCCAGCTTCCACTTGTTTGAGGTGAATATGCTTACGTCCGAGAGAAATTTCAAACTCATCACCAGGATTCAAATCCATTTGTTTTGTATAAGCGGCACCAATCAGCAAGTTACCATTTGACTGAACACTAATTCGATAACTAGCGGAGCGTCCACCCCGTCCATTTCCTTGTTGTTTGCCATCTAACTCAATTCCCTCTGCATCAATCAGAGCATTCAGGAATTTCATCATGTTGACGCGCTCAACATTGTTTTTAGTCAGGGTGTAGTAACCACATTCTCTAGCTTTCTCTTCTTTGCTCAGATGTTCAAGTCCTTTGACTTTATCGAGTAAAGCTTCTCCGGTCAGAGGCTGAGGTTGAGGATCAGAACTTTTCTTTTTAGCCATTAACTGTTCCTGTAAATTTTTTGCAAAAGGTCTTGACTTTTATCCTGGGTGGCTGATAAGTCGCCCAGATTGTTTAGCTAGATCGCTACTTGAAAAACTATAATACACTAATTAACGAAATTGTTCACCTATTTCTGAAATTTTTTAATAGATCTAATTCAAGTCAAGCAGTTGAGTGGAAGGGTGGGACATCCAACAACTCCCGATCACGTTCAGCTATCAGCTTGTCAAGAATAGTATCAATCCCCATTACATCAAGTCCAACCCCCCTTTAAATCAAAAACTCACTGTCCAGACTGATAAGAAGTTATCAACTCCAGACTAAACTCTTGAGAGGGGGATCGTACTGCCATTTTCCTGCAAGTTGTAACGAATTCCCTTTAGGTATGCTCAACTTGGTAGAATCTGTCAAGACCATCTTTACCCTTTAAAACTCCATTGCCAAGTTATCTATTTTATTACCCAGGATGAAGTTAACTACACGGGGACACTATAGCGTTAAAGCCTTGCTCGATCTATCCTTACAACGAGGGATCGGGCCGACTTCTGTAAACGCGATCGCACAGCGCCAAAATATTCCTGCACCCTATCTGGAAAAGCTGTTAATTGAGATGCGACGATCAGGGTTAGTTGAATCAGTTCGAGGTACTCAAGGAGGCTATCTATTGGCAAAATCTCCAGCCCAGATCTCCCTCGGACAGATCTTAGAAGCAGTGGGAGAAACTATTGAGCCTTTACCCCGCCATCAAGCCGATGTTGAACAAGCAGAAGATTGGGTAACTTTTACCCTGTGGAATCGCTTACACCAAAAGCTGAAAGAAGCACTGTATGGGATTTCTCTCGAAGATCTCTATTATGATGCTCGCAGTTGGCAAGCCGCACAGGGGGAAGAAACAAGCTTTGTGGTTTAGGGAATTTTTAGCCCTAGAAGTTTCCCTAAAGATCTCTTGTCCTGTTCTATTTATCCATTGTCCATGACGGATTTTAATTCCCTGATCATTCTATTGATTGCAGCTGGATTAGATTATCTCATTGGAGATCCCCAAAATTGGTTACATCCAGTGCAGGTAATGGGGTGGGTAATTACTCACTATACGCAAATTTTCTTTAAACACTTGAATCAACCGAGAATTCTGCGGGTTGCAGGGGTATTCCTCACCCTAATTGTAGTGTTAGGGAGTGCCTTAACAACGGCTTTAATTGGATATGGGGTACAAGCATTAGTCGTTCAATTTCCCTGGAATCCAATTTTGAGCATTACAGTAGAAAGTCTTCTCTTGGCCAGTTGTTTTGCAGGTCGAAGTTTGAGGGATGCCGCAGAGGATGTTTTATACTGGATTGATCAAGGAGATTTAGTCACGGCTCGTCAACGATTAAGTTGTTATGTGGGTCGAGATACCGAAACCCTATCCGAGTCAGAAATCCTTAGAGCCGTTTTAGAAACCGTCACAGAAAACGCCACCGATGGCGTCATGGCTCCTTTATTTTATGCCCTAATTGGTGCGGTACTGCCCGGAATCGGTAGCGTCCCTCTTGCTTTTGCCTACAAAGCCACCAGTACCCTCGATTCTATGGTGGGTTATCGAGAAGCACCTTACAAGGATATGGGATGGTTTAGTGCAAAATTAGACGATGTTTTAACGTGGCTTCCCTGTCGATTAACAGTAATCACGATTGCTATCTTATCAGGAAAACCTAAATATGTTTTAAACATTTGTCAACGAGATGCCGTTTTTGATCCGAGTCCAAATGCTGGATGGAGTGAATGCGCTTATGCTGCCGCATTAGGTGTACAACTCGGAGGAGAAAATTCCTATCGAGGCGTGATCAAACACAAACCTTTATTGGGAGATCCCCAACAACCGATTACATCTACCACCATTGAACACGCATTACAACTAACTCGATCCTGTTTCTTAATCGAGTTAGGATTATTTACAGTCGGATTTATCCTTTGGCACCTTGGGAACTAATCTCGAATCTCTTTAAAAAACTCAAGATTTTTAATTTTTAATCCAATATGACAAAAATTGTTGAAATTCTATCTGCGGCTGAACTCCGGCGAACCCTCACCCGGATGGCTTCCCAAATTATAGAAAAATATGGGGATTTAGAAAATTTAGTCTTACTGGGAATCTATACCAAAGGGGTTCCCTTAGCTGAACTTTTGGCTCACCAAATTGAAGTCTTAGAACAGGTACAGGTTTCTGTCGGTGCGTTAGATATTACGTTTTATCGAGATGATTTGGATCAAGTCGGAATGCGAACCCCAGAAAAAACCACCATTCCCTTTGACTTGACCGGGAAAACCGTTGTTTTAGTCGATGATGTCATTTATAAAGGGAGAACCATTCGCGCCGCCCTTAACGCCGTGATCGATTATGGCCGTCCTGAAACCATTGGGTTAGCTGTACTTGTAGATCGAGGTCATCGTCAACTTCCCATTCACCCCGATTTTATTGGGAAAACACTCCCCACCGCCAAAGAAGAACAGGTGAAAGTCTATTTAGAAGACCTGGATGGACGAGACGCCGTTGAGTTGTTATCTCCGATTTCTTAGGGTGTAGGGTGTGTAAGCGACAAGCGCACGCACCATTACCATCGTTCTTAGGGTGTAGGGTGTGTAAGCGACAAGCGCACACACCATTACCATCGTTCTTAGGGTGTAGGGTGTGTAAGCGACAAGCGCACACACCATTACCATCGTTCTTAGGGTGTAGGGTGTGTAAGCGACAAGCGCACACACCATTACCATCGTTCAACCATCAACAGCCAACCCAAATAAATGATACTGTTAAAAGTTGAGTCCTGTTGAAACGAAATATCTGTATGACTGGTTCTAATCAAATTGAAAGCCGGAAAGCGGATCACCTGCGGATTTGCTTAGAAGAAGATGTGCAGTTTCGACAAACAACAACGGGATTAGAACGTTATGATTTTACCCATTGCTGTTTACCCGATTTAAACCGGAGTGAAATTGACATCACCACATCATTTTTAGGCAAAATATTAGCAGCACCGTTATTAATTTCCTCCATGACCGGAGGAACACAACAGGCAAAATTAATTAATGATCGGTTAGCGGCTGTGGCTCAATATTATAATATTGCTATGGGGGTGGGTTCCCAACGGGTAGCGGTAGAAAATCCTGATGTTGCAGATACCTTTGCAGTGCGATCGCTCGCGCCTGATATTTTACTCTTTGCTAATTTAGGAGCCGTGCAGTTAAATTATCAATATGGTTTAGAAGAATGTCTAAAAACCATTGATTTATTAGCAGCCGATGCCTTAATTTTACATCTTAATCCCTTACAAGAATGTATTCAAACCGAAGGGGATACTAATTTTAGAGGATTACTCCATAAAATAGAACAATTATGTACTAAACTTCCCGTTCCTGTGATTGCCAAAGAAGTTGGAAATGGAATTAATGCCAAGATGGCAAAACAATTAATAGAAGCCGGAGTTGCCGCTATTGACGTTGCAGGTGCAGGCGGAACATCCTGGGCTAAAATTGAAGGAGAACGCGCTCAAGACCCCCTGCAACGTCGCCTCGGAGAAACCTTTGCCAATTGGGGAATCCCGACGGCTGATTGTATTAGCAATATTCGAGAAATTTCACCTGAGATTCCGTTAATTGCTTCCGGGGGATTACGCAATGGTTTAGAGGCGGCAAAAGCGATCGCTTTGGGTGCAAATTTAGCCGGGTTAGCATGGCCGTTTCTACAAGCTGCTGCGGAATCTGAAGCAGCCGTCTATACTTTAGTTGAGATCTTAAAAGCCGAACTGATTACCGTTCTCTTTTGTACCAATAATCGCAGCTTCGATCAATTGCAAACATCAGGAGCATTAACCCTGAAAAAATAAACCCATCTGTCAGCTACTCCATCAACGCTCACACACCCAACCTAAAATTAATCATAATTAATTAATCGTAATATGAAAGATTTTCTCAAGTTTACATTTGCCAGTTTATTAGGAAACTTAATCGGACTTGTTCTGATTACCACTATGGGAATTGGCGGATTGATTTTCCTAATTATTATGAGTGCGAGTCAAGATTCAGGGCCACAAGTTAAGGAGAAATCCGTATTAGTTTTTGATTTATCCTTAAGTGTGAGTGATACTGGCCCTAACCCCTCCAGTTCGGAAGCATTACAACAACTGTTATCCGAAAATAGTCCCAGTGAAATTCAATTAAGAACCTTAGTTCAAAGTATTGATCAAGCCAGCCAAGATGATAATATTGTCGCCCTTTATTTGCAAGGAACAAATAGTCCCACCTCCGCAGGATTAGCCAATTTAAAAGAAATTCGCCAAGCCTTACAACGGTTTAGAGATAGTGGAAAAACCATTATTGCTTATGATATGGAATGGACAGCACCAGAATATTATTTAGCTTCCGTTGCCAATCAAGTAATTGTTAACCCATTAGGTTCTTTAGATATTAAAGGGTTAAGTTCTGAAGTCATGTTTTTAACAGGTGCATTAGAAAAATATGGCATTGGGGTGCAAGTTACACGGGTCGGGAAATATAAAGCGGCTGTTGAACCTTTTTTACTAAAAAAAATCAGTCCAGAAAGTCGAGAACAAACCCAACAATTATTAGGGGAACTCTGGGGAGAATGGTTAAGAACAATTGCTCCCAGTCGGAAAGTTACCCCCCAACAGTTACAAGCATTTTCTAATACCGAAGGGATTCTATTAGCAAATACAGCTTTAAAAGCAAAACTGGTAGATAAGGTCGCCTATGTTGATGAAGTGGTTACTAACTTCAAAAAAATTACCGAAGAATCCCCAGATAAAGATCAGCAATTTCGTCAAATCAGTATCAATTCCTATTCAAAAATACCCGAAGTTGCTAAAAACAATAGTGGGGATAAAAATAGTGATAATAAAATCGCCATTGTTTATGCTGAGGGTGAAATTGTTGATGGAAAAGGAACCTCAACTCAAATTGGAAGCGAGCGGTTAGCCAAAGAATTAAGAAAACTTCGCTTAGATGAGAAGGTAAAAGCGGTGGTTTTCCGGGTTAATAGTCCAGGGGGAAGCGCCACTGCATCAGAGGTAATTGGACGAGAAATAGAACTGATACGCAAGCAAAAACCTGTGATTGTTTCGATGGGAAATTTTGCAGCTTCTGGGGGATATTGGATTTCAATGGGAGCGGATCAAATTTTTGCCGAAGCCAATACCATTACCGGATCAATTGGGGTGTTTGGATTGTTATTTAATATTCAAGATATCTCTAATCAAAATGGGATTACTTGGGATATTGTTAAAACGGGTAAATTTGCCGATATTAAAACAATTAGTCGCCCGAAAACCCCCGATGAATTAGCAAAAATACAAAATATTGTCAACTTAATTTATGATCGATTTATTTCCAACGTAGCAACCCATCGCAAATTACCCAAAAATAAAGTTCAAGAAATTGCCCAAGGGCGAGTTTGGTCAGGCTTACAAGCGAAAGAAATCGGGTTAGTTGATGAAATTGGAGGTTTAGATGCAGCCATCGCGGCGGCCGTTAAAAAAGCCAATTTAGGGGATAATTGGAAATTACAAGAAGCCCCAAAACCCCGAAGTTTAGAAGAACGAATTTTAGAGAATTTAGCCGGAGAAAATACCACAGTAACAGCAACTCCCCTTGATCCTTTAACTCGTGAATTTCTCAGACTTCAAGAGGAATTATCTATTATCAAAGGGATGAATGATCCCAAAGGAATTTATACTCGTTTACCCTTTAATTTAAGAATTGAATAAGCGGATACGGGCGGGGAAACCCCGCCCCTACAAATCCGTTTAAATCCGTGATCAAAGTTGCCAAAGATATGCGAAAATAATAGCAGCGATCGCACCCATTAAAGTATTAATAAAATTCACAATTTCATTCGTTAACCATCTAAACTTTGTTTGTAATGTTGCCCCAATCACACTTTCTAAATTAGTCGCAATAAACGCCGCAATCACACACCAAAGAATCCCCCAAACATCAATTAAACCTAGGCTCCAACCCAAAACAGAAACCAGAATAGAAGCGAAAACACCTGCTAATGTCCCTTCTAAACTTACCGCCCCTTCTGTACCTTTAGGAACAGGTTTTAAGGTCGTAATTAAAAACGTACTTTTCCCATAAGCTTTGCCAATTTCACTCCCACAGGTATCAGATAATTTGGTACTAAAACTAGCAACATACCCTAATAATAATAACGGAATCCAGGATAGGATTTCAACCGCATCAGGAAAAACCCTCTGGAGGAAAAATACCCCTAACCCACATAACATTCCTGTTAACGCCGAACCCCAGACATTTTCTGGCCCTCTAGCACCTCCTCGTTTTTCCGCAATTCCAGCCGCTTCCTTTTGGGCCTTTCCAATCCGAGTCACACCCGAACCCACTAAAAAATAAAATACAACAATCACATAACCTTGCCAACCTAAACACCCCCAAATTAACACCCCCAATAGCCAAGCATGAAGCCATCCGGCGGTTGTTAATAACTTTTTGGCTAAAAGTATCCCTATACTAATTAAAACTGTATTTAAAGCGATCGCAAATAGCCAAGGATTAAGCCACACTAATTCATGAATCATGATCTGGATCTCAAAACGATGAACAAAACTTTATTCCATCTTGCCTTTCCCGTGAACAATATTGAAGAAACCAAAGCCTTTTATGGAGAAGGGTTAGGCTGTGAACTGGGGCGAGAAACCGCCAATTCTATGATTATGAACCTTTATGGCCATCAAATTGTTGCCCATGTCAGCAAAGAACCCCTAACACCCCAAAACGGGATTTATCCCCGACATTTTGGGTTAGTCTTTACCTCCGAAGCCGACTGGGAAACCCTGTTAAACCGTGCCCAACAAAACCACCTCAAATTTTACCAACAACCTAAACGACGTTTTCCCAGCTTACCCACGGAACACCGCACATTTTTCTTAGAAGATCCCTTTCAGAATCTTTTAGAGTTCAAATACTATTGTTATCCCGAAGCGGTGTTCGGTTGTAACGAATACGCCCAAGTCGGAGACGCTTAAATTGTTGTTTGTTACCCGTTATGATTTGAAATCATAGCGGGTGATACCGGACTCGGAAGGGTTTTTACAGGGGTATTTAAAGCTTCTTCTACCCGAACTAAACATTTTAGATCATTCACCATCCAAGCATGAACCAGAACATTAACGGTGAATTCTTGACCGATGGGTAGATGAGAACTTTGAGCCGGGACAATCATGCCATCATAGGGTGTCCAAATTGAGGTAAAATTAATTCGGTCTAAAACTTCTATATCCTGATTTAAGTTTTGTAAAAACGGACTGTTGGAACGCATTTGAGATGCGGCTAATGTGGGGTAAAGGTATCCCGTTACAGTGCCATGATGAGGGGAGGAAATCGTGATTAAACGTTGGACTCGTTCAATTCCCCCTAGCCGTTGCAGATAATAGCGAGTGATAATTCCCCCCATACTAAACCCGATTAAATCAATGGGTTGTTGGGAGGGGAATGTTTGAGCCACATAATCTGCAACTTGTTTGGCTAATACTTCTAATCCTAATCGACCATCATTAGGAATTAAATTCAAACTATGAACGTTCCATCCCCGTTGAGTTAGATAGGCCGTCATGGTCTTAAAAATAGCTTTGGTATCAAAAATACCGTGAATCAATAAAACCGGATTGCGAAGGGTGCTGTTATTCATCAGAATCAATGCTGGATTAATCTGGTTCCAACTTAGACTATCACAGCCCATGGTTGATTGACTTTGTATGACACTCAAGAAATTGGGTGTTATTTGTCGGGTTTCGGGTGTCAACACCTCAACATTCAGTAAAGACGTGCCATGGCACGTCTCTACACAATCAACCGTCAACAGTCAACCGTCATTCTGAGAAATCTGTAAACAAATGAAAAGATTTGAGGAGATTGTGCTAAAAAATTCCCAATATTGGGGGTTATGTTGAGAAAAATATTACGAAATGTAAAATTTTATAGACAAATCTTTCATTGTTCCTTAATCTATCGTTAGGGCTAAAGCTTTAAATTTGTTAAAAATACGGACGGAGTAAGCATAATGTTAAATAAACTTTTTGGTTCTAAAAAAGCTGAATATGTTGTAGAGTTTGGCGATTCTAAAGATGCTCAAGCACCTCAAGCCGAGTCTAAACCCGCACCTCAAGCGGAAACGGAATCAGTAAAACCAGCCAAAGCTAAAGCTGCCAAAGCTAAAGCCTCTCCAGTAGCGCAACCCCAGACCACGGCCGTTGCTCCCCCTGCTCCTAAACCCGCACCCGCGAAGGAACCTGCATCCATCAACCCCGGACAGGTAAAAACACCCGCCGGAATGACCTTTGCGACAGACTATTTAATGCCCCAACCCACAACCACCCGTCGTGGCCCAGGGCCAAGTATGGCAATGTTTACAGATATGGCCAGTCAGATGAATCGTTCTTAATGATTCGCTCAGAACAATTTATAGAGTCATTAGACCCTCCTAAGTGGCTGAATAAGCCTAGGGGGGTCTTGTGATTTTGTGAATAAAATCAAATAAAATCAAGTCCGATGATTAGCCCGTCAATTGTATAGTGGCGTTTTGTACCCTATACCCATCTCACCCCTGACCCAATCTGATATCGACAGTTAAAATGGGTAGTATTGCATCTATCTTCTGGATTAAAGACCTTCAAAAAAAGTAGAAATTTTATTAAGAATTAAACGAATTACAAAGCTTTGCTTTTTTTTCTCTCTTGTAGAAATCAAGTAGTCTTGTATAATAGAGTCGTGTGACACATCCATGAATATTGGAACCCTGAGTGCCAAGGGTGCAAAATAATCTACTTAATTTTTTCTGGGCTAATCGACTAATGATGCAGTCACATCCGGTGTTCGATTAACAGACCCTACTCAAGAGCCAAATCCTCACTCATCTCAGGGATAGGAACTGGTGGACATTGAGTAGAAAACTGACTTAACCTAAAAAACTTAGGATTTCCAAGTCAGAGAATTTCTCACAATTAATGGAGGATGATACCATGCCTCCAAGGTAGGCGATTTCAGGGATGATTATGACAAAAGATACCGATCTGATCAAAAGTCTTAGCCCCAGCGCCATGGATCAGATCATGTTATATCTGGCTTTTAGCGCCATGCGAACCAGTGGACATCGACATGGGGCTTTCCTGGACGCTGCCGCAACTGCGGCAAAATGCGCTATCTACATGACTTATATGGAGCAGGGAAAAAACCTGCGAATGACAGGACACCTGCACCACATTGAACCCAAGCGAGTTAAGGTGATTGTTGAGGAAGTTCAACAAGCATTAACAGAAGGTAAACTATTAAAAATGTTGGGGTCTCAAGAACCTCGATATTTGATTCAGTTTCCCTATGTTTGGTTAGAACATTATCCTTGGCAACCGGGGCGATCTCGAATTGCCGGAAGTAGTTTGACCCTAGAAGAAAAGCGGTTAATTGAAAGTAAACTCCCGAAATATTTACCCGATGCTCAATTAGTTAATTCCTTTCAATTTATGGAATTAATTGAGTTTTTACATAGGCGTTCCCAGGAAGATTTAGAACCCAATCGGAGAATGCCTTTAAGTGAAGCCCTAGCGGAACATATTAAGCGCCGTTTAACTTATTCTCAAACGGTAATTAAGATAGAATCTCCTTGGGGGATGCCTTTTTATGCCCTCAACCGTTCCTCCTATTCTCCAGAAGATCAGGAAGAACGAACTTATATTATGGTTGAAGATACGGCTAGATATTTCAAATTCATGAAGAACTGGGCTGAACGTCAGTCTAGGGTAATGAGGGTTTTAGAAGAATTAGATATTCCTCCCGATCGCATTGATCAAGCCATTGAAGAATTAGATGAAATTATTCGGCAATGGGCTGATCGATATCATGAAAAGGGAGGAGAACCGATGCTCGTGCAAATGGTGTTTGGGCCCAAGGAAGAGGATTAAAAAGCAGGGTAAGCAGGGGATAGGGCTGTTTCATGCGTCGGGTCAGAAAGAGTAAAGAAAAAGCGGTCGCTACTTGATAAAATCATTCATCGACCGCATTTTTTTTTTAATATCCCAACAATCTTTTTTCAATTGGGGGTTCTATGGGTGTAAATTCTTCAAGCGATGGGTTGAAAGACTTCGAGCAGTTTTGAAAGTAGGAAGCTCCCCACAGACTGAGCACCCACCAGAATACATGGGTAAATTGGGCACATTCAAACCAGGTTAGAGTAAAAATTAAATAACAGATTGCCATGGCTTCCATTCCACGGTAAGGTGACTGCATAACTTGCCATAAGCTAAAACCAAACAGTCCCAAATAGCACGCCATCCCCAAAATACCAACCGATAAACAGCTATCTAAAATTAAATTGTGAGCTTTATGGGATGCGATCGCTTTTCTGTCAATTACGCCTTTTTTATTCACATAATCAAAACTAAAATCACCCAGATGAACAATTCTCGGTTTCCACTTAGGATTGAAAATATAGGGATAAGCAATTCCAAAACCATTCATTCCCCATCCCAATAGAGGACGCTGAACAATTCCCGCTCCTGATAGCTGCCCTAAATAAATACGGCCTGATGTAACTTGTTTGATTAAAGGTAGATTCTCGATTTTACGGGTACTTGTATTCATACCAATGACTAGCAAACCAACTAGGACAGCCGGAATTAAGAATTGATAAGATTTGCGTCCGAGTTGGTAAATCACTGTTCCGATTAAAGCTAATAAAGCGGATCGGTTTTGAGTACACAATAAAGCTAAAATAATGGGGATGAGAGAAATTGCTAATCTGCGATGACTGAGCCATCTTTTCTGCCAACAGGTGACTGCTAATACCGCCACTGCTGCTAACACAAATGCAGCGTGTCCCCGATGGGAATACAAACCAATCGGTTGATGGGTTTGGAAAATTGTACTAGCTAAAATATTGTTTTGTAAAAGTTGACCTGATGTGGCTGTATAGTCAATTTTCCAGTTAATAACTTGAGGAAAAATACTGAGAGCTATAATAACTCCACCAATGATTAAACCGTTAATTTGGAAACGCAGAATTGAGGATTTATGTCTTAACACCAGGGTATTGCTGAGGGTAAATACAGCAATCAGCAACCAATACAGCCATCCATCACCCATCTCATTCTGACCGAATAGGGAACGAAGCGGAAAAGGACTAAACAGAGTTGAAAGTAACCCAATACCTAGAAAGATTTCCCAGAGCAATTTGCTAATTTTCCAGTTTTTGGGAATCGTTAAATCAAGTCTTTCTGTCCAGAGAATTGAAAGATTTAATAGCGTTATCAGTAGAACCGCGAAAACTTTGGGATAAGTCCAGATTTCGCCTCGATTATCACCCCAAGGATTAATCAGAATCAGACTCAGAGCCAACAACAAAGTATAGAGATGTTTCATGGCTCTTTGTCCTGCTGAATTTTTCGCCATTGAAAGATCCCCCATCCCCCCAACATGAATAAACCCACAATTGCTTTAGGTTCGGGTATCTCCTTTGGTGATGGTGTTTCTTCAATGGCACGCATTTGGAAGCTGCCGACTTGCTGATTGAATGCCAACTGAATGGGAAAAGCAGTTTCTTTTGTATTACCAATTAAGGGATCGATATCGGTAATTCTAAAATTAGAAACTCCTGCACCGAATAGAGAGACAAAATTGAGGCGATCTCCAGGACTGAATTCTCCCAGAATAGTGTCTGCGACCGAGACAGTGAAGCGGTTGTCCTGACCCACTGGGAAGTCGAGAATTTCGGTAAATAAGGTATTTTCTAAGGCTTGAAATTCAAAACCGTAGGTGGTGTGGGGGTCATACCACCGACAACCGGGTACGTTGTTGAAGATTTGCCAACCCCCAGAACTACTGCTGGTGGGTAGGATGGGATTTTGTTGGGTTCCACCTGGCCGGGGTCTTGGAAAGACGACTCCCCCACCTCCACTGCTTCCGACGATGATCTCTGGTGGGGCAGAGTTAGAGTCGTAGACTGTGGTATAAAGTTCGTAGTCGCCGCTGTCTTCTCCGCGACCCCCTGGATTGGCTGCACGGACACTTAGATTAATAGTACCGTCATCGGCTACGATACCTGCGAGTGCAGAAGCGAAGCCGTCTCCGACTAAACTGCTGTCGTCGTCATCCCAAGAGCTATTGTTGTTGTATGTAGTTAAGTAGGTGTTGGGATTGCATTGATTTGAGGGCAGGTCATTTTTAGTCCAGGCATAAAAGTAGTTTCCTGGAGTTAAGCCGTTGATTTGATGTTGGTTTTCGTTGAAGCCGGCGGTGAGAGTGCCGGAAAATGTTTGGGTGGGTTGAGGAGGAAGGCAGACTCCGTTAAATTTAATAGTATTATTTGGACAGATAGGGGAGATTTTATTTATCCAGCCCCATTTGATGCCATTATAAATTGTGACTTCCCTTACCGGATTTCCTACAGGTGTGGTCTCCTCAACTAGGTAAAGTTCTGCCTCGAAATAATTCTCTGATAAAGCTGCTATTTCACCGGGGCTATAAGGTCTGTCCATAAAAAAGTCTTCGCCTGCTTCACCGGGAAACGCCGCAGTATCGTAGTATGGATCGTCCCTTTTCGCCAAATTGTCAATGAACGGAAGACCAGGTAAAATAGGGCCACCTGGGAAACCTACACCGTAGTTAGCTCGTACCATTTGAATCCAATGGAGTTGTCTACCTTGTTGTCCAGGTTGAGGGTCATCAGGTGCTGGACGATACTTTAAATAAAAAGTAGCGCCAACTCCATTATCCCTGGGATCAGGTTCCCCTGGGTTTTCAATACCACAAAGTACGCTATAACCGCAGGCGAGATAATTTACGATATCAAAGCTACCTTTTAATTCCTGCTCTGCTGGCTGAAAATTCCACCCAAAAAATCCTCTTTCAGAGGCAGTTGCCCAGAGACCAAGCGTGATCTTAAATGTCCCAGTTCCTCCTGGAGATATAGGCTGCATCCATAATCTAGTATCTACTTCTGTACTACCTTCATAGAAGTTGCCCAAATTATCTTGTATAAGGTAGGGTGAAACTGGTCTCCAATTAGAAGTAGCGCCTGGTTGTGCAGGTACAAGAGTAAATGCAACAGTTGAACGTTCAGTTAGCGTAACTGTGAAGGTTGACACAAATCCAACAAAGAGAAGTTGCCTTAATGAGATTTTCATAGCTTTTTGATGTTTATTAAACAATGCAAAATTTTACAAAGGGCATCGCTATCCAGCCACTCCAGACATTTTCCACTCCCTTTTCATTGAGGTAGTTTGCTCTGTGTTCAGAAGTATGATAGATGGCTTGTATTTGATATCTACCCTGCTTTAGCCCCCGAAAATAATAAAACCCACCAGCTTTATTAGGAATTACAAGTTGTAGTTGAGAACAATGCCAGGAAAGCGTTGCATCTAAAACTAAGATTTCGCTTTCTCCAGGCTGAACGATGTAAAACTCTAATCCCTTGTCTATCCAACGTCTCCATTGCGCCTCAGTGAATTGTATTTCTTTACCGTCGGAGTCTATTAGATTGAAGCCAAGAGAACCTATTTGCTCAAAGCGAAGAACGGCTGATGTATTATTAGTAACGCGAATACCTAGTTTTACAGGAGTCTGTGCACTAGGTAATCTAGGGGGAATCGTCAATACAGTCTCCGGCATCTCAACTTTGAATTGGAGACCATCAATTTCAATTGCACTGCTATCAGTCGCTACGGGTTGAACTAGGCGAAGATTAATCCAAGGTGTTGCCACGACTTCTGACCCAATTGGCTGTGCAGTTTTTACTTCGTTTCTTTTTGATTCCACGATGGATGTTGTCTCGTGGTTAGTGTTCAAAATGAATCGAAACTGATAGCTTGCTGACTCGATTAAATTGAAACACCAGATGTTATTAGAGTTCAGCAAGAAATGAGGAACAGTAGGAATTTTAAGTTGGAGCAAGTTGTCGTGCCAAGAGAGTTTAGCAGTTAGAGAAGTAGTTGTCGGTAATTCAGGCTTGACTTCCCATTGAGTAAATTTTCTGGTTTCATGGGGGTGTTGTATTGATGAACAATTTTCGTTTGTTTGAGTGTTGCTAACAGGCTGCACAGTAGCTATTTGTTTTTGTAGGGGCTGACCATCTGCTGTTAAAAGCTCTGGAATAAATGTCTGGTATGGGTTGAGGCGAATTGGATTTAAAGTATTATTAATAATACGTACAGTAAATTCCATGTTAGTAGTAGCCCCAAGCTCATTTTTGGGAAGGGGATAAACCCTAGTAGAAAACAGCATTGAGTTAGGATTTACTATTTCTAGAGATATTCCATTTGCTTCAACGCTATTGCTGTTAGTAGACTCAAAAGATGTCATGTTGACCGCCCTCCTCTATTGATTCAATTGAATTTGTGCATATTCCTACTAAACATAATTTTTTTAATCGCACCCTTGCTGCTCGGTTATGGTGAGTAGCAAAGTGGTTGCCAAGAAAGCTAAGGGATATTGTCGTAATTGCATTTTTTGTTCCTTTTTACACAAATCAGCGTTGGACTAAGCGAAACTCTACCAAGGGCGTAGCTACTGGAACTCTCCAGAGATCGGTTAATTTTCTAAATGTCTTTATTTCTGGGTCATACGCCCATAGCACTGGCGTAGAAGAGTTGGAGTAACCGAGAGCGATTCGATATGTACCCGGCTTGAGGTCGTCAAAAAACCAAATACCACCAAATCCATCAGCCCATTCGAGTCGAAGCAGATTATCTTGCCAGAAAAGTCTTGCGTCGAGAAAGAATGTCACACTCTCTTGAGGCTGAAGTAACGGACAATCGGATACACCAGGCGAGGCACTCCAATTCCTACCTCCTCCAAGCTGTAATCGTTGACCATTCGGCTCTAGAAGTAGTGGGAAAAGGGTATCATACCGAGTAAAGCGAACGGGTTTTTGGGATTGATTCGTAATGCGAAGACCAAGTTGCACGGGAATTTGGGCATCAGGTCTGTTAGGGGGGATAGTTAGCACCCGTTGGGGTATTAAGCTTTCAAACCGGATACCATCGACTTCAACTGCATTGCTGTCAGTCGATTCAACAGATATCAAGTTAGCGAATTTCTTCATGCCTAAATCTTCCGTCGCACTTAACTCGGTTGGCATCAGAAAATGCGTTATTTGCCCTACTAAAACTAAAGCCAAAGCCAAACAGAAAATCAAAAAGTTACGCATGAGAATCCCTCTGAAATAGCGACTCATCGGGTCAGTCCTAGATTTAACACAACATGAGAGTGCAACATAGAAGCTTTTCTATTTAGGCGTACAATCGCTTATACCCTAAAGCTGGTTTTGCGATTCAGAAGATGACATCAGCACTCATTGCCCTGAAATCAGGAGCAATCCAATCGCCGACCTAGTGAATGATTCCGTAATCTTTTTATTAGACAAAATATTAACTTTGAATACGCCACTTAATCAATTAGAAGAAATACTGAATTTTGCTCAATTAATCTGTCAAATTTTTACCCGTAAATTCAGTAATATTACTGAATTTCTTGAGAAAGAAACCGAAAAGAGAAGGATTAGCTTCATCCGTACTGACTCCGAACGTTGCACTCAACTAAACTATCCAGCAAAAATAGAGGAGCTAGAATTAATTCTAACTCCTCTATTTTTATTGTTCCCTGTTCCCTACTATTAGAGAATTAATCTTGAATATTCAGAGAGATTTTAGCGGATTGGAGTTGTTGATTTAACCACCGTTCAAATAATTCATTTTGCAACCGTTGTTTGAGTTGAGGATTGTCTAAGGACGCTTCTAAAAATTGTTCGACGCGGAAGATACACCAGCCGCCTTCGACTTCCAGGGGGCCAACAATTTGTCCGGCTGTTGTTTGCTGTAAAACAACCTTGAGAGCATCCGGTAAAGTTGACCAAGCAACGGCTCCCATCATGCCATTAAAGGAGCGTTCATTAGTAATCGAATACTCTTTTGCTAATTCTTCAAACCGGGTGTCTTGTTCTTTCAAACGCAATGATAATGTTTCTGCTAGTTCATAATCATTTAAAGAAATCCGGGACAAAACCACCGCATCTAAAGCGGGCTTACGTTGTTGAAAATACTCTTCAAGTTGCGGTTGGACAACGGAGAGTTTAAGTTTTTCTCGTTTGAACCCAGAAACAATTTGTTGTTGAAAGGCTTCATAACTCATGCGATTACTTTCTAACCACTGTTGAAAAGCCTGGGGGTCACTGAGATTACGTTCTAATCTAAAGTTCACCACCGCTTGTTCAATACTAGCAGGAGGAATATCCAAATCAGACCGTGATTGCAATTCCCGATCCAGAATATATTCTCGTAGAATATCTGTTATCAAGGGCTGTAATTTTCCAGCCGTTTGCAAATATTTCAGAGCTTGACTCAACAGAATGGGTTCTTCGTTAACAGTTAAAAACGGATTAGCCACTGAGATTTATATCCTCAACACGATTTTATTCAAACTTAATTGTATGATCCTGTAAACATTATGGGTTTGGGGAGTGAAACTTGAATGTTAAAACTTACCCCTCAATGTCTCTACAGAAGAAAGCCACTAATCATTCCTCCTAATAAAACAAAACCAATCCCCACGTTGTTACGGAAGATTTTACCATAAATCGGTTTAGGAAGATCAGGGTTTCGCAGTTGAGAATATTGTTCAGACCAAAGCAGAATAGAAATGCTCAGGGTGAGCCAATATTCCCAATGTAAATTAAAATACCCTCCTAAAATTCCTAATAAAATAGCTGTACCTAAAAAGAAGATACCAACGGCATTGGCAGATTGTTCCCCGAAAAAGATCGCACTTGAATTTACGCCTAAACGTTGATCATCATCTCGATCACTCATAGCATAAACGGTATCAAATCCTAACGTCCATAATACCGTTGCTCCCCATAAAAACCAGGTGGCAGTCTGTAAACTTCCCACCGCCGCCGTCCAACTAATTAATACAGCAAATCCCCAAGCTATTGATAAGATTAATTGCGGAACAGGAAACACCCGTTTGGCTAAGGGATAACCAATAATTATAGGAACGGCTGCCACAGATAACCCAAAGCTCAAGGGGTTTAAATATACAGCCAGTCCCGCCGCACAAGCAAAGGCAACCCCAGCGATGACAATAGCCGTTTTTACCGTTAACGCACGGGAGGCGAGGGGACGGGTGCGAGTGCGTTCGACTTCCGGGTCAATATCTCTGTCCCATAAATCATTAATCACGCATCCAGCGGCACTGGTGGCCAGAGTTCCCACCACAATCACTAAAATTAAGCTCAGAGGAGGTGTGCCATGGGTGGCTAAGAAAATTGCCCACAAGGCGGGAATCATCAAAATTAGACGTCCGGCGGGTTTATCCCATCGCAACAGCCGAATAATCGTTTGCCAAGTCGGTTCCGGTGGATTAGATTGGGTCAGCATTGCGCGTTGATATCGAGAGAATTGGATTGAATCTTCACAATATTTTTTAACACATATCCGCAATCGGTCTAAAATTAAGAGGAATAGCTTCTGAGAGAGTGATTATGGTCACATCAATGCCTTTGGTGGAGAGTTCTGAACCCATAGATGACCGAGATCGAATCTTAGCCGCCATTGATTTAGGAACGAATTCTCTACACATGGTTGTGGCGAAAGTTCAGCCCAAACTGCCCACATTTACGATTATTGCACGGGAAAAAGAAACCGTTCGTTTGGGAGATTGTGGAGAGAAGGGGAATCTCAAACCGGAGGTGATGGAACGGGCCATTACTTGTTTAAAACGGTTTCAAGATGTGGCTAAAACTTTTAACGCTGAACAAATTGTTGCTGTCGCCACCAGTGCGGTACGAGAGGCGCCCAACGGCCGAGATTTTATTCGTCGAGTTGCGGATGAACTGAATTTAGAAATTAGTTTAATTTCCGGTCAGGAAGAAGCTCGACGCATCTATTTAGGGGTGCTTTCGGCGATGGAATTTAACAACCAACCCCATATTATTATTGATATTGGCGGGGGGTCTACAGAATTAATTTTAGGAGATGGTTGGGAACCTCGATTTTTGAGTAGTACAAAAGTGGGTGCTGTTCGATTAACCCATGAGTTTGTGAATACTGATCCGATTAGTCGCACAGAATTTTTATATCTACAAGCTTATATTCGAGGAACATTAGAACGGGTTGTTGATGAATTATCCTCCTGTTTAAAAGCGGGTGAAACTCCTCGATTAGTGGGAACTTCTGGAACGATTGAAACCTTAGTTGGAATTAAAGTTAGAGAAAAATCAGGAATAGACCCAACTCGTTTGGGTGGGTATGAATTAACGTTAGAAGAATTACAGGAATTTGTCAATCGAATTCGTAAATTATCCTATCAAGAACGATTACAAATTCCGGGAGTTGCTGACCGTCGAGCCGAAATTATTTTAGCCGGAGCTTTGATTTTACAAGAAGCAATGACTTTATTAAATCTGCGCTCTTTAACGGTCTGTGAACGCAGTCTCCGAGAAGGGGTAATTGTCGATTGGATGTTAACTCATGGGTTAATTGATGATCGTCTCCATTATGGTAGTTCTGTTCGAGAAAGAAGCGTGATCAAAAATGCTCAAAAATATCAAGTTGATTTAGAATCGAGTCAACGGGTTGCTGGTTTTGCCTTAAGTTTATTTGATCAAACGAAGGGGTTATTACATAATTGGGGATTACCCGAACGAGAGTTATTATGGGCGGCAAGTATTCTACATAATTGTGGATTATATGTCAGTCATTCTGCTCATCACAAACATTCCTATTATTTAATTCGCTATGGGGAGTTATTAGGATTTGCTGAAACGGAAATTGAGGCGATCGCAAATTTAGCCCGATATCACCGCAAAAGTAGTCCCAAAAAGAAGCACGAAGCCTATCAAAGTTTGCCTCGACGGTTTCGACAAGTGATTGATCAATTACATCCTTTATTACGGTTAGGAGTGGCATTAGATCGGCGCATGATTGGGGCAATTTCCCAAGTAGTTTGTGAGTATAAACCCATGACACGGGAATTTTACTTAAAATTAAAACCCACCCATGCTGAGGATGATTGTGCTTTAGAATTGTGGAGTTTGGGCTTGAAAAAAGAAGCCTTTGAAACCAACTATGGGTTAAAGTTAGTGGCTCAATTAGAGCCTTAATCTTCTGGGGTGCGTGCGCGGAGCTTACGCACCCTACAATATTTAAAATTGAGAGACTTTCATCGCTTTAATTTTGGGGTTTTTATCAAATAAAAATCTGGGTTTAATCAAGGCTTTTAAGACTAAAAAAAGCGATCGCAATTCCCCAGGAACTTTTTGATTTTTCCATTGACCGGGACGACAAAATAATAGTTCAACCAGTTGACGATATTGGGATAAACTCACGGCTTCAAATTCTACCTGTATCGTTAACTGTTCTTCTTGATATTCAGAGGTTTTGATCTGTCCCTGTAAGCTTAAATTTTCTTCAACCCAATCGAGTTTAAGCTTTTCATCAATAGGAAAATCAGGGTTATGTTTTGTGATGATCTGAATTTCTGCACCGGCTTCTGATACTTTTGTGGTAATTCCCCAGAAGGTTTGATTTTGAATATTAAGCTGTATAACCCGATGCAATTCAAACCAATCATAACCATCAGGTTTAGGAGGATCAATTGTCATAAAAATAGAGAGCGTAATAATAATTAAATTGTAAGTGCTCCAAATCACTCCTAAACTAATTCCGGTTTCTGTCTTGATTTCTCCTAATTCTGGTGTTCCTCCTATCAAAAGTTTAACTAATGCTAAAGCTGTTAATATCCAGAATAAAATTAAAGGTAGAGCCAAATTTTTATTCAACACAAAGCGATTTTGAGCGATGCCTTTTTCAGTGACCTTAAAGCCTTTATCGAAAGGACTTAATAAAGTTTTAAATACCATTAAACCCAAATGAAAACAATGTTGAACGGAGCAGATTTCATTAAAAATAAAAGAGCGACTATGATAATTTAACCAGGAAAATACCATCATTTGGAATAGGTAAAGGGGGCCAAAAAAATATAACCATTCGTTTAAAGAAGCCTGAACTGGAAGGATATTAAAGAAGGCATAAATTAACGGTATCATCAGTAAATAAATTCTGAATCCAAACATAAACCAACTAACTAACCCTTCTAAATGAGCTAACCGTTGTAATAGCGTTAAGCCGGGAATTGTTAAGGGGTTAGACTCAATAAAAAAGGCTTGTAATGTTCCTCGTCCCCATCGTTCTCGCTGAGTTAAATGAGCGTTAATATTTTCTGCGGCTAAACCTGCACTTAATTTTTCATTGAAATAAATCAGGCGATAGCCATTAGCCGATAAACGAATTCCTGTAAAATAATCTTCACAAATAGATTCAGTAACAAATCCTCCAATGGTTTCTAATGCACTGCGGCGCACCACAAAAGATGTTCCTGAACAAACCGTACTTCCTACCGAATCTTTGATTAATTCCAGTTGACGATAAAATTGTTCTTCATCGGGAAGCATTTGGTTTTCTAAACCTAAACTTCGAGCATTAGGATCAAAATTATAAAAGCTTTGGGGAGTTTGTACTAAAGCAATTTGAGAATCTTGGAAAAAACCTAGAGTTCGAGTCAAAAAGTTTTTAGTTGGAATAAAATCGGCATCAAATACAACAATTAATTCCCCTTTTGTCTGCATTAAAGCATGGTTTAAGTTTCCCGCTTTAGCATGAAGATTATCAACCCGTGTAATATATTGACACCCTAAAGTTTCAGCTAAATTTTTAATTTCAGGGCGACGAGTATCATCCAGAAGATAAATCGTTTTATCAGGATAATCTAAGGCTTGACAACCGATAATTGTGCGTTTTATAATAAATTCTGGTTCATCATAGCTAGGAATAAAAATATCAACGGAAGGGGTAAAAGTTTGGTCTAAAACCGCTTGAGACATTCTCTCAGCCTCGAACCTTCTATCTTTGATTCTCAGGGATAAATACAGTTGTAAACTACTAACCGATAGCATAATTAATTCCGTTAAAAACAATCCTAAACTTAACGTTCCTGTTACAGGATTCGTTAAATTTAGAGTAGAAACGGAACGCCATAATAAATATCGAATAATAATCGCTAAATTAATACTAATAATTAGAGTTCTGGTTGCGGTTTGAGGTTGAGGAGAAAATTTAGTAATGATACCTGCAATCACCACAAAAACCAAGCTGGGTAGGAATAAATATTGAGGAGAAAATTCAGGTATTTCAGACCACCAGGGGGAATTATTTTGAAATTCACCAAGGATGCTAAAAAATTTTGTGATATGGGGTTCACCCGTAAACCAAGCGATGGTAATAACACTAATAAATGTTATTAGTCCTAGAAAGACTAAAGTTGCAGTTTGAGGTAGGGGATATCCCCATAAAATTAAGCGTTTTAAGCGTTGACTATTTAAGCCTAATGTCATAATGCGGAAACTCCTGTTTAAATGCACCGTCACTTAATCTACTGTCCAGCATTGATTGAGAAGTCATCCCTAAGACTTAGACTCGCAGAAAGACTCCTTTACATTATTTAACACTTTTTTTTCAAAAAAGATAGGGTTCGTGCTATTCTTAGTTTGATTAACTTTTTATTATGCCCAAAAATGCTTCTGTATAAGGGTTTGAGTCAAAGTCGAATCTAAATTTATGACTTAATCCCAGGTTTCTAATTCTGCCATCCAGTTATTCCAAAGGGTGATTAATTGTTCACGACGGGTTTCAAAAGTAGCCGCAATCCAAATTAAAATTAATCCTAAAATAAAAGAAATTACCCATTTCATAAACGAATAAATGGAATTAAGAATAATTAGTTGATTCACAATGTTGATCAAAAATGTTGCGGTTCCCATATAGAGAAAGGCTCGAATTTTTAATCCTAACCCAGCAAAAATTATGATTAAACTTAAAATTCCAGGGAGAATTCCTGTGGCTGAGTGAGCGAGAAGGGAAGTTGCACACAAAAGTCCCGTTGCACCGAGGCGAAACCCATGACGCCAAGGGCGATTTTGTTCTAAGTTTAAAATGGGTTCAAATTGGGAAAAATAGAGCAATGATGAGGCTAGAGGGAGGGTAAAAATAAACGCATCCCATTGATAAAAGGTTGAAAATAGCCAATCATAAAAGATGAAATTAATTAAAATTAAACTCAGGTAATTGAAGCGAATATTATGAGTCAAGTGGGATAAGGCAATATAGAATAAAATTGCAAAAGTAGCTGAAAAATACCACGTTAACTGTTGTTCCGGTTGTAAGAGAAAACGGGAACTCATAACCGTGATGATAGGAAGAATAATTGCGACTGTTTTCCAAGGTTTAACCGACCATCCCCAACTATTCCAAGGCAGAATATAAAAGAACCAGGATATAATTGATACGATTGACCCTGACCAAGGAATAAAAAATCCGTTTAAATTATATAGATTTTGCAGGTAAATAATTAAGGCGGTTGCTTCTGTTAAACCCAGATAAATCCAGATTTCGGAGGCTTTGAGGTTGGGGTTATGACGACCTTGAAAAATGGCATAACGCACTAATAAAACACTGGTTCCAATGGCTAAAAGGGGTTGAGATTGACTTTGATTAAAACTGGCTAATAATAAGCATACACTACTGATCAACCAGTGAAGATGAGCAATCGGTTTAATTTCAGTTTCGGGAAGTCGTAAATAAACGCTTAACCCAGAACTAAAAATCCGATAAATATACATTAAACTGGTTCCTAATGTAGCAAAAGCAATCCATTGTTCTGCTAAAGATTGAGACTGAATTTGATAGAATAGAATTTCATAGGTAGAAACAGAAACTCCTAAAAGCCCTAAATAAACAAGAGCTTTAGTTTGACGATTTCGCCGTCCAATTCCGATTAAAATTAAGGCAAATCCGAGAGAGGTTAATCCTGTCCAATTGGCGAAAATTTGGAAGCGAAAAATAACCCCTAAAATACCGTAAACAATGGGAATAATTTGCAAAGGATTAGGTAGTTTTTGAATATTATAATGACGCTTCCACCAGTCTCCCAAAAGTTGCGTCATTAGTCCTAGAGTAATATTAGCAACGGCTAAACTCACAAGAGAACGGTCGTTAAAAATCAGGATTTCAACAATTAGTAATTCGACAGTCCAAGCTAAACTATATAATATCCAAGGGGAAAATCCAAATTCAGCCGTTCTTTGCAGTTCTCCTAAATTTAACCCTCTAAAAATTAAGGCAATGATTAAAATAATCAGGGTTGAAATTAGGTTGAAATTTCCAGGAAATCCAGCCGAATATAAGCCAAATGAATGCAGGGTGATGACAGATAATTCAAACCCTAATAAGGCAATTGCCCAACCATCAAGGGCTTGTTTATAAAGTCTAATAATAGTGGATTGAATTGAACCATAACGGCATAACATTAACCGAAATATCCATAATCCTGTGACGGTTAAACTCAATAGCATTAACCATCCTTCTCTTGTTACTAAGTCTTGTACTGATAATAATAAAAATCCTAATCCTAAACCGATGGTAAAAACTGATGCAAATAGGGTTTTTAGAAGTTGAGTATTAACAACCATTAATAGTGTTGTTAAGCCTAAACTAAATAAACGGATTTGGGGATGGGGGAGGGTTAAAATTTGAACTAAACCACAAGCTGCAAAACTGAATTGACTGGCTTTTATTCGTTGAGTATCTGTGGTTTTTGTTGCTACAACAGTTAAGGCTAAGGGTGTGATTAACCAAGTAATTTCTAAGGTTTTGTTAACAAAATAAAAGTTAGTTAAGAATAACATATAACTGAGTTCTGATAATACTATTCCTAGGTTTAAGGCATCTTTGCGGATAATATTCTCTAGGGGACTATTGACCGTAAATAATAAAAATTCACCGACCATTAATCCTAATAAAATTATCGCCCAAAGTTCTAGGGTTAAGGCGGGAAATTGCCAGTAAACCAGATTACAAACGGTGACTAAACCTAAAATATGAGTTGCTAAAACCAGAGGGGGTTTTAGGGGTTGACGACGGTGGGTAATAACAGCTAAAGTAATAGTAGAGGCTAATAAATTTAGCGATCGCAATGCTGGATTTAATATCGATAAACTGGTTAAAAATACACCAAAAATTAAACTGATTTGATCTCCAAATTGAGCCAACTTTCGTTGCGGACGGTGGTAAATCCAATCTGTTAAAGCAACAATAAATATTAAATAGGGAAACCAAGTTAAACTGAGTAAAGCCCAAGGAGAATTCTGGGAATTAGCAACCTCTACTCCAACGCTAATCGCTGTTTGTCTGAATTCAGGTGGTATTAAACGACCGACTAATACCACCATTGATAATCCCAAACCAAAGATTGCTGCTAAATCTTGTCGTTTCCAATATTTTAATAAATTATTAGTAAAAATTCCAATTCCAATTCCACTAATTAAAAAAGCTTGCCCGGGTTGAGTAAAAATCGTAATTAACCAACCGAAAAATAGAATACCGTAGCTACAGCGATGTAAAATTAAGGAGGGAGAAACATATAAAAATCCCGAAAAAATTCCTAATGCTAATCCTAATTGACTAATCTCGACATTAACCCCAAAAATTGCCCGACTGAATAGCAAAGTTAGAAGATAAATAACAACAATTTTGGGATCAATGCGTTGGCTTTGATTGGAGGAATTAGGAGGAGGGTTAGCAATAGTTAAAATTCCAGTGATGATAATTCCTAAATAAACCGCTATCACGGGAAACCCTGGAATCTGCCACCCCCAGTTTAAATAACTTAATCCTAAATGGTTGAACAGAGGACGGTGTTGCAATTGTCCTTGATTTCGATATAAAATAATGGTTAAAGTAGTGAGGGCTAAAGTAGCGATCGCCATCGTAATTAAACCCAAAGGTTCTAACCACAACTTCAACCCATCCATTGCCCAGAAATTGAGAGGAATTAAGACTAATGTTACTAATTTTAAGGCAGTGGCGGTTACGGGTAAACTAGACTGTTTGTTTCCCCATAAACTCACTCCCCAAAAAGCAAAAGTATAGGCAAATAAAATTAAATATTGTCCCGTTGATGGAAATCTTTCCCACTGACTCGCGGCTAAAACCCCAGAGGAAACAATAACTAAAAATAATCCTAAAAATAATAGCCAGCGAACACTCAACTCAGCTTTTAAAGATTGAACAAGATCAGTGATAATAGCCGGAAATTCAAAAGCAGGTTTAGGAGGTTTAGAAGCAACACGATTTTGAGTTATTTTTTCTGCTTCTAAAACTTTAGTTTTGGCAGAAGTAACAATTTTTGGGGGGAGAGGTTCACTTAAATATTGTTCCCCAATTTGGCGAATTTGTGCATCGGATAATAAACCCAAACGTAACCAAACCTCTAACCCTTCTAAAATCATCGGGTTAGTGTTATCCGTTTGAATTAAGATGCGAATCAATTGTTTTGGCGGAGACATGGGGAGAAATGGGGTTTGGGGAAAAAGACGGACTGGATTTTGATGTATGTCTACAATAACGGCTGATCTGGGTAGTTGGATTTTTATTAATAATTATTTTAGATCATAAACAAGCTAAAAACTGAGCTTCTGGTCGGAATTCATCAACGATTGAGAAGGGCTATAATTTTCTTTAAATTAATGGCTATTTTGGTTATTTTATGCTATCCTAATATTTAAGCATTCATACAGTCTGCTATGTATCAAACTGACCCCCCACGTTCCCCGAAAGAAGTCCTACCGACGATGTATGACCTCAAAAGTGAAGACCCGGAGGAACCCGGTTTGCCTGACGAATTCCATGATTTACAACCCGAATTATTGAGAATAACTTTTCATCCTCCCGGTTATTCTCCCGACTCGATTTTTATTGCCAGTGACCTTAATCTCTATTATGACCCTCACCATTTGAACTGGTATAAACGCCCAGATTGGTTTGTGGTTATGGGGGTATCTCGGTTGTATGAACAACGGGATTTACGCTTAAGTTATGTGACTTGGCAAGAAGGAGTAAATCCGTTTGTGGTAGTAGAATTATTATCACCGGGAACAGAAGCCGAAGATTTAGGTCAAACCTTGCGAGAAATTCATCAACCTCCGACGAAATGGGAAGTCTATGAACGGATTTTACGCATCCCTTATTATGTGGTTTTTAGTCGTTATACAAATGAACTGCGGGTATTTCAAAATAATGCCAGTCGCTATCAGGAATTAACGGTTTCAAATTCACGGGTTTGGATGCCCGAATTAGCATTAGGGTTAGGATTATGGCAAGGATATTATCAAGGAATTGCAGGATGTTGGTTGCGTTGGTATGATCAAAATCAGAACTGGATACCGACACCGACAGAACAAATAGAACAGGAACGTTTAAGGACAGAACAGCAACGACAAAAAGTTGAAGAATTAGAAGCGGTATTGCAGCGTTATCGAGAACAATATGGGGATTTGTCCGAATAATTATAGAGATGCACCCCCTAATAATTGTAGAGACGTTGCATGCAACGTCTCTACAGATTTTGTAAGGGTTAGATGTGGAATCAACGTTAGAATCCGTTACGAGCCCAAACAACCATTGAAATTGAAAAAGTAAACAACACTAACATCGAAACCCAGCCCAGTGAGACAATATCCATAGTAATGTATTAAAAACGCTGCAAAATAACTGCACTATCGATCATAACTTGAAACGGAGCGATCGCATGAATCTGAACTCCTCCTCAAATTTTACGGCAACTGAACGGTTAGAATCTCTTAAGGCAGGTATTTTAGCCGGGTTATGTGTAGGATTAACCCATGTTCTCCTCAATAGCCTAAACCTGTGGCTTTGGGGTCAACCTGTGAATTTTTGGCTTTCCGTCCTCCTTGCAGGAGTTAGCGGGTTTTTGTTTGGTGTCACCTAGAGGAGTGCCTTGAGAATTAAGTTTCACCGCAGAAATATAGCCTAAACCAAACTCTTTGGCGGTTGCTGTCACAATATATCCTCGCTAATCTTCAATGGTTTCTGCTAGAACTTTTGCTAATAATTTAACTAGGACTGCATTATCCGATTTAGCTTTTTTACTCACGGTGAGTTCGGGTTGGTGTTGAACTTGAGTTAATTGAGTTTTAGCTTGTTCAAGTTCCGTTTTTAATTGGGTGATTTCTTCTTTCTGTTGATGAAACTGGGAAACATATTGTTCTAACTCGACCTGCACTTCATCCAGTTGAAATTGAGTTAATTCTAATTCTTCTCGAACTTCATGGAGTTCTGAACGAGACTGATCAGATTCTTTCTGGGTTTGTTCTAACTGGGTTTGTAATTGTTGTTGTTGAGATTGAGATTGTTCTAATTCTGCTAATATTTGATCTCGTTGAGATTCTAACTCAGTTAAATTTCCTCTACTCGCGTGCAGTTGAACTTGGGTTTCTTCTAACGTTACCAAAACATCTTGGTACTGAGACTGGAGAGTTTCTAACTGTTGTTGGGTTTCTTGAAGCAGTTGGGAGGTTTGGGATAGGGGTTTAACCGGATGCACCCCATCCTCAGTCCTAACAGTTTGACGGACATAGAACGCTTCTCCCCAAGCAGGATGGTAGGGACTTCCCTCTGCTACACAGTCAAATTGATAGTCGGCGAGGAACTGATTAACTTCTTCTGCTAATGCACCCCCTTCAAATAGTTCTTGATAGTGAACGGTAGTGTAAATAGCATCTAGGGTGTTGAGAAGTTGGGTAGCTCCTTCCAAAGCCAAAAGTTCAGCACCTTGGATATCGAGAATCAGAATATTAAAATCACTAGGAGAGAGGTTCAATTCTTCCAGGAGAGTATCCAGAGTGCGCGAGGAAAGGGTGAGTTGTTGAATTTCTTTAATATTAGGGTAAATTTCGCTGTACTGTTTCCAGGGCAAAATAGAACTGCTAGACTCCAGAGAAGTTAGGTGCAGGGTAACGGTATCGTTATGGTTAGCAATAGCCGCCTGAACGACTTGAATATGGGGACTATCAGCGAAATTCTCTTGCAGTCGTTTAACGGCGCCTTGGTTGGCATCGATGAGTAAAGTTTTAACGGTATTGGGGAGGTTGAGGCGCTTGACAGTTTTACCATCATAAGCACCAATTAAGATAATGCCGCGTGGGGTGATGTTGTGTTGTTGACAGAGATTGAAGAAGTCGAGTTTCATCTTTCTTCCTCCCTGGAGACTCCCGCCATAGCTGTACTCAGCTTGGCGGTGAGAGGAAAGGGAGGGCGGGGTCTATGCAACATAGTGAATTCTTAGGGTTTGGAGGAAACCGTTGTGCCTCAGAAGTGGCGAAACTCCCCGGCATACCTGCTGACATTACAGGATTGAGGCTACCGATATTGTTCTGCTTAGACCCGCCTCGGTAGGGCGTTTAATTGGGTTTGGGGATTTCTCCCCCTCCTATTTCTAGGGTAATGTTAGCTTCGCCAATGTTATCAAGGCTTGTTAGGCTGAGTACACTGCCTCCCAAATGGTTGTTTAATACTCAGCGACAGAGCGGAAGACTAGCTACGCATCCTCCGGTGTCGTCACCTAAATAACGGAGTCAGTTAAGACTTAGGCTGGTCAACTAGGGCTGTATTTCAAGCCCCCACTGTACTTGTACTCAAGTCAGTGGTGGGTTGTTGACGGAGGGTCGCTTGAAGTTGAAAGCTTTCGGATTTTATTGTATCAGGGAGTCGAATAGAATCAACAGAACCCACTAATAAACGCTTTTGTCCTTATCGTTAACTATCAATGTTATGAATTCTGAAACAGTTTCACAATATGAACAAGATTTTTATGGCTGGACACAGTGGCAAGTAAAAGTATTAGCACAAAAACAAATATCAGAATTGGACTGGCAAAATCTACAGGAGGAAATACAAGCTTTGGGGAGACAGGAGTATCGAGAATTGGTCAGCCGTCTTAGTGTCTTGTTAGGTCATCTCCTCAAATGGGAATATCAGCCAGAAAACCGTTCTCGCAGTTGGTTTCTGACCATTAGGGAACAAAGGCGCGCACTTAAGCGTCATTTTCACCGCAATCCTAGCTTAAAGTCTCGCATCCTTGATGCTTTAGAAGATGGCTTTGAGGCAGGAGTTGATCTGGCACTCCGAGATACAAACTTGCCATTGAGAACGTTTCCAGCCAAATGTCCATACAAGTTTGAGGAAGTGATCGCAGATAGTTTTATTTGCGATACTAGCCAAGATTGGGAATAATTTCCTAAATTATAGCNATCTAAAGAGCCTGAAAGCTTTATTTAAACAAAGGCGGTTGAAACCGCGTCTACACAAACAAAACCCGCCGACGCGGGTTGAAGTGCGATCGCCTTTTAATTACCCGACGGTTAAATCCTAGGATACTCCATCGCAGCACCCGCACCGATAGATAAACATGAAATAATATTTGTCAAGTACGGATAACCGAAGGCTTTATCCTGTGAAACCGAATCTAAAGACCCCGAAAGTCCTCTTTTTTCGGGTAAACCATCTCTCGTCCCCAATCCTCATAACCACAGCCTGGAGCATCGGTGAACAATTGTAGGGTGGGGATGCGATCGCTTACTTTCTTAGAACTCAATTCAACAGCCGAAAAAATATTTCAAATAAGGAAATAAACCCCTATTATCGAAAAAATGGGTTTAAAACCCCTAAGTTCTACTTAGGCTTTTTATTCAATTGTATTGTATACTGAAGAAGAAGATTTTAAGAGCAAAGAATGAAGTTAAGGTATCGGTATAGAATCTACCCAACAGACCAACAAAAGGGGCTAATATCCCGATTGTTTGGTTGTTGTCGGGTGGTTTTTAACGATGCCTTAGCCTATTGTCAAGAGCAATATCGTGCTGGCAATAAAAAACCTTCCAGCAATGAACTTTCTAAAAGACTTACAGAACTCAAGAAAACCGAGGAAAAAGAATGGTTAACAGAAGTTTCCTCGGTTCCATTGCAGCAGTCTTTGAGAGATTTAGAGCAGGCTTATTCAAACTTTTTTAAATCCTGTAAAGGGCAAAGAAAAGGTAAGAAAGTTAAGCCACCTAAATTTAAGAAGCGTAAGTCTAAACAGTCTGCTAAGTTTACAGATAACGGGTTCAAACTCTATCCCAATTCAGATTACATTTACATCGCTAAAATTGGTGATATTAAAGTAGTCTGGAGTAGAGATTTACCCGCAACACCTTCGGGTCTTACCTTGATTAAAGATAGTGCTGATCGATACTTTGTTAGCTTTGTAGTTGAGTTTAATCCTCAACAATTAGCAAAGAATGGAAGAAGTGTTGGAATTGACTTAGGAATCACTGATTTTGCTACATTAAGTAACGGTGAAAAAATTAAATCACCTAAACCTTTAAAGAAACAATTAAAGCGTTTGAGGAGATTACAGCAAAATTTGTCAAGAAAACAGAAGGGTAGCAGAAGAAGGGAAGTTGCTAGAAAGAAACTAGCCAAACTTCACGCTAAAATTTCTGATACCCGAAACGATTTTTTGCATAAGTTGTCAACTAAGATTATTAGTGAAAATCAAACAATAGTCTTGGAAGACTTAAATGTTTCAGGGATGGTTAAGAACCGAAAGTTGTCTCGCGCTATTTCTGATTTAGGTTGGCAGTATTTCAGAACTATGCTAGAGGCTAAGTCAGTCATGTATGGACGTGATTTTCGAGTAATTGATAGATGGACTCCTACTTCTCAAACTTGCTCTTGTTGTGGTTTTAAAGGTGGCAAAAAAGAGTTAAATGTTAGAGAGTGGATTTGTCTTAATTGCGGCATTTCTCATGATCGAGATATTAACGCCGCAGTAAATATTTTAGTCGCCGGAGGGCTTTCGGAGACTCTAAACGGACGTGGAGAGAAGGTAAGACTTTCTGCAAAGAGAGCATCGTCTCGGCGAAGCGTCAACCCGTCCAGCATTTCAACAATTGTCAATCTTTGATTTGTTGAAATAGATGGAATCCCCGCCCGTTTTACGGCGGGGCGGATGTCAAAATCTATAATTAATTAACAACAAGTTGTTGAGTTGTAAATATGCTGAGAACATTTTGGGGTACTGTTAGACAAGGAAAAATTGAATTGCTTGATTCAGCAGAGTTAGTAGAAGGAACACAGGTATTGGTGACTTTGATTGCTAATGATGAAGCTGAGTTTTGGCGGCAAACCAGTCAGGTTTCATTAAATGCAGTTTGGGACAACGCTGAGGATGATATTTATGCCGAATTACTCAAAAAATGAGATCATTTTGGTTCACTATCCGTTTTCAGACTTGTCAAGTTCAAAGGTCAGACCTGCGGTTGTGGTGAGTACGCCACACCCCTCTCAAGATATTTTGATCGTACCCCTAACGAGCAGAACTGCATCTTTACTGGATGGGGAGTTTTTGCTCTCTGATTGGTCTGCGGCTGGGCTCAATGTAGCTACAGTGGTAAAGCGGGGTTTATATACAGCCCATGAGAGTTTGATTATTAAGGCTATTGGCAAGCTATCTGATGCAGATGGAGAGAGGCTAGAGCAGTCCTTGCGAGCTTGGTTAGGATTAATTTAAAGATAATCGTAGGGTGTGTAAGCGCAGCACCCGCACCGAACATTAAACATAAAATAACATTTATCAAGTACGGATAACCGAACGTTTTATTCCGTGAAACCGAATCTAAAGACCCTCAAAGTCCGCCTTTTTCGGGTAAACCATCTCTCGTCTCCAGAGACTTCACGATCGCTTCATCTAGCTTACCACTCGGCAGTAATTGATTACCCCGAATCAAATTGCTCACAACTTGATGGTTTGATTGGTGAACAACGATCCAATAGGGGGCTTTGTTTGATATGCTGGTTAACGATAAGTAGAAAAGGTAATTCAGTCTGTCAGCACCCCGCTCTGAAGAGACGGGGCTTCATGCCTCTAACTTTAGATAACTGACCAGCCTAAGCCTAACAGCTACGTTTTCTGGATCATAATACCTACAAAATGCGACGCTAGTTTGTAGCTCTATTGTTAACAATTAAACAGTTTTACGAGGGGTAAGACAGTGTTGTTAGCGCCAAAAGTTCAGAAAACATTGGCGAAGCGAACATTACCCTAGAAATAGGAGTTATTTTATGTCCAATTACGTCTTTGTAATTGCTCCGAATAAACAACCTCAAAGCCCAATACATCCTGCTCAAGCTCGATTGTTATTGAATCAAGGTCAAGCTGCTGTTTATCGCCGTTATCCATTTACTATTATCTTAAAGGAGTCAAAACCCGAATTAGAAATAGAACAAATAACTCTCAAAATTGACCCCGGTTCAAAAACCACCGGAATTGCATTAGTTCAGGGAAACAAAGTAATTTGGGGCGCAGAATTAACTCATCGAGGTCAAACAATTAAAATGTCTTTGGAATCTCGACGTTCATTACGTCGTTCCCGAAGAAACCGTAAAACTCGATATCGTCAACCTCGATTTCTCAATCGAAAACGTTCAAAAGGATGGTTAGCACCTTCTTTACAACATCGAGTANATTAGTCATAAATATTGTCAATCAATTCATAAAAAGGATGGTTATTCTTACGGATTCTAAAAGAACTCAGGCGGTTAAAACCGCTGTTGAACTTCTGGGAGAAGCTAATCGACAGGAACAAAAAGGTGAATGGGATGAAGCGATTCAAAATAATCCCAAGTTCCATTAGTCACACGACCATTTAGCCAGTATAGAGGAAATTATCAAAAAATGAATCAACTGAAACGAGAAGGACATTTACAGAATGCGATCGCTCTTGATGCTCATCAGTATGAGTTAAATATTTCTGAACCCCCTGCGCTTTTAGAACCGGGAGATTTACTTAAAGTTTCAGGTAAACTTAAAAATATTAGTGGTCGAGATTGGGATATATTTATTGATGATAAGGAAACTATTAAAATAGGCATTCAGGTTTATGAAGAAAATAAACCTGGACGTCAGGAATTTAGGAGATCCCTATGTGTAGATAAATTTGTTGATGGTGCAACTATTGAGTTTGAATGTGTAATTGATACTAAGCCGTTAAAGCAAGGAAAAATTAGATTAGTATTTGATGTGGTAGCAGAAGGTCATTATTGGTTTGAGGACAAGGGAGCTAAACCTGAAACTATTACAGTACAAATTTTACCTAGAACTGCGGGTAATTTAATCAAGATTGGCAACCAACTTAAACGGGAAGGAAAGTTAATAGAAGCTATTGCCAACTATCGCCATGCTCTTGAGTTAAACCCTAACTTGTCGTGGTTATATTACAATTTAGGAGATGCTTTAGAGAAACAAGGTAATATCAATCAGGCGACTACCAATTATTACCATGCTATCAATTTAAACCCCCATTCATTTTGGTTGCATTATAGATTAATGGAAATGTTATATAGCCAGGGTAAATACTATGCGGCACTTGGCTACTACAAAACTATAATGAAACTCCCGCAATTTAAAAATAATTTCTATAAAAACAAGTCAAAAAAATTACTCATAAAGTTGTTACATAAATATAAAGTTATCAATAATGATGTCATTAACTTTCTTCAAGAGAATGGTTTTGATCCAGATCAATATGTTACCATTGACAATGAAAAATGGGATAAATTAAAAGATTCTTTATCAGTTAATAATCAGCAGATTGATCTTTCCCAACATGAAAGGAAAATATTTTCCCAAAATGGGGAAGATGGTGTGATTAAAAAAATATTTGAAGTGATAAAAACCACTAATAAATATTATGTTGAGTTTGGAGTTGAAAATGCAAATGAATGTAATACCAGAAATTTGAGAGAAAATTGCGGATGGTCTGGATTATTAATGGATGGGGGTTACGAAAACAAAGAAATAGGTTTATATCAAGAGTTTATTACTGCTGAAAATATCAACGAGCTATTCAAAAAATATAAGGTACCTCAAGAATTAGACTTATTATCTATTGATATTGATTATAATGATTTTTATATTTGGAAAAGTTTAGATGAAATCTATCAGCCTCGTGTTGTCATTATCGAATATAATGCTTCCCACTTACCAACGGAAGATAAAGTTGTTAAATACGATCCGAATGCTGTGTGGGATAGTACGAATTACTTTGGTGCTAGTATCAGAGCATTATATAACTTAGGAAAACTTAAAGGGTATTCTTTAATTTATGCAAACAATCAAGGTGTTAATCTATTTTTTGTAAAGAGTTCAATATTAAGTCAAATTGAACCTTATTTTAAAGATACAAATAATATATTTTTGATTTACAATTCTCCTAAATATGGTTCAGATATTAGTGGGGGTCACAGAAAAGATGATAAGAACAGAGAATATATTACATCAGAAGAAATTTTATTAACCTAAATTAGTCTAAGTTATTAAAATAATATAGATTTTATGATATCATGAGTTAGACTCGGAAATATTGTTATTATGATCGAAGATATTTTTTCCATTCTCTCCAAAAATGACGAATGCTATCTGCGGATGGCATATCAAGTAATCCTTGGACGCGAAGCTGACCCAGATGGGTTAAAATTTTGGGAAAAATTAGCTGAAAAATTGAATTTTGACAGAATACACCTTGACCTGATGGCTCTGCCTCTATAGCTTTTTTGAGCGACTTCTAGGCAGATAATTGTAGTTAAGATCAAGGTAAATTTCAAAAATAATGTCAAGTCTATTTTGAGAATTGAGAGTGTGTTAACAAAGATTCCCGTTGAAAGCGAGCCAACTCCATCTGAGTCTGCTGTGCCGTCTTCTTCCATGCTTGAACTTGAGCCTCTAACCAAATTTTCTCAGCCCTAGTCTGACGCACTTGCAACTGAGCTCGCTCCCAATCTGCTAAAAGAATAGATGGTGTCCAATATCTCGCTTCTCCCGGCATAGGATGATATATCCTCAATCCTTTGTGCATAAATAGCTTGACATCAGAAGGATATTTCATTACACAGCAGGTAGTTTCAAAGTGACCACGTTGCTGATGCTCATAGGTAGTGACAATCATGCCACCTCCCCTAGTTAACTCTAATAAATCCTCTTCTTCTGTTAATTCATCGCTTTCTGGCCAATAGGGGGGAACTTTAATAAAATGTGTATTCCCTCTTCTCATGCCCCAGGTATCGTGAAAATCTTCGTGATCGGGAGTTCTTTCGTAACTGCCATCATAGGTCATTAGCATGGGATATATGACATGATGTTTGTCATCAATTTTGTCAGCCAAGGGCTTAATGATAGCCGGATTATAAATCAAATCGCTTTCTACACAGATTGTGATTTTGGAAGGTTTAAGACCTGCCAAGCAATTATTCCAACAGGTTGCGATCTGAAGCCATCTATCTGAATCGACAATGCTTCCCCAATAAGGGCCACCATTATCGAATTTAATGAGTGTTACATCAACATTTCCAGTTTGCTCCAGCTTTTCTTTCGCCTGTTGCAAAATTTTATAAGTGTTATCGGTACTATCACCCTCTAACCACACAGCATGGCATTTTCCTCCATTTAACTCGAAGGCTTCAGTTACCTGCTGCAAATATCGATAGACATATCTTTCACTTTGTCTAAAGATAGAAAGAATCGTTAAATCATACTCGGCTTGACCCTGTAACGCGGACTGATTTTTAACTGTAACTTCTCCTGCTAGGTTGTAAGGTTCTAGCTGAATTTCTTGTCTACTTTTAACTGTAGGAGTATTAATTTTACTCATAATATACTCCAGACGGCTTCTCATTTTTTGACCGATTACCTGGGGACTCAGTAAAGATTTAATCTCCTCAGAAGCTCTTGCTCCTACTTGCTTCGCTTCATAGGAATTGTCAACCACATATTTCATTTGATAAGCAGCATGATCCACATCGGGATCTGCCCACACACTCCCGGCTGGATAAGGGCCATAATTTTCCGTAGTTGTTACCAGTTTATATTTCACAAGAAAACTATTGCCGACATTCATAAAGTCAACATTAGACGAATAAGCAGTAGCAATTACTGGCTTACCGAGAAACATTGCTTCAGCCATTGTCATGCCGAAACCTTCAGCCCGATGTAAGGATATATAGGAATTACAATTGTACATCAAGGCATTTAGTTCATCTTTTCTCAAATCTCCCTCAATAAAGCGAATAGATGGACAGGACTCAGCCAGAGCTTTCATTTGCTGTTCCTGGTGTCCAAATAGAGGATGCGGTCGGTATTTAATTAGGAGCAAAACACGATTATTTGACGTACCAAAAGCTTGTTTAAAAGATTCTATTATCGCTAAAGGATTTTTCCGTTCAAATATGCTCGCAAAGTCAAACATGAAGAAGAAAATAAATTTATTTTCTGGTAGATTTAATTGTTTGCGGCTCAATGATGCTGGCGATAAAGTAATGCTGGGCATTACTTTAATTACTGGAATAGGCGAAACAACAGAGATAGCTTCCGCACAATAATTACTGTAAGTCCAGATCTCATCAAACAAATCAAAAGCATACAGCCAAGCCGGATGAAGTGTGGGCAGTTCCCAAGCCCAGAAACCAATATTGTATCGACCTTTGAAATAGTCAGGACTAATCTTATCCATGACTCCTTGAGGGTGCGGATTGGCGTGTAACAAGCTGATAGGATAGGGGCGATCCTTGGATAATAAACCTGCATAGCTATTATCTAGGTTAAGTTGTGATTGTTCCTGAAAATCCTGAATTGCAACAGGAATATCCGCAGCTTCCATTGCTCTAATATGAGACCGACAAGCTTCCCCAAGCCCAAATTCACCACTGACGTAACCCATCACATTGATACCAAAAGCCGAATTTAGAGAACTGTTTAACATAATTTTTTTGACTCTGTAGTAATTTGTGAATCTCGTTTGGGCTTGATTTTTACTAGCTAACTCCTAAGTCAACAAGTAGTATAGTTAACCACATTTATGAATGAATGTGTCAATTGGAGCTTATCTATGCCTCAACTCAGATTGAGCCTGTTGTAGTTGGCGGTGCGATCGCTCTAGTTCCGCGATCGTCTCCTGTGCTGTTTGTCGCCAAGCTTTTGCCTGGGATATCAGTCCTTCTTTCTCTGTGATCAGCTTGTGTAATCTGCTCGATTGCGGAGTTTGATTCATCCTCTTCATAATATACTCTAAGCGACTTCTAATTTGGCAGCCCACAGTCTGAGGACTTAATAAATACTTAATGTCGCGAGATGCTCTAGCTCCTACTTCCTTAGCTACCTGATAATTATCAAAAACATAGCGCATCAAAGACGCAGCATGGTCGATATCGGGATCTGCCCAAATACTTCCGGTTGGATAAGGAAGATGTACTTCAGTCGTGGTCACCAGCTTATATTTTACTAGAAAACTATTGTTGACATTCATAAAATCAACATTGGAGGAATAAGAAGTAGCAATCACTGGTTTACCGTAAAACATAGCTTCAGCCATTGTCAAACCGAAACCTTCAGCCCGATGCAGAGATACATAGCAGTCACAATTATAAACCAAGGCATTCGTCTCATCTCGCTTCAAATTGCCGTCTATGAAACGAATCGATGGACAGTCTGCTGCCTCTGCCACCATTTGATCTCGCAGGTGCGGATAATATTGAGGCGAGCGGTATTTAATTACAAGTAAGACATCTTCATTCGATTGACCAAAAGCTTGTTTAAACGCCTTAATTGTAGCTATAGGATTTTTGCGTTCATAACAGCTAGTGAAGTCGAACATAAACAGAAAAATAAATTTATTTTTGGGCCATCCGAGCGATTCTCTGTTCAGCGATGGCTTGGGAAGATTCAGGCTTGGCATTACCTTGAACACAGGAATAGGTGACGATGGTGCAAAGATTTCTCCACAGAAATTACTCATCACCCATATCTCATCAAACCAATCAAAAGCAAAATCCCACTCTGGGGGAATTTGTGGTAATTCAAAAAGCCATAGTGCAATATTATATCGACCCTGAAAATATTTCTCAGTTAAAACTGGTGAGCCATCTTTATTAATTGATTGCCCCATCATATTAGGATTAGTCTGTACCAAATTAATTGGGTAAGGGTTATCCTCAGAGAAATTTGTGTAAGTTGTATCTGTCTCTGGCGGTTTAAAGTTTAATAAGAGATTATTGATGACATAGGGAATACCAGCAGCCTCTATGGCTCTAATGTTCCCCCTCACACCTACCCCAAGTCCAAAGTCACCCTTCACATGGCCCGCAATATTAATACCTAGAGAAGAATTTACCATCTTGTTTAACACACCAAATGTTTTAGTGTTTGTAACTTTTGAAAGCCGCAGATTTTATTCATCTTAAATTTATTTCAATCAAGACTGTTACCTTTGAGACTGGGTTAGGAGAATTTGTCTTCGGCATTCTTCCAATTCGATTTGAGCTTGCTCTGCTGTCTGTCGCCAAGCTTTGAGTTGGGAAGCCCGCCAATTTATTTCAGTCTTAATCTCTTCGATATGACTTGCTGCTGAAGGGTTAATTTTCCTAATAATATGTTCGAGGCGATTTTTAATTTTTATCCCTACCGAGTGCGGACTTAGTAAAGATTTAATCTCCTCAGAAGCTCTCGATCCTATTTCTTGAGCTTCTCGATAATTATGAAAAATATACTGCATCAAAGACGCAGCATGAGCTATATCTGGCTCTGCCCAAATACTACCTTTGGGATAAGGCAAATACTCCTCAGTGGTTGTTACCAATTCATATTTGACGAGAAAACTATTGCCAACATTCATAAAGTCAGTATTAGACGAGTAACCAGTAGCTATTACGGGTTTACCGTAGAACATTGCTTCAGCCATTGTCAAGCCAAAACCTTCTGATCGATGCAGCGATACATAGCAATCGCAATTGTAGATTAAGGCATTTACTTTGTTTTTTGTGAAATGCCCATCTATAAATCGAATTGATGGATCATTTTCTGATAGTGCATTGAGTTGACTTAGTTTTTGGGGATGATGCTCGGCATTAGAAAACTTGATCACAAGTAATACATCTTCATTTGAATTCCCAAAAGCTTGTTTAAATGCTTTGATAATTGCTCGCGGATTTTTACGTTCTAGGGTACTATGAAAGTCAAACATGAACAGAAAGATAAATTTGTCTTTTGGTAATCCCAAAGATTCCCTGTCCAAAGATGGCTGTGGAAGTTCGATGCTAGGCATTATCTTCAGTACAGGAATCGGCGAGACTTCTGAAATAGTTTCAGTGCCGTAATTACTGTAAGTCCATACCTCATCAAACAAATCAAAGGCAAACTCCCAATTACTAGGAAATTTCGGTAATTCCCATGCCCAGAATCCAATATTGTACCGTTTTTGCAAATATTGGGTATCGCTATTATCAAGCAAAAAAGAATCGGGGTTGAGATGTACAAGGTTAATGGGATAAGGGTTATCGTCAGAAAAATTAGTGTATGTAGAATCTAAATTCCGATGCCAGGGTACACTAATATTTTGAAGATTGAAGGGAATCCCGGCAGCTTCCAAAGCCTTGAGAGTGCATCTCAGACCTTCTCCCCCCCCAAATTCACCGGTAGCATAACCGATGACGTTGACACCAAAATGTGGTTTGATCGCTGACTCTACCATAGGTACTTAGTATTTGATAATGTCAACTGTTGGCAGGGGGAAGATCATTCCCACACCACTTTTTAATGTTTCTGCCTCACGCTTGAGAAACTCTTCCTTAAAGTGCCAGGGCAAGACTAAATAATAATCTGGATTCATGGCTCTTGATTCCGCCTCACTGATAATCGGAATATCAGTACCTAAAGTATAAGCCCCATACTTATCAGGATTACGTTCAGCCGCATAATCAATAATGCGGTTGTCAATGCCACACCATTGCAAGATTGTATTACCTTTGGTCGAAGCACCGTAAATATGAATGCTTTTGCCTTCTTTTTTGAGGTTTTTGAGCATTCCTATTAGTTGCTCTTTGTGGACATTAATTCTGTCTTGGAAGTTTTTGTACGGCTTGTCAGTATCAAGCTCTATATCAAACTCTTCTTGGCGCAACTGCTGGAGGCGCTGCAAAGCCTCTTGTTTCTTAAAGGTGAAATTATCAATGTGTGTCGCATAACAGCGAATACTACCACCATTAATATCATTGAGAACCGCATCCACTATCTTCAAGTCAGCTTTTTTCAGAATAATATCCAGCACCGCTAAACTGTAATACTCTAAATGCTCATGGCAAATAGTGTCATAGGAGTTCATTTTCAGCATTGATGGCATATATGACATTTCAAAAATCCACACACCATCATCAGCCAAAACTGCCTTAATTTCTTGACAAAAAGTCACCGGATCTTCCAAATCGTAGAACATGGCAATTGACGTAATCACATCAAACTTTTCGCCTTCCGTTCTCTTGAGCAATTCTGGGGAGGGAAAGATATCTTGGATCACAGTAATATCATCCCCAACCTCTTGAGCCACATCAGAAGGATCGACCCCAAATTTGATAAAATCTTGGGGATAATACTTCAGTAAAGTGCCGTCATTACAGCCAATATCTAAAACAAAAGCTTTGCTTTTGCTAACCATTGAGACTCCATCTTCAGCAATTCCCTGCAAATGACTTCGCATGGTTTGGTTAGTACCGGAGCGATACCAGTAAGCTGAATATAAAATCTCCGGCGGAACGGTGTGTTGCATTTGTAGCAAACCACAAGCGTGTTCATCTCGCGTTGGATCGCAACGCACCAAAGAAAGGGGAATTTTTCTCTGCGGTGGTTCCTCTTTACCTGGTTTGACAAAAGAACCTTGTAGATATTGATCTCCCAAATTGATCACTGGTGTGAGGGCTGAGGAACCGCATACCCGACAGGTTTTCCGATGTGTTAAGTGCATAGTGTTACTTTAATCCCTAACTAATTATGAATCATTTTTGCCGCCAGTTCTTGCAGACTTATCCTTGGCTGCCAATCCAGACTCTGTATGAGTGACGGATTGGAGACTAACCGCTTATATTCGGGTTGAAAATTTTCAGTCTGATCTACATAGATTCGCCAATCTAAACCTAGCATTGAAAAGCATATTTCTATCCAATCTTGAATAGTATATGTTTTGCCGGAGCCGATGACTGTTTCAAAAACATTATCCTGTTGCATAAGAATCATTATACCTCGTGCAACATCACCCGCAAAAGTCCATTCTTTTTCTACAGAAATGTCACCCAGGCACAACTTTTCCTCAGAACCATGCACAATACGTTTAGCAGCTTGTACTACTTTTTGACTGACATGATGAGGCTTTCTCAAGGAACTTTCATGATGAAATAAATATCCTACATAAGTTTTGACCCCCAATGTTCTATAGTATCGGGCCGCATAGACAGACTGGATACGGGCAAAGGCGTAGGCACTGTTTGCTTCAAAGGGACTATCTTCTGAAATGGGAGTGCCATCATTATAGAATTGAAGGCCACTGCCAGTAATAAAAACCTTAGAGCGAGGACAGTGCCTGTACACTGATTCTAGGATATTCAGTGTACCTGTACAAATTGTTCCATGATTTTCAAACATTGCATCATGTCGCGTTGTTGATTTTGCCGCTAAGTGAAATATATATTCTGGATTATATTCTTTGATTAATTGCTGAACCAGTTCATAATCAGAAACATCACCGCGAATAAAATCTCCAGAGCGCGCTATTCCCATTGAGTTGATTCCTTGGGCTTGGCAAAGCTCGTTTAAGTAATATCCATCTTGTCCGTTAGCACCGAAAATCAAAGCATTCAAATTAAAATTTTCCCTCCATCATGTTTAGCATTATTAGTTTAGGACAAACTGAAATTTTGGCAACTACCTACCGCTGTTGGCTCGCGATTCATCTCACCAGTTGACACTCCCTCGCCGTTTTACGGCGGGGATTCTTGAGCTAACAACCGCCCTTTTTGGTTCCCCATACTTAGGTCTTACACTGTTATGTCCCATCCGAACTTGCTAGAAGATCACTTGTTATCTAGTGTCCTGTTTCTGGATGGCTCTCCCAGCGTTTTGGTATTTCAACCAAGATTCGGGTATGCCCTACCCTATCTATCTGGCGACAAAAGCTGACCTAGTTATTCATTCACCAATGTCAACTGGTTACTGTCTTGTTTAAAGAGTATTCAGTGGCTCTTGCTTATTTGTTTTCTCCTCAAAAGTGCTGCATTGTTTCAGCAGAATTTTCACGATGTGAGCGGGATTTCAACCTGAAAGCCTTTCTATTGTATCATAAAGCCGTCCTGAAAGAGCTTGCCCTGAGCCTGTCGAAGGGACGGGGTTTTAAACCCAAAATTTTCGATAAGGGAGGGTGAGATTTGGGAATTCTCATGGGTTAAGCTAACTTTCTAATTCTAAAGCCCGACGATAACATAAACTGGCTTCATTGATTTCCCCTATCTTCGCTAAGGTATCCCCTAAATCGTAATGGAATTTAGCGACATCGGGTTCGATCTCAGTGGCGCGACGATAGGCTGCAATGGCTTGATCATATTCACCTTGCTCTCGTAAGCGATCGCCTAAATTGTGATGGGTCCAAGAAAAATCAGGATTTAATTCTATGGCAGTTTGATAGGCTGCAATGGCTTCTTGTCTTTGACCGCTAGTTGATAAAGCATCTGCCAACAAATGAGGCCCCCAAAAGTTGAGCGGGTCAATTTCTATAGCTTGGTGGTAAGCGACAATTGCTTCTTGCCAACGTCCATGTTTGCTTAGGGCTATCCCCAAGCGTAACCGAGCATGAGCATGATGGGGTCTCATTTCAACGGCTTTTTGGCACGCTTCTAAGTTAAGTTCATTCTGCTCACCTGCTTTGAGATAGTAGCTAAACGCTGCATCTAAATCCGAAGGCTTTCCCCGTTTCCGCAGGGTGTCCGCTAAATGGGAGTTGACAACATCGGAATTGGGACTGAGTTCAAGGGCTTTGTTATAGCAAGCGATCGCTTCCTTTTCGTCTCCAAGTTGAGCTAGAGCAAACCCCAAATGATCCTGAGCTTCTAGGGAGTTAGGTTCTAATTCAACAGATTTGCGATATTTTTCAACGGCTTCATGCCACTGTTGCATGGCAGCTAAAGCATCTCCCCAATGTTGATAAATTATAGCCGCGTCGGGGGCAAGTTTTAGGGCTTTACGATAACTGGCGATCGCATCTTCCCACTGATTCAAAGCAGATAGAGTATGTCCCAAATAGTGATGAATAATTGCCGCCCCTGGTTCTAACTCTATGGCTTTTTTGTAAGCTGCGATCGCTTCTTGGGATTTACCTTGGGTAACTAAAGCTGTTCCTAACTTATAGTGTAGCCAGTGGGAATTAGGATTTAACTCAAGGGCTTGTTGATAATAGTTAATGGCACTATCTATGTCTTTTTGCTCTTGCCTGGTTTCCCCCAGTTTCATATAAAGTTCCCAACCCCCAACCCCCAATTCTAGGGCATTTTGCCAATAGCTAATAGCTTCTTCTCCTTTCCCCTGAGCAATCAAAATATCGCCAATCTGTTCGTAAAGTTTAGGGAATTGCGGGTTTAAATTCAGGGCTTTTTGAAAATAGTCTAGGGCTGTATCCAGTTGACCTTGTTGTTGTAGAGCTTTTCCTAAACTGTAATACAAATCCGATGATTCCGGGTTGAGACTAATAGCTTTTTCTAGCATCACCACCGCTTCATCAAAGTTCCCCGTGTGCAGTAAGGCGGTGCCATACTCATACACACAGCCAGCCGAGCGAGGATTGAGCTTGACAGCTTGACGGTAAGCCGCGACGGATTCCTGCCAATCTCCTCTTTTAGCTAAAGCTTCTGCGAGATTCTGATAATAAGCATAAAAATTAGGGTTTTGATCAATGGCTTGGTGATAGGCTATAACGGCCTTATCCAGTTGACCAGTTCTAAGAAATTGGTTGGCTTCAGTGAAAATGCTTACCGTCATTTTGTCATCAGGCTGAATAGGTTTTCATTATATAGCAATCCTAAATAGGTTGTAATATTTTATCGTAGGGGTGTTCTCCCCACCCAGGCGCAAAGAGGGTTTGGAGGGACATCACCCCTACAGGTTTTGATCACAAATCATTTAGGATCGCTATATGTAGTTTAACATCAAGTGGCAGTTCTGATTGATTCAATCAATTTTGATCTTTCTAATCGGTTATTATAAGTTTGTTTATTAAATATTGGGGCAAGCGATGCAAGTTGTAATTTTAGCCGGAGGTCTGGGAACTCGCCTTCGAGAAGAAACAGAATATCGTCCTAAACCTTTAGTTGAAGTGGGCGGACGCCCGATTATTTGGCATATTATGAAACTCTATGCCCATTATGGGTTCTTAGATTTTATCACCTGTTTGGGATATCGGGGAAATATGATCAAGGAATATTTCCTCAACTATGAAGCGATGAACAATGACTTTACCATCGGTTTAGGAGTTCCTAACCAAATTAGTTATCTGAATAATCACGATGAGCAGAATTTTCGGGTAACGTTAGCTAATACAGGACTTGAAACCCAGACCGGAGGAAGAATTAAGCAGATCGAGAAATATATCGAAGATGATCTGTTTATGGTCACTTATGGAGATGGTCTGGCTGATGTCAATATTGGAGAATTACTCAGTTTTCATAAAGAACATGGGAAACTGGCAACCGTCACAACAGTACAACCGCCTTCTCGTTATGGAATTGTGGATATTGATGAACGAGAAGCTAGGGTTTTGAAGTTTGGGGAGAAGATTAAGGATAACAAATGGGTGAGTGCGGGTTATTTTGTCTTTAACCGCAAAGTATTTGATTATTTAGAGGGGGGGCATTGTATATTAGAACGGGAACCTTTAGAACGTTTAACGGCGGAGGGTCAGTTAATGAGTTATCAGCATCACGGCTTTTTTTATGCTATGGATACCTTTAAAGAATACACTGAACTGAATAAAATGTGGGAAACTCAACAAGCTCCTTGGAAGGTATGGAAATGAGTCAATTCTGGCGCGATCGCTCTGTGTTTGTCACAGGTTGTACGGGGTTATTAGGAAGTTGGTTAGTAGCGGAGTTAGTGCAGCGAGGAGCTAGGGTAACGGCTTTAATCCGAGATGGTGTTCCCCAGTCTCGATTGTATACTGAAAACTGGCATCATCAAATTAATATTGTTCGGGGTTGTATTGAAGATTTACCAACCCTAGAACGAGCGATTAATGAGTATGAAGTCGATACTGTTTTTCACTTAGCGGCTCAAACCATTGTCGGAGTAGCTAACCGTGAACCCTTAGCGACCTTTGAAGCCAATATTAAAGGAACTTGGAACCTATTAGAAGCCTGTCGTCGGGTGGGGGGAGTGAGTCGAATTGTAGTGGCTTCTAGTGATAAGGCTTACGGGGATCAAGAAATTTTGCCCTACGATGAAACCACACCCTTACAAGGGGAACACCCTTATGATGTGTCTAAAAGTTGTGCAGATTTGATTTGTCGCACTTATTATGTTAGTTATGGATTGCCAGTTTGTATTACTCGCTGTGGCAATTTTTATGGCGGTGGGGACTTGAATTTTAACCGGATTGTACCGGATACTATTCGTTCAGCATTGCGCGATAAACCTGTTACTATCCGTAGTGATGGTAGTTATATTCGGGATTATTTTTATGTTAGGGATGGGGTATTAGCCTATCTGCATTTGGCGGAACAAATGGAAAGAAAAGAAATCTGGGGCGAGGCGTTCAATTTTAGTAATGAACTGCAAATTACAGTGTTAGAACTGGTGCAGAAAATTCTAGCTTTGATGGATAAGAGGGATTTAGAACCTATTATTTTGAATCAAGCCAAAAATGAAATTAAGCATCAGTATCTTTCCGCTAAAAAAGCTCGTGAAATGTTGAATTGGAAGCCTAAATATTCCCTTGATGAATGTTTACAGGAGACGATAAAATGGTATCAAGATTTTTTACGCGATCGCTTAAATTAAAAAAGGAGTGCAATTAAATCTCATGGGACTTACCTACGCAGAAATCGAATTGATTAGTGGCGATGATTTGGTTTTAGCAAGACGGGGATATATCCAGCCGGAAAATGTCAAGAAAATAACAGTGAATGCTTTAGTTGATAGTGGTGCTTATATGTTAGCTATTAATGAAAGCATTAAACTCCAGCTAGATTTACCGAAATTAGAAGAACAAATTGCTGAATTAGCAGATGGTTCAAAGTTGAAACTAGAGATTGTTGGCCCTGTAGAAGTGCGCTTTGAAAATCGTTCTACTACTTGTCGAGCAATGGTATTATCAGGAGATACTGAGGTCTTATTAGGGGCTATTCCTGTGGAGGATATGGATGTATTAATAGATCCTCGTCAACAACGGTTAATTGTGAATCCAGCAAGTCCTTATTTTGCTAAAAAATCTTTAAAATAAAGAGAAATCGCTAATTTTAGGAAGTGATCATGACTCAATCTTTACCTCGTCCTGCTAGTACCTCCGATCAAGAACAAGCACTCAGAGAACAAGTTTTTGCTGCGGTCAAAGACTACTACCAATATAAGTTTACTCACAAAACCTTTATCCCAGGTCAAACCTATATCCCGGCTTCGGGTAAAGTGTTTGATGAGCAAGAACTGGTACATTTAGTTGATGCGTCACTGGATTTTTGGTTAACTACAGGACGCTATGCTGCGGAATTTGAACAACGTTTTGCAGAGTGGATGGGGGTTAAACACTGCTTACTGGTTAACTCCGGGTCTTCTGCTAATTTAGTTGCCTTATCTGCTTTAACATCGCCCAAATTAGGGGATAAGCAACTGAAACCCGGAGATGAAGTAATTACGGTGGCGGCAGGATTTCCTACAACGGTGAATCCGATTTTTCAAAATCAGTTAGTCCCCGTATTTGTGGATGTGAAACTGCCTACTTATGATATTGATATTGATCAATTAGAGTTAGCAGTTTCGCCTCGTACCCGTGCGATTATGATTGCCCATACCTTGGGAAATCCCTTTAATTTAGAAGCGGTGATGGCTTTTGTCGAAAAACATGATTTGTGGTTAATTGAAGATAATTGTGATGCGGTAGGGAGTGTTTATCAAGGCAAAAAAACCGGAAGTTTCGGTCATTTATCAACTGTCAGTTTTTATCCTGCCCATCATATCACTATGGGTGAGGGAGGCGCAGTTTTAACCAATGATACACGCCTAAAAAAAATTGTAGAATCCTTTAGAGATTGGGGTCGAGATTGTTGGTGCGCTCCTGGGGTTGATAATACCTGTAATAAGCGTTTTGGTTGGCAGTTAGGAGATTTACCTTTGGGCTATGACCACAAATACACTTATTCCCATGTTGGTTATAACTTAAAACTAACCGATATGCAGGCGGCTGTCGGTGTTGCTCAATTGGATAAATTACCTGAATTTGTGGCAAAACGTCAGCATAATTTTGATTTTATGTATCAGCAGTTGCAAGATTTACAGGATGTGTTACAATTGCCTCAGTCTACTCCTGGTTCCGAACCTAGTTGGTTTGGTTTTCTTATTTCTGTTAAAGAAAATGCTCCTTTTACTCGGAATGAGTTAGTCCAATATTTGGAAGAAAAACGGATTGGTACTAGATTATTATTTGGTGGAAATTTGATTAAGCAACCTGCTTATGAAGGGTTAAATTATCGAATTGTGGGAGATTTGCCAAAAACCGATCAAGTTATGGCAAGATCATTTTGGATTGGGCTATTTCCAGGGTTGACTGAGGAAATGTTAGCTTATGTGGTAAATGTTTTCAAAGGATTCGTTAAATATGAGTAACATTTGTACGGAAGAAATAAAAGTTTATCAAGCAAAAGTTATAGCAGAATTTGCCTCTCTCAAGTCAATCTACCGCTTTGATGAATTGGTATCATGTAGCATAAGGTTAGCTGATGAGAAAGGCTACCTTCTTTGTGTTAGTGAATTGTACGCAGAAGATGAAGATTTGATCGCAAAGTTAGCTCAATGGCGAGAAGAAGCTACTACTTTTCATAATCAATTTAAAGTAACCCTAGAAGGGACTAAACAGTGGCTACGTAAACTTGTCTTAGATGTTCCAGACCGGATATTATTTTTGGTGGTGAATTGCTATGGTCATCCCATTGGACACTTAGGATTTGCAAATTCACTAAATGAAGAAGGTTTGATGGAACTAGATAATGTTATTCGGGGAGTTCAATGTGTAGAACGAGGCATCATGTCTTATGGGGTTAAATCCTTGTTAAATTGGGCTGAGTCTACCATTATTCCAAAAGGTTTCTGTTTAAGAACCCTCCAAGACAATACTCATGCTATCAATTTCTATACCAATCTGGGATTTATTATAGAAGGAAAACAACCCTTGCGTCGTGTAGAAAGCAACGGTGAAATCAATCATATACCCTTAAGTCAAGATGATCAGGAACCTCCTGACAATTATTTTGTGTGTATGAAATATGTGCCAAAAACTCTTTAACTGTTTAAGGGAGAAATACTAAGATGCCTTTAATGTTTAGCAGACTTTCTCAGTCAATCTCTCAGTCTGAGATACGAAATATGTCTATTGAGTGTGATCGTATAGGTGGCATTAATATGTCTCAAGGAGTTTGTGATTTAGAGATACCTCTTCCTGTTAAGCAAGGTGCAATAGAGGCTATAGAACAAGGTGAAAATCATTATACCCGCTATGATGGCATTGAATCACTACGGAAGGCTATTGAGCATAAGATGCTTTCCTACAATAACGTTAAAACCGATCCAGAAAAAAATATTATTGTCTCTAGCGGTGCTACAGGTGCTTTTTACTCTGCGTGTTTAGCATTACTTAACCCTGGAGATGAAGTTATCTTTTTTGAACCTTACTATGGTTATCATATAAGTACCTTGTTAGCAGTTGGTGCAGTGCCTATCTATGTGACATTATCACCCCCCGACTGGACTTTTGATATGGATGAACTGAAGCAAGTTGTTACATCAAAAACAAAAGGTATTATGATTTGTACACCAGCAAATCCGAGTGGTAAAGTATTTACGAAAGATGAATTAGAAAAAATAGCAGACTTGGCTATAAAACATGATTTATTTGTGTTTACGGATGAAATTTACGAGTATTTTCTTTATGATGGACGTAAACATATCAGCCCCGCTTCATTAGACAGTATAGCGGAGCGCACTATTACAATATCAGGTTATTCCAAGACTTTTAGCATTACAGGTTGGCGTGTGGGTTATGCGGTTTGTCACGAAAAATGGGCACAAATGATTGGTTATGTTAGTGATTTAATCTATGTTTGCAGTCCTGCACCCTTGCAAAAGGGGGTAGCAGAAGGTATTAACCAGTTGCTACCCGATTATTATCAATGGTTATCTCATGAATACCAGATAAAGCGTGATCAACTATGTGGAACATTATTAAAGATTGGAATAACCCCTTACATTCCACACGGTGCCTACTATATACTGGCAGATGTGAGTTCTTTGCCAGGTAAAACCAGTAAAGAAAAGGCAATGTTTATCCTGAAAAAAGTGGGTGTTGCCACAGTGCCAGGTGAAGCATTCTATGCTAGTAACAAAGGTGAAAATTTAGTGCGTTTTTGCTTTGCGAAATCGAATGCGATTTTGGAACAAGCGTGTGAACAATTGTTAAAACTATAAAGAGGCTAAACCATGAGAAAGAAAATTAGTTTTGCAGGGCCTTGGATTACTCAAAAAGAGGTAGATTATGTCACGGATGCCACCCTTAATGGTTTCTATGAAACTTATGATCTATATGCCAAGAAACTTGAGAAGACAGTAGCAGATTATTTGGGTGTCAAATATGCGCTGGCAACTCATTGTTGTACTTTAGCACTTCACCTTTCAGCCACCGTACTTGATTTAGGCAAGGAAGATGAAGTTATTGTCACAGACTTTAGTTGGGTAGCTACCGCTTATGCGATTGCTTACACGGGTGCTAAATGTGTTTTTGTCGATATAGATCCAGATACTTGGTGTATCGATCCTCAAGCCATTGAGAAAGCTATCACGCCGAAGACTAAAGCTATTATGTTAGTTCATACTTTCGGACATCCAGCACAGATGGATGAGATCATGGCTATTGCTCATAAATATGGGCTATATGTTATTGAAGACGCAGCACCTGCGATGGGAGCAGAATTTAAAGGTCAAAAAGTGGGAACTTTTGGGGATATAGGTTGTTTTAGCTTTCATGGTGCAAAACTGACTGTCAGTGGTGAAGGCGGAATTTTCGTAACTAATAACGAAGAAATGTATGAGAAAGCTAAATTATTAGCTTCAATGGGGCGAACTGACTCTCAAGCAGTTTTTTGGTCAGATATGCTCGGTTATCAATACACAATTGCCAATCTGACTGCTGCATTAGCACTAGCTCAAGTAGAGCGTATTGAAGAATTAATGGGCAAGAAACGTCAGATTTTTAATTGGTACTATGAAAGGTTGAAAAATGTATCTGGTATCAAAATTATTAAAGAAAAGGAAGGCTGTAAAAGCAATTATTGCTATCCATCAATTTTGTTAGAGGATAGTATTTCTGCCAGTCGCGATGTCGTTTTGCAGAAGCTTAAGGAATTAAATATTCATTGTCGCCCTGGCTTTCCCCAAATGAGTCGGTTTCCAGTATTGGAGCAACGTTTTCCTAATCCGGTTGCCAAGAAAGTATGGGAACGAGGTATTTCATTGGCTTCAGCAGCTAATCTCGTAGAGGAAGATATTGACTTCGTGTGTAAGAATTTGATTGAGCTTATTAAGTAATATGGATTACCCAAATGTTTGCTACATAATGGGTTGACTAGGCGGAGGCTTACCAGTTCTATTTGTAGCAATCATTTGCGGAAACGATATAAGCACAAAAAAATTCGATAAGTAAAAATAATTAGGCATTATTTACTTCATATAAAACCTATTAGGTGGTCATAAAAAAAATGAAAATGCGGGTTGCAGACTTTATAACAAAGAAGTTGTATGAAGCGGGTGGAGAGTATGTATTCTTGATTACAGGTGGCATGATCATGCACCTGACCGATGCACTGTATCAGCATGGGAAACAGAAATTTGTCTGCTGTCACCATGAGCAATCCGCAGTTATGGCGGCGGAAGCCTATGGGAGATTCACAGGAAAACTGGGAGTTGCTTATGTTACCGCCGGGCCTGGGGCATTAAATACATTGACAGGAGTTGTGGGAGCTTATGTAGATTCTTCCCCCTGTATTATTGTTTCGGGTCAGTCTAAGGTATCCCAAGCCATTGTTACAGGGCCGAGACAATTTGCACTTCAAGGTTTCAATACCTTACCCATATTTGAACAGGTGACTAAATATGCCGTCATGCTTAACGATTTATCTAGGGTAAGATATGAAGTCGAAAAGTGTATTTACCTGGCAACCTCCCATCGTGTAGGCCCGGTATGGATTGAATCTCCCATTGATATTCAAGGTGCTTACTTTGACCCCGATGAATTTGAGGGATTTACACCCCCAGAATTACAGCAGTCAAGTAATGACCTGAAGGAGAAGGTTGATCAGGTTGTCGAAGCGATTCGCCAAAGCAGAAGACCCTGTATTTTGGGTGGAGCGGGAATTAGACTTTCAGGTGCTATTAAAGATTTTCACAAATTAGCAGAAAAAACTGGCATTCCCGTAATGACATCGAGACTAGGGATGGATTTAATTGATCATTCCCATCCTTTGTTTGTGGGTAGACCTGGGACTTATGGCGATCGCGCAGCTAACTTTACTATTCAAAATTCTGACCTATTACTTAATATTGGCTGTCGTCTGGGTATCGGTTTAGTAGGTTACGATTTTCAAGACTTTGCCCGTCATGCCAAAAAAATCTGTGTTGATGTTGACGAGCAAGAGCTTACCAAGCCTTCTGTTATCCCAGATATAGCAGTCCAGACAGATGCAAAGTTGTTTTTAGATTTACTCCTAGAAAGATTAGGTGATTATCAGTTAGACAATAATCTATGGAGAGAACAAACCCAAATTTGGAAAGGAAAGTATCCCGTTGATTTACCGGAGTATCAACAGGAAAAAGATGGCATTAACTCCTATCACTTTATGCGGCGGTTTTCGGAAAAAGTCTCTGAAGATGCAATTTTCTTAGTTGATACAGGTTCTTGTTTTCATGTTTTCGCCCAGGCATTTCAAGTAAAGTTCGGACAGAGACATATTATCACAGGTGGTCTATCCACAATGGGTTATATGCCTGGATCGGTAGGTGTAGCAGCAGCTAGTCAGGGAAAAGATGTTTTTTGCATTACTGGAGATGGCTCAGTTCAGTTTAATATCCAAGAGTTGCAAACCATCGCTCAGAACAATCTTCCCGTCAAATTAGTCATTTTAAATAATAATGGCTACCTCTTGATTCGACTCACCCAAAATAATTTTCAGGAGGGTCGTTTTATCGGTGTAGATAAAGATAGCGGTGTGAGTTGTCCAGATATGGAAAAGATTGCCTATGCCTATGGAATTAAATTTATCAGGATTTTAGGTCTTGATGATTTGGATGCTAAACTGGCTGAACTTATTAATTATCAGGGTGCAGTAATTTGTGAAGTGATGACACCGCCCAACCAATTACTGATTCCGAGAGTGGCTTCTAAAAAGATGGATGACGGTAGAATGATGTCAATGCCTTATGATGATATGTTTCCATTCCTGCCCCGGGAAGAATACTTAGAAAATTGCGTCCGTGAAAAAATTGTGTAGAATTTCCCAATTTCTCTGGTATTAATAAATAGGAATTTGGCAAGAATTAGGAGGTAAAAAGATGCGAAAACTAAAGGTAGCAATACTGGGAAGTGGCAATATCGGTACGGATCTTTTAATTAAGACAATGCGATCGCCTTTTCTTGAGTGCGTTCTATTTATTGGGCGCAATATGGGATCTCCAGGGATGGCAAAGGCAAATAGTCTGGGGGTCAAAATTTCTGACCAGAGTATTGAGGCTATTATTAAAGAACCCGACTGCTGTGATTTGGTTTTTGATGCCACATCCGCTAGAGATCACATTTATCACTGGTCTTTACTAGAAAAGCTAGGTAAGATTGTGATTGATATGACACCTGCTAAGGTGGGAGAAATGTGCGTTCCGGCTGTGAATATCCAAAAATGCAGCTTGTACAAGAATGTTAATATGGTGAGTTGCGGAGGTCAGGCTTCTATACCTTTAGCCTATCTGATCGGGCGCACACACGCAAATGTTGAGTATATAGAGGTGGTTTCTAGCATCGCTTCCCGAGGCGCCGGGCCAGCTACCCGTGCTAATATTGATGAATATATTGAAACGACCGAACAGGGAATTAAAAAGTTTTCGGGATGCGATCGCGCTAAGGCAATTCTCATCCTCAACCCAGCACAGCCCTGCATTGATATGCAGACTACCGTATTTGCCAAAGTAGATCAGCCTAATATTGAGGAGCTTAATACTCTTGTTAATGAGATGGTTAATAATATTCGGTTATATGTTCCCGGATATCAACTCGTGGTACCTCCAGTATTCGAGAATAACCGGATTGTAATTACGGTGAAAGTTCAAGGGCTGGGCGACTACCTACCAAGATATGCTGGCAATCTGGATATTATTAACTGTGCTGCGATCGCCACAGCCGAAGAATATGCCAAAGACTATATTAGAAACTTAGACTATGATGATTGTGACTCAGTAGAGGAGCCTTATGTCAACTGTATTGATTAGTGACCCCACTCTGCGGGACGGAAATCATGCCGTTCGTCATCAGTTAAATGCCCGTCAAATCGCTCTCTATGCCGCGGCGGCCGATGCTGCTGGTGTTCCAATAGTTGAGGTGGGACATGGTAATGGCCTCGGTGCTTCTTCCCTACAAGTAGGAGAAAGTCTGATCGGCGATCGAGAAATGCTGGAAGTAGCTAGGGAGAATCTAGTCAACTCGAAGTTAAGCATTCATGTTATTCCTGGTTTTGCCACGATTAACAAAGACTTGAAAACTGCCATAGAAATTGGTGTAGATTTGGTCAGAGTTGCCTCTCACTGCACCGAAGCAGATATCACTCAGCGACATATTGGTTATGCTCGTGATAAAGGGAAAGAGGTGTATGGAGTCCTAATGATGAGCCACATGGCATCAAAGGAGCTTTTGGCGGAAGAATCTTTGAAAATGGAATCTTACGGTGCTGAAGCCGTTGTAATTATGGACTCAGCAGGTGCTTACCTTCCGAGTGATGTGACGGAGAGAATAGCAGAGCTAGTAAAAAGTTTAACTATTCCAGTGGGTTTTCATGGGCATAATAATCTAGGAATGGCAGTTGCTAATTCCGTGGCGGCTGTCCAGGCGGGAGCAACTATCTTAGATGGTACGGCTCGTGGTTTTGGCGCTGGCTCAGGAAATACTCAGCTTGAAGTGTTGGTAGCGGTGTTAGAAAGAATGGGATTTTCAACAGGCATTGATTTATATAAAATGCTAGATGCAGCAGATATTGCTGAGAAAGAATTAATGCCTGTTATTCCTAGTATTAAATCCCTGAGTGTAGTTAGTGGCTTATCTGGAGTTTTTTCAGGGTTTGCCAAACACGTTGAACGCATTTCCAAGGAGTATAAAGTTAATGCGAAGGATGTATTTTTTGAACTAGGCCGCCGTAAGGTGGTAGCAGGTCAAGAGGATTTAATTATTGAGGTGGCGATGAAACTAGCAGCAGAAGGTGCAGTGAAGTCATGAGACAAGACTTAATTGAGATTATTAAAGAAGATTGCGAGCAGGTAACAACGGGTGTCTCTAATGCTTTATCGGCTTTGAAGGGTGAGTGCGTTTTAATTACCGGAGGTACGGGTTTTATTGGGACTTGGCTAACTGAATTAGTTGCCTTTTTAAATGACACTCATAACTTCAATACAAAATTAATTCTCCTATCAGGTAGGGCTTATAATTTTAGTGCTAAAGCTCCCCACTTGGCAATGAGAAAGGATGTAGTGATTATAGAGCGAGATATCCGCAGTCTTTTGGATATTTCGAGTGATGTGAGTTGGATTATCCATGCCGCTGCTAATCCTGATAATCGCCTTCATGCTTCCGATCCATTAAAAACAATGGATGTCATAGTTAAGGGAACAGAATCAGTTTTAATGGCTGCCACTCGCTTGCCAAATTTACAAAAATTTCTCAATATTAGTTCTGGGTTAGTTTATGGTTCCCAACCCTTAGAATTAGAGACAATTCCTGAGAGTTTTCGCGGAACTTTAGATTTCGCTTCTATTGGTTCTGCCTACGCGGAAGCTAAACGGATGGGAGAAACTCTGTGTGCCGTTTATCGAAATCAACATAGACTACCGATAGTTAATGCTCGTCCTTTTGCGTTTATCGGCCCTTACCAGCTTTTAGATAGACCCTGGGCCATTAATAACTTTATTCGAGATGGTTTATTAGGAGGGCCAATTCGTATTTTAGGGGATGGAGAAACTGTTAGAAGCTATATGTATCCTAGTGATATGGCTTTTTGGCTGTTGAATATATTAGTACAGGGAACGGTAGGATTAAGTTATAACGTGGGTAGTCCTTATGGAGTAACGTTAAGGCAACTTGCAGAGAAGATTGCCAACCACTTCCCCCTCAGACCTAAGATAATATCGCGTGTTGCAGAAGATCCTAACTCAAATCATTCTAAGTTTGTTCCTGATATTACCCTAGCTCAAAAAACATTGGGTTTGGGATTGAAGGTTGATATTGAGACAGCTATTAAGCGGACTATTTCATGGAACCGATATTTGTTGGATTCATAAGGGGGGGCAGCGAATATGACTGTAGTTGCTCCCTGTGACCTTTCTCGAAATCAACATGGTAATGTTAGGGTCAGATATATACCTGATACTAGCTTCAATCATCTAAGATTGTTCCCTTACCTTAGCCCAACTCGCACTCTAAGTCAAAAATAACAGTAATAGCTGAATAACCTATATCAGCAGAACCTTCCGCCTCCCAGTCAAGTTTAGAGTGTTTCAGTTCAGGGGTATCCTTACGAGGCCATGCCCCAACATAATAAATATCTGCTAACCCTGAGTCTGTATACTCTCTTAATTTAAGAATCAATCTCCAAATTAACATAAAACAACCTAGCAGAACCAGACAAAATTTGTTAGGCATTGGCAAGGCTACTTCTCCAGAAAAAGCTATGTTTATCAATGAATTCCAAAAGACTATTGAGTATCTTATGTAAGGGTTTCTAATTACTCTACTAATTAGAATCGAAGCACCTTCTGGATCACCATCTGCCAGCCAAATCCTAAAATGTGCGAAGATCCATCCATCAACATATCTACCTACAGGTTCCTTAAGACCAAGTTTTGCTAATCTATATAAATTAAAATTGGTCATCTCATAAGCTCCCACATCCCATATAAATCCATTTTGGACTCGGCATAACATATTGTTTGCCCCTGTCTGTCCATCGGTTGTTGTAATGCTTATGTAGGCGTTAATCCTACTATATTCTGTTTCTGAAAAAACACCGTAAACATCATGTCGCATAACTAGATCAAGGCTAAACCACTGTTGAGGGATGATGGAAGCATCTAATTTAAACGCATGATAATTTACAAAGCTTTGCCTAAATGCACTACCACATAAAGTACCAGCCCACCCTGCAACGTCTTTTCCCTCCAATCCTTTCTGGTAAAGAAGCCCCCCTCTTGGATTTGTTGAAAACATAGATTTCTTAATATCCTCTAGCGAGCAATTAAAAACACCACCAACGGTAGGATGAGTGTCAAAGATCCAAATCACTAAGTCAACGAATCCTTCTGTAACATAGTCGTCGTCTGCTAAGATCATTGCTAATGGAGCTTTAGAACTGACCAATCCCAAAAACATATTCCTTGCAGCGCCTAGGTTGGCAACGTTCTTTATATATCTAATCCTTTGATCGTTTCCCATGAAATTTTGTACCACTTCAGCAGTATTATCAGTCGAGTTATTGTCAATAATTAAAAATTCAATATCAGATCGATCCGTTTTGAGATTATTTTCTAGGGAGTGCTTAAGTCTTGTTGATCGGTTATACGTTGGAATAACAACAGTTAACTTTAATTCCTGATCAGGAAAAGGCTCTCTGCTAATTTCTCTCTTATATTTACCTTGTTTTCTTTCTAGCTTTCCAATTCTTGCATAGACTTCTGGATAATCCCATTCAATCTCTAAAATTCTATGATAAAGATGAATGGCTAAGTCTATTTGACCAATTTTTTCATAAATTTCTGCTAACTTTAAGTAGCCTTCTATCCAATCAGGTGATGTTTCTAGTTGTTTCTGATAATTTTGAATGGCATTCTCTAACTGTCCTAGGTTTTCATGGAGTTCAGATAATCTGGAGGTTATCTCTAGCCATTGAGGTTTTATTTCTAGTGCTGATTCACAAGCAGAAATTTTTTCTTCTAAACTACTGTTATTAGAGTTTGCAATTTTGTAATAAACAACACTCGCTTCTTCTTGATAACCATTTCGAGTTAAAAAACCGCCTAATTCTTTTAAATAATTAAACTTTTGTGATAGAAAGGTAAACTGAATAAAATTTACTGCAAAACCAATGCCGTTAGCAAAAAATCGAACTTCTAAATTATCCACACCTATAATTTCCAGAAAAAATTCCAATTTTTTTTGTTCTATATTCACTGTTGAGGCGTGCCATACCACAATAGCTGCTTCTGAAACAATATCAAAATTGAATACAATTTGGGATATTTCATTCTCTAAATAATTTTCTAAGCTTTCTAATAATTCCCAATCTATATTGATCAGATACAAACCATCAGATACTCTGATATAAGGGCCAAAAGAAACTAAGCCTTGATTTCCCGTTGGACTAATTAACTGTTTTCTAGTGCCTTTTTCAACAAGTTGACCTGAACGAATAGCTAACTGTTCAGGATAAATATGGAAACTCGATATTGGTTCTAAGCTATTTAAAAAGCTATTATTATCTGCTTGTGAATTTAACTCACCATTACGTCGCCAATCGGCGATCGCTTCTTCTATAGTTTTTTGTCCTATCCGAGTTTTCTCTAACTCCAAACTATCTTCAACCTTGTCCGTTATTTCTTCTTCAGAAACTAATTCTTGTTCAGCTAATACTTTCTCCAAATTGTGGCGAAACGTCTCAGAATCAGGATTCAATTCAACCGCTTTTTGATAAGCAGCGATCGCATTTTCCCCATTTCCCTTCAAACTCCAACATTCCCCTAAACCATTATAAGCCCAACTAAAATCGGGGTTAATCTGAATAGCAGTTTGAAAACAAGCGATCGCATCCCCTAATTTATGCAGTTGTAGAAATACCTCACCTAACCCTTGATGCACCCATAACGCTTTAGGGTTAAGTTCCTTAGCCCGTTGATACGCCTCAACCGCCTGATCCAACTTTCCCTCAAGTGCCAGAACTTCTCCTAAATATCGAAAACTACCATAGAAGGTAGGATTGAGTTCTATAGCCTGACGATAGGCGACTTCCGCTTCAGTCAGTCGGCCTTCCCGTTGTAAATACTGACCTTGTTTAAGATAGGTTGTAGAAGTGTCCGGCTGCATAGTATTTGTTACTGGTGACTGAAATCGAATTTACAATTAATTGGTCTTCTTGTCAATTCCTCTACTCAAGTCCAAAGTTGTCTGAAACCCAGTGATTCCCGCCAGTTTAACCTAATTATATGCTAATATTAGCTTATTATTTTCAATTATTCAATTTTTTCTGGATATTATTCAAGGGAGATCATTAATAATGGAACCAGAATATGCCACAACAAATGATTGGTATAAAGCCAATCGCCCTAAATTAAAAAAATATCGGGGCCAATGGATCGCTTATACTAATCAAGGCGTGATTAGTCATGATCGAGATTATGACAAAATGAAAGATGGAATTCCCCCAGATACAGCTAAATTGAGTTATACAATTGATCGCATACATGAAAGCGAATTTATTGAGCCTGTTAAGTTTTACCCGATCAGAATGAGGTCTTTGAAATCTCACGATTGGCAGCCCAGATATGAAGTGACGATTAAATTTCAGAACTCGGAAAATGTCCAAATACTGGTGGATTCTGGAGCCGAACTTAGCTTGATAAGCAAAAAACTGGGTGAAGATTTGGGTTATACTAAAGGATCGGAAGAAGTTAATAATCAAGCTGAGGGAGTTGGTGGCAGTATTGAGTATCTATTACGACAGGTAGAAATACAGTTGGATGGTCATGTTTTTGCTGCGCCTATCGCTTGGGCGCAAACTGATTTTTGTGAGGAAATACTTTTGGGTAGAGAGGTGGTGTTTGATTTGTTTGATATCGAGTTTAAACAGGCTGAGGAGACGATCATTTTTAAATGGCGTGGCGGTCAAGCATAAGTAGTTAATAATCCCAAAAACAAAGGTGATTCAATGAACAATATTGAGAGTTCTAGTCTTTATGAACAAGATTATTATCTCTGGTTACAGGACACTTATCAAAAATTAGAAAAAAAGGATATAAATGGACTAGATTTAATCCATTTAATGGAGGAAATATTGGCTTTAGGTAACGAACAAAAACGCAAAGTTTCTAGTTATTTAAGACAATTACTAATTCATTTATTGCTTTACCAATATTGGGAATCAGAACGACAGCGTTGTGGTAAAGGTTGGCAAACTGAAATTGACAATTTTCGGTTTGAATTGGAATTATTATTAAAGTCTAAAACCCTGTATAATTATTTTTTACAGGAGATAGAAGAAATTTATCCCAAAGCGAGAAAGCAAGTGATTAAAAAAACCGATCTTTCTGCTGCAATATTTCCTGAATATTGTCCTTTTAAAGCTGATCAATTGTTGGATTCTGATTTTTTACCCTAGAGCTAGGGATGTTTAATTTTATTGGGAATTTATGTCTAAATCATTAGATAACTTCTCAATAAATCGATTGAGATCTGCTTCAAGATAGGGCATTAATTTTAGAGCTTTATCTAAATTAGCTTGCAACTGATCATATTCAATTATAGCACCATAGCCATGACGAAAGAAATGACGGAAGCCTTTTAAACCATTCAAAATACTATGGGTTTCAGAACTTAGCAAAGCCGGACGAATTTCAGGCACATTCATCGTCATTCTTTTTAGTAATAAACTATGCCATTGACTAGAATCACTAATATTATTTTCAAAATATTTAGCTACTATTTTCAGTAAATCTTCAGTTGCATTATAGAGATTGTGGATTTGATAAGCAATACTCTCCAGAAGAATTTGATCATCGGCTTGTAAATTTTTAGAACGCTCAATTAAGCGTTGATCAATGGTTTTAATTAATACGAGTTGAGCTTGTAAATCAACCGTAAGAAGAACTAAGGTGTTTTTGTCCATAGGATTCCTGTTTGACGAATGCGATCGCTAAAATGACATTGATTAAGCCGAATAATATCCACATCCCGTCCTAGATGTTCTGAGAGAATACTAATTGCTGAAAAAAAGTATTCAGGATTAACTTGTTCCACAGCAACATCAATATCTGATTGATCATGAAATCGGTTAGACTCAGTTACAGAACCAAAAATGTAAGCTTGCTCAATTCCATACTCAGTTCCAAATTTATCTAACCATTCTAACGTTTTATTTAACAAAAATTGGCGTTCTTTTTCTAGTCTAAAACGTTTATTTGCTAAAATTTCATCTAATTTAGCTGTATTAAAAGGAGTTTTACTCATAATAGATGGGTTTAAAATTAACTATTCTAACACAATCGACGGATAAATTCTTGATGCTCAACACTTTCTATTCCTTCCTGTAATTTTTTTAAAACCTGAGCTAAATTTCCTTCTAAAAGCGATCGCACCTCTAACCATAACCCCGGAAATACTTGACTTTTTATCACCCCATTTCCATCGGTTTCCAACGCAATATATTCCCCTTCTTGAAGTTTCCACCAACAAATCTGACGTTCATACACCTGCCAAACTAAATATTCTTGTACCCCATTCCGTTGATAAGCTCTTTTTTTATCATAAAGATCATAAGCCGCACTACTAGCTGCAATTTCTACAATTAATTCTGGCGCACCTTCAATATAATCATCTTCACTAATATGGCATTGTCCTCCTAAATTGGGGTTAATAAATAAAATTGCATCGGGTTGGGGTTCGTTTTCTCCATCGAGTCGTACTGTTGTATTATCGGCGGCTAAAACCCCAGGGGTTGCTGCATAATAAACCCCTAACCATGTATTAATTTGAGCATGGGGTTCTCCATGACTACGAAAACGTAATGGGGAAGCCATATAAACTACTCCTTCAATTAATTCTACTTTTTGATGATTTGGCATGGCTTGATAACGCCGTTCAAATTCTGGACGGGTTAAGCGATCGCCATTTTCTAACGGAAGAATTGTTGTTTTTAAGGGTATATAATTAGACATAATTTTAATCTCATGAATTTAACCATTTTGACTGAATAAGCTGTTAAGTACCTAAAATATAGCAATCCGCGCCTTTGAGACGCAGGTTGTAAATTTGATCGTAGGGGTTGGGTCTCCCAACCCTCTTCTCTTGGCGCTAGATTGTATGTAGCAACAGCTTATTGAAGCCCTGAAGGGCTTACTACCATCATTCTGACAACATCTGGCATTTTATATTGTGCTTTCCATCCTAACTTTTGTTCTGCTTTACTGGGATTTCCTCGACCCACTGCAATATCCGTAAGTCGTAATAAATTGCTATCAGATTCTACATAATCTTGCCAATTTAAACCAACGCAAGCAAAGGCAGATTCCACGAATTCAGCCAAAGAATAGGTTTCTCCCGTTGCAATTACATAATCATCAGGTTCTTCCTGCTGCAACATTAAATACATGGCTTCTACATACTCAGGAGCCCAACCCCAATCTCGTTGAATAGAAATATCTCCTAAATAGAGTTTATCTTGTTTTCCGGCTGCAATATCAATCGCGGCTTTAATAATTTTTTGCGTTACAAATCGTTCAGGACGCAAGGGTGATTCATGGTTAAATAAAATACCAGAACAGGCAAATAAACCATAAGCTTCTCGATAGTTTGCGACTTCCCAAAAAGCAGTTGATTTAGCTACAGCATAGGGACTACGAGGATGAAAGGGAGTATTTTCATCGGCAGGAATTCCTTTAGTATCACCAAAACATTCACTGGAACTAGCATTATAAAGTTTAATTTTAGCCCCAGTAAATCGAATAGCCTCTAATAAATTCAGGGTTCCAATTGCCATACTTTCTAAAGTTTCTACAGGTTGTTCAAAGGATAATCCTACTGAACTTTGACCTGCCAAATTATAGACTTCATCGGGTTGAATTTTAGTTAGAGTTTGTAATACACTTCTAAAATCCGTCAAAATCATGGATTTCAATTTAATTTTATCTCGAATTCCGAGACGAGATAAATTGCTAAAAGAAGACATTTGAGCGTCGCGGGATGTGCCATAAACAGAATAACCTTGTTTTAATAAAAGGTCGGCTAAATAAGCTCCATCCTGTCCCGATACCCCAGAAATTAATGCTGTTTTCATAACTAATCTACTATTTTATGTGTATAGTTTGATCCCCATAAATCTTAATAAATAGGGATTTTGAGCTTGACTATTCCTCTGTGATTAAGAAGATGGGCGGAACAGGTATTTTACCTGTTAAAATTATAAAATTTAATCATTCAATTTGATCAGGATCAATCCCCGCAGCCCGTAGTAATTCGACTAAACGATTAGCTTTTTGTTCCGCCTTGTCTGCCCGTTGGCGTTCAGTTTCTGCTCGTTGACGTTCAGTTTCTGCCCGTTGACGTTCAGTTTCTGCATTTTCTTGGGCTGTTTTTTCTCGTTCTTGACTATTAGGCAATAGTTCCCCTTCTAAGGTTGCCCAGCGTAACCACACAGTATCAATATTATAAAATATTCCTGACCAGCGAACTAATTTTAAGCCTAATTTCTGGCTTTCTAACTGTCCTTTAGTATCTAGTTCTAGGGGTTGATAATCACCTCCGTCTAAACGAAATCCTTGCCAATCTTTGGGATTAAATGGATCATACCAAAAATATTCGGTGACTCGCATTTGATTTTGATAAATTAATTTTTTCTCGTTTTTATCCCGTTGTGCGGTACTTTCAGAAAGTAGTTCAATGACTAGATCAGGCCCTTTTCCTTCTTCCCAAATCACCCAGCTTTTTCGTTCTTTACGAGGAACATCTAAAACGATAAAAACATCTGGCCCTCGAAAGTCTTGATTGCGAACTTGGGCGAGACTATAGTAAACAAACATATTCCCCCCAATATAAATATCTTGATCTTGTAAAGCATGACTGAGGGGTTCTATTAATAAGTCCATTTGCAGTTTATGGCGCGCTGTTTCCATCGGAATTCCATCATCATAGGGGAGTTGATCTTGGGTAGGAGGCAGTTCAATTTCTGGAATATCTAATAGGATTTGAGTAGGATTTGACATAGCTTAAAGTGGATTTATGTATGGGGTTTTCATCTTAATATAACATTTTTTCAGGAAGGGATAGGATGGCTAACTAAGAATGAATACCGAGGAGGGTTTCCATCAGGTATTTCCATTGAGAAGATTGGGTTATGGTTAAGGTGTTTAAGGGTTGATTTTTATAGGTTGAGAGTCTGACAAAATCCTCAATCCAATCTAATAGGGTTTCGGTAATAAATTCCGAGGTTGAAACCTTTAAGGATGCTTGCAGGTATTTTAACATATCGGTTTGATTATTTTGGGTATAGGCAAACCAAGCATTCCACAGACAGGAAGCATAATTTAACTGTTGATTTAATTGTTTAATTCCTTTTTTAATTTGGGGTTGATTGGCAAAGTTAGAATCAAATTCTGCTTCTAGGGCTTGTTGAATAATAGTTAGGGTTTGTTTTAACATCCGGTCTTCTTTAAAGAGTTCTTCCGCCCGTTGTTTAGACGCTACACCCATTTTAGATAATAACAGAGGATTAACAGCTAATTCTTGCAGGGTTTGAACAAGTTCATTAACTGTTTTTTGAGGATCAATATTGGGATCAGTTAAGAGTTTCCCCGTATCTCCTAAACCTTCAGGAATACCGCCCGCAGCCGAAGCAATAATGGGTAATCCTTTCGCCATTGCTTCCATAATTGCAAAGGAGGGAGCGGCTTCTGCTAAGGAGGTTAAGATAAAGATATCACAGGCATCTAACCAGTCGGGAATATCCCACCGTTGTCCTAAGAATATGACGCGATCGCTAACTCCTAAATCCTCAACTTTTTGTTTTAATTCAGATTCTAAATCATGATCACTTCCCTGTCCCGTTCCTGCCCAAACAAAGTATAATTTTTCCCAGATAGAAGTGTGTTTTAATTGGGCGATCGCTTCTAATTGAAATCGATGTCCTTTAATGGGGGCTAACCGTGCTGTAGTTAAGCACATAATTCCCTCTTCAGGAATACCTATTTCTTGGCGCAACCGTTGACGAGTGGCTAAATTAGGCGGGGCAAAATATTGTTCTGATCGCCCATAATACACCATATTTCCTTTATCTTTGGGTAAGCCAAATTGGTCTTGTAAAATCCGAATATGTTCATAAGCTGCGGTATTAAAAGTACGGGCTAATCCATATTGATATAATACCCCTTTGCTGTAGGGAACACCATCTCCCATTGTAAAATCAATATGTTCTGGCATCGCTAATCCTAAAGCAATTATATAGGGAATATTGCGCTGAATTGCCACTTGTTTAGCAGCAAAATGGGAGTAAGGCCAGCCATCACTAAAAATAATAAAATCGGGCTTAATTTCATTATAAAGGGTTTCTGCATCTTGGGTATTTCTCAAAATTCGAGGTAAATCTTGGCTGGTGCTATATTCCAACCAATATTGCTGAATTCCTAAGTCTTTTTCCCCCTCAACTAAGGGGTTATCATGTTGGGGTCTAACGGCTGTTACTCGATATCCTAATTTTGCTAATTCACACAAAATTAAATGATCATATTGGGCTAACCCGCCAATACCAGGATCATCCGTATTCATTAACAGAATGTGGGGTTTATTCGGGGAGGATGTTAAAGTGGGTTTAGATTGAGTGCTAAGTTTTGGATTCATAATTTTATCGATAACAGATTTCCATTCCTGAGAGTTAATTAAAGCATAAGTATCTACTTTTTCTCCATAGTCTGATGCAATATTTTGAAAAGCATCAAGCCAGTGAGAAATCGTTTCTGTTAGAGGAAAGAAAGTATATTCTATGGATTTCTCTAAACACTCTATCATTAAATTATGATAACCATCTCGATACATTCTCCAAGCTAACCACACCCAGCGATCATAACTTTCTTTTCGACGTAAGCGAAGAATTTTGTTAGGAAGATTAGGGTGATTAAAAAAATTATCCATAATCATTTCAGTATTTTTAATAACTTTTAATCCTCCTGACATTAAATTTTTATCATGTTGACGATAACCAGCATGAATTTCTTTTAACCAAGCGGTTTTGCATCCCATTAAGGATAAACGTAAGACAAAATCTAAATCTTCTGTAGGAGGATAATGATGATCAAATCCTCCCACTTTTTCCCACCATTCTCGACGTAAAATCAGACAACTGGGACGCACACATTTATGTAAAATCCATGTTTCTAAATTGAGTTCTGGTGCAGTATTCCAAGGTGTTATGGCTGTCCAGTTTTGCCCTTCTTGATTAACACAATACCAACCACTTTGGACTAAATCAATCGCAGGATTATTATCAAGAAATGCTACTTGATCTGCTAATTTTTGGGGTAAGAAAAAGTCATCTGCATCTAAAAAAGCTAAAAATTCACCTTGAGCTATTTCACAACCCTGATTTCTGGCTTTAGCGGCGCCTTGATTTTCTTGATAAATATATTTAATCACAGGAAAATAAGGTTTTAGAATTTGTTGAGTTTGATCTTGAGAACCATCATCAATAACAATAACCTCATAATCTGTATAAGTTTGTTCGAGAACGCTTTTTACACATTGTTCAATATATTGATCGCAATTATAGGCTGGAATAATCACACTAACTCTAGGTTTATTTTGGGGATTAATTTCAGCAATTAATTGTTTCCATTCGGGTAAATTATAGAAGATTTTAAAATTAAATTCATAACCATAACCCCGACAATAACCTATAAATCGATGTACCCAATCAGAAATAGTAATCGCTACAGTATAAGGAGTATAGGGTAAAGATTGTTGTAAAAATTCAGCCATTTGTTGAGGATGATCCGTATGATATAAATGCCATGCCATCCAAGTCAAAGATTCATATCGAGCTATTTTTTCCAGTTTCCGAACTTCAGTGGATAAATTAGGTTGACTAAAAAATTTGTCATGAAGATCTATCATCAAATTAGCTCTTTCTCTGGCTTTTTGATTAGAAACTGTTTCCTCGTGTTGTCGATAATTAACGGTAATTTCAGTTAACCAAATTGCTGAATATTCATGCAATGCTAAACGCCAAATAAAATCAACGTCATCCACTCCATTAAACCGAGAATCAAATCCCCCAATTTGTTGCCAAGCTGAACGCCTAAACATCAAAGCACTGGGTAAAATTGGCGTTCTTGTTATCCAAGTTTCTAATGTTAAATTCGGTAAGTTATGCCAAGGTTCAATATCAGAAATTTTGTTATTATTGTGATCAATTAAACGCCAACCACTATTAACAATTGCTACATTGGGGTTGGCTTCAAAGCAAGCTACTTGATGCTCTAATTTTTTGGGCAAAAATACATCATCTTGATCCAGTAAAGCAATTAATTCTCCTCTAGCTTCCTCAATTCCTCGATTTCTGGCGGCTGCAACTCCCTGATTAGATTGAAAAATGTAACGAATTAGGGAGGAGTCTTGGCAACTCTCCACATAATGTTGTATAATTTCAGAAGTGTTATCTGTTGAGCCATCATCGACTATAATAATCTCATAGTTTGAGTAGGTTTGACTTAATACACTATCAATGGCTTGGCTAAGGTAGCGATCGCCATTATAAACCGGAATAATAACGCTAACTTGGGAGAATACACTAGACATAAATTTAAAGTTTTAGATAATCAATCTGTTATTATAACTCTTATTGAGACCGATGATCAATTGTTTAAAAAAGTAAATTGATGCCTAATGACAAAACAAAAGCCATCGGGAAAACATGATAACTTTGGAACTCCCCCTAAATCTGTAATGTTACCCAATTTAGGGGGCAAAAATATGCAAACCCTAAAACCCGTTAAATGGACTCCCGTTAAACTGATTTTATTCTTAATCTTTGTATTTGGGCTTTACGGTGGTTTATTATATGTAGCGAGTGGGATTTCTCAAGTTTTATTGATCTATTTACTGGCAATTCCTGCTATTGCTGGTTTAGTGTTTTATCTGGTGTATCAATTGACCAAAGGTTAAAAGTTATCCGAATAAATTTTAATGAGTTTTGATTTTAACTTATTACCTGAAAATCCGATTTTAGCTTCCACCGTATACGAACAGGCGGAACTTTATAGAAATCAGGGAAATTTAGAAGAAGCGATCGCACTTTATCAAAAAACTATCGAACTCGATCCTAACTTTTCTTGGGCGTATCATCAACTGGGAGATATTTTCTCCCAGCAAAATAAGTGGACAGAAGCAATTGTTGTTTACCGTCAAGCGATCGCACTTAACCCTAACTTTTCCTGGTCTTATCATAACTTAGGAACAGCTTTATCTCAACAAAAACAATCGGATCAGGCGATTTTAGCTTATTCCAAAGCCATTGAACTCAACCCAGAGTTTTGTTGGTCTTATTATTATTTAGGAGAAGCTTTTGACCGCCAACAAAACCAACAGGAAGCGGTTGTTGCTTATTTTAACGCTTGGAAACAAAACCGGGATTTATTAGAGAGTTTAAATCGAATTGCAGAAGTGCTTCAATCTCAAATTAAACAGGGATTAGATTCCGTAATTAATGAGTATTGCTCGGTAGTCAATAAACCTGATAATAGTAAATTTTTACCAACTGATGTTGAACTCTATATCAAAGTAGCAGAAATTCTCAATCAAAACAAACATGAACTTGCAGCCCTAATATTTTATCACATTGCCTTAAAAATTCAACCTAATAATTTAGATATTTCTCCAAAAATAAATGCTATTTTAGAGCAAAAGAAAGCTTTAGAGCAAGCAATAGAACAATGTCTAAGTGCTGTGCAAATTAACCCCAATGATCCCCAAGCTTATTACAACTTAGGGATGGCTTTATTTCGCAACCAACAGCAGGATGAAGCGGTTTGTGCCTATCTCAAATTTTTAGAGCTTAAACCCGATATATTTCTGTGGAATTATCAAAATATTGTGGATTTAATTGCAGCACAAAATCAACTCAAAACAGCGATTAATATTTACCATCAAGAGATTGAAATCAATCCAGAATCCTCTATTGTTTATTTGAATTTAGCCGTATTATATACTTCTCAAGGCGATTTAAAATCTGCTATCGAATATAATCATATTGCAGGTCAAAAAATTATCCCTAAATTCCGTCCTCAATGGCAGAATATTGAGCAAATATTACAACCTGTTAATCACCTCGATTATGTAATTATTGGAACTCAAAAAGGAGGGACAACCTCTTTAAATTATTATCTGTCTGAACATCCAAATATCATCTCTTCAATGATTAAAGAAATGCCCTTTTGGTCAAATCAAGTTGATCGAGGTTTAGAGTGGTATTTTTCTCATTTTCCCCCGATTCCTCCCGGCTATAATTGTTTAGTAGGAGAAGCAACACCCCTTAATTTTAATCATCCAGAAGTTCCTGAAAACTTAGTCAAAGTTTTTCCGAATGTTAAATTAATTCTTCTGTTAAGAAATCCCATTGATCGGGCTGTTTCTCATTATTATCATTGGTTGAGCTTAAAATGGGAGTTGCATTCTTTGGAAGAAGCAATGGAATTAGAACTAGAACAATTACAGGATCAAACGATTGATTTTTGGACAAAACTCACCCATCCTCAATTTCAAGGATATCTGGCTAAAGGGTTGTATATTCATTTCTTAGAAAAATGGATGAAAATCTTTCCCAGAGAACAATTTTTAATTTTAAAAAGTGAAGATTTTTATGCAAATCCCGATCGAGGAACAACACAAGTGCTTCAATTTTTGGGTTTACCTGAATATCACTTATCAAAATATCATCAATATAATACCAGGCCCTATCCCCCCCTCTCTAAATCAACACGCGCCTTGCTCAAAGATTATTTTCAACCCTATAATCAGCAGTTAGAGGATTTTTTAGGAATACGGTTGAATTGGAATTAAAGAGTTTTCTAACCCAAATCAGACTAATATTGTGTATATCTTTTCCGGGGAATCAGTTCCCTGGATTCCCTTTTAATCTCATCTTTGAATACAATAGAGTTATCACCCCTGGATAGGAATAGAGAACAGCAACGGAGGAATTTTTATGAAAATTCTGTTGGTCGAAGATGACACGCTGACCAGTGCCGCCTTAGCTGAAATTTTGAACGCTCATCAATACACCGTTAATACAGTTGCAGATGGGATTACAACTTTAGAAATGGCTGAAACCTTTATCTATGACTTAATTCTATTAGATATTGAAATTCCTAAACTCGATGGGATTAGTGTTTGTAAACAACTCCGCATCAAAGGATATCAAAATCCGATCCTACTATTAACCGCCAGAGATAGCAGTACAGATCGGGTCATGGGGTTAGATGCGGGAGCCGATGATTATGTGGTTAAACCCTTTGACACCGACGAATTAATGGCAAGAATCCGGGCTTTATTGCGTCGGGGAAAATCCGTTTCTGGGGCGGTTATGACCTGGGAAAACCTCTGTTTTGATCCGATTAATAATGAGATCAAATCAGGCGATCGCTTAGTGCATCTGACCTCGAAAGAATATTGCTTACTTGAACTATTTCTACTCAATCCTAAACGAATTTTTAGCCGTCGGGCAATTTTAGATCGATTGTGGGATTTTGCCGAATCTCCTGGCGAAGAAACTGTTAGCACCCATATTAAATGTTTACGCCAAAAAATCAAAGCTGCTGGCAGTTCAGACCCGATTGAAACCGTTCACGGTTTGGGATATCGTTTGCGAGAGCCCTCTAATCTTCCAGAGTCCCAACCTGTGGATCAATCCCAAAACTCTCGAAAAGAAATGACGGCGATTACTTCGAGGATTTGGGAAAATTTTAAAGACAAAGTTAGGGTACAAATTTCTATTTTAGAGCAAGTTTCTCCCGCGTTACTTAACGGCAAACTGAGTGCAAAACTCCAGCAAGAAGCCAAAAAGGAAGCCCATAAATTAGCCGGATCATTAGGAGTTTTTGGACTCCGAGAAGGCTCCCAAGTGGCGCGAGAAATTGAAGATCTTCTCGAAAACCCTAACCTAGACATTAGCCAAGCTCAATTAATTTCTGATTTAGTTGTGGCGCTGAGTCTTGAAGCCAGTCGAGAAACCCTATTAACGCCCTTTTCCTCAGAACCTGTCGCCTATTCTCCCTTAATTTTAATTGTTGATGATGACTTAATGTTAGCCGAACGAATTCGGGTAGAAGCGATCGCTTGGGGATTAAGAATTGAAATTGCTACGGATCTTTCTGTGGCGCGTAAAATGATTGCTCAAAACCCCCCCAATATTATCTTACTAGATTTGACTTTTCCCAATGCTCAGGAGGACGGTTTAACCCTATTAGAAGAATTGACGGATCGGATTCCTCAAATTCCTGTAATTACTTTAACAGGACGACAAAGCTTAACCGATCGAGTCACCGTTGCTCGTTTAGGAGTCAAAGCTTTTCTCCAAAAACCTTTACCCGCTTATGAAATCCTCAAAACAGTGACTGAGGTACTTTCTCAATCTCGACCAGGTAAGGGAAATCGTGTTTTAATTGTGGATGATGATCCCAGTCTTTTGGCCTATGTTGCTAGGGTTTTAGAAGCAACAGGTTTAACAGTTACGACCCTAGAAAATCCCGAACATTTTTGGGAAGTGTTGTTAGATTGTCGTCCAGACCTGTTAATTTTAGATTGGGAAATGTCGGGTTTCAATGGCATAGATCTCTGTCAAGCGGTGCGAACAGATCAACGCTGGCGGAATCTACCGATTATCTTTTTTTCGGTTCATACTGAAGAAAATACAATTATTCAAGCTTTTGCAGTAGGAGCTTCCGACTATCTCAGTAAAACCATAGCAACCGAAACTCTAATTGTTCAAGTTCTTAGACGTCTGCAACCCATTCCCAGGTGAGGTGTTGACGGTTGACGGGTCAACTTAAACGATCCCCCCTAACCCCCCTTAAAAAGGGGGGAAGAGGACATCCAAGTCTCCCTTGTTAAGGGGGGAAGAGGACATCCAAGTCCCCCTTGTTAAGGGGGATTTAGGGGGATCGAAGTTTTTGGCTAAAGTTGACACCGATGATGCCAACCCGACCCTAAAATATTACAACCTCGGTCTCGAAGGCGCCGATTGCTATATAACAAGAAGCAAGCAGGGGGGAAGAAAGATGAACGATGATGATGTCAGTCAGAAGCCAGAGGAACAACTACCGAGGGCTTTGGATCAGGCGAAGGAAGCCCAACTGCAACTATTGGAATCTGCTGTCCACTGCACCCATGATGCCATCTTGATTACAGAAGCTGAACCGATTGATTTTCCGGGCCCCCGAATTCTGTATGCAAATCCGGCTTTTACCCGGATGACGGGCTACAGTTTGGAGGAGGTGCTGGGAAAAACCCCTCGAATACTTCAAGGCCCTGAATGTTCACGGGCGGTTTTGGATCAAATTCGGGCGGCTTTGCAGCAATGGCAATCGATAGAGGTCGAGTTAATTAACTATCGTAAAGATGGAACTCCTTTTTGGGTGCAACTGAATCTCTTTCCCATAAAAAATGAAACGGGTTGGTATACCCATTGGATTGCAATTCAACGGGATATTACAGAACGCAAACAAACCGAAACTGCGTTACAAGAACGGGAAATGATGTTACGTTCCCTTGGGGATAATTTACCAAATGGGGCGATTTTTCAGATTATTCAAGAGTTAGATAAAAGTTTCTGTTTTAACTATATTAGTGCTGGGATTGAACAAATTACAGGGCTTAAACCGGAAGATATTTTAAAGGAACCTAGTTTGCTGATGAGCCAAATTTTGCCGGAAGATTATTCTGTTTGGCAACAAAAGATGGAAGAAGCTTATCAAAATTTATCTCTTTTCGATGCCGAACTCCGTCAACAAGTTACTTCTGGAGAAATTCGCTGGACACATAGTCGCTCTGCTCCCCGTCGTTTAAGCGATGGTCGTATGCTTTGGAATGGAATTGTTGTCGATATTACTGAGCTTAAAACTACAGAATTAGCCTTACAAGAAACCCAGAAATTTATTCAAAAAATATCAGATACTACGCCCAATCTTTTATATGTTTATGATGTTTTAAATCAAAAAAATATTTATCTTAACCCCAAAGGAAGTGAGTTTTTTGGTCGGTCAATTTCTGAAATTCAAGAAAGGGGATTAGCCTTTTTTCAAGAAATCATTCATCCTGATGATCTGTATAAATTAGAGGAACTTCCCCGGCGTTTAGTTCAACTTCAAAACGGGGAGAGAATCGAAAATGAATTCCGGGTAAAAAATGTGGCGGGAGAATGGTGCTGGCTCCATACTTGGGAGATGGTTTTTTCTCGAAATAAGGAAGGAATACCGAATAAAATTATCGGAAATGCGGTTGATATTACCGATATTAAGCAACTTCAAGAAAGTCTGCAAAAAAGTGAAGAACGATTTCGAGTCGCCCTGCAAAATTCACCAATTACTGCGTTTAATCAAGATCTACAATTGCGGTATACTTGGATTTATAATCCGGTTGAAAATTTAGATCCCAATTTTACCCTAGGCAAAACGGATGCTGACTTAATGACGGTTGAAGAGGCTCAAAAATTAACGGAAATTAAACAATCAGTTTTGTCAACGGGAAAAAGAATGAGAACGGAAGTTTCTGTCACCCTGAAGCAACAATTGGGTTACTATGATTTAACGGTGGAGCCTTTAAGAAATCTACAGGGTGAAATTGTGGGGGTCACTTGTGCTGCGATGGATATTACAGAACGCAAAAAAGTTGAAATAGAATTGAGAAGATATCAATTAGAATTAGAAGATAAAGTTCAAGAACGAACAGCAGAATTGCAGGCGATCAATGAACGTTTACTACTGATCCTTGAAGACCAACAGATGATTCAAGATCGGCTTCAGGAACAAGCCCAATTATTAGATCTTGCCCATGATACTATTATTACCCGCAATCTGAATAATATTATTACCTTCTGGAATCGCGGGGCAGAAATGATGTATGGTTGGACAAAAATAGAAGCGTTAGGACAATCAACCCATAGCTTCCTCTGTACACAATTTCCTGAACCCTTAATTGATATTGAAGGCAAATTTTTAGCAACTGGATATTGGGAAGGAGAATTAATTCATCGCAAAAAAGATGGGACGGGTCTAATTGTTTTGAGTCGTTGGGTATTACAACGAGATCAGAAGGATGTTCCGATTAAAATTTTAGAAATTAATACTGATATTACAGAAACTAAAAAAATTCAATATGCCTTAGAGAAAAGTGAAGCTCAGTTTAGAACTTTGATTGAATTCGCCCCTAATGGGATTTTTCTCGTTAATCATCAGGAAGATTGCATCTATGTTAACCCTCGTGCTCAAGAAATTGCAGGTTATACTTTTGAGGAAGCATTAGGTCAAGGATGGCAGAATTTTATTCATCCTGAAGATCGAGAACGGGTTATAGAAAATTCATCAAAAAATAAGCCTAAAAACCCCAAAAATCAAGATGAATTCCGCTATCAACACCGGGATGGTACGGTTCGATTTGCGAGGCTAAAAATGGCTCCAATTGTGTCTAAAATGGGTAATTTAATCGGTCATGTTGGTTCGCTGGAAGATATTACGGAACAACAACAAATTGAACAGATGAAACGGGAGTTTATTTCAGTTGTTAGTCATGAATTGCGGACACCGTTAACGAGTATTCTCGGAGCATTAGGATTATTGGCGAATGGGGTTTATGATCAGAAACCAGAAAAGAGAAAACGAATGTTAAATATTGCCCACAGAGAAACGGAACGATTAGTGCGATTAGTTAATGATATTTTAGATTTTGAACGATTGCAATCGGGAAAAGTTAAACCCCTATTTCAAGCTTGTCTTGTCTCTGATTTACTCGAACAATCGGCCGAAGCCATGACAGCACTTGCGGAATCTCACCAAATTATATTATCTGTTCAGCCCTGTGAGGCTAGGGTGTGGGCAGTACCAGATTCTATTATTCAAACCTTAACGAATTTAATTAGTAACGCTATTAAGTTTTCTCCTCCTCAAACCACCATTGAGATCAAAGCTGAATTGATCACAACGGATGAGGACATAAATGCCAATCTGCCCAATGAGAATATTCTTAACTTGTGTCCTGTCCCTCCTTATGTTTTATTTCGTATCAAAGATCAAGGCAGAGGCATTCCTAATGATAAAATAAAAATCATATTTGAACAGTTTCAACAAGTTGATGCGTCTGATTCCCGACAGAAAGGAGGAACGGGGTTAGGATTAGCAATCTGTCGAATGATTATTCAACAACATGGAGGTCAAATATGGGCAGAAAGTCAGCTTAATCAAGGTAGTTGTTTCTATTTTACACTCCCCCTGCCCCCGAATTCAACCACATCCCCAGGGTAAAGCGAAACCGAAAATATTTCGTAACTGTTCCCTGAATTATGACAAAAAAAATTTTAGTTGTTGATGACGAAGAGTTGATTCTCGAAGTCGTCCAAGCTTGTTTAGAAGATTTAGTCGGATGGGGAATTCACGTTGCAAATTCCGGTCAAGAAGCGCTTAAAATAGCAGCCATTGAGCCTTTAGATGCAGTATTATTAGATGTTTCTATGCCAGAGATGGATGGGATTGAAACGTTGAAACAATTGCAGGATCATCCGATCAATCGGCAAATACCCGTAATATTATTAACGGCTAAAGTATTAGCCACAGAACAAGCTCTCTTTTCCCAATTTAATATTGCAGGTTTGATTAAGAAACCCTTTGACCCCATGAGCTTGCATCAGCAAATTGCCTCTATTTTGGGCTGGGATATTGAAGGGTAGCCAGATTAGCTAGGCTACAAACTTCGCTGTTTCTAGGGTCGATCTCGTCTGCAAATCCCTATCTACAGGAGGAGTACATTTCTCTGAAAAACTTTCAGAAATCAATACTCAACTTCAAATTTTCCTCAAATTTCCTTGATAGCGTATAGGTAATGACAGTCAAACGGAATCCTGTTCAATCCCCTGACAGGAATTCCTCTGGAAACGCTAACAGACTAACAGAAATCATCATGATTTTAGAGAATTTAAACATTGGGCGGTTTTTCAGCAATCTGTATCAACGGATACAGCCTTTCACCAATCGTTCGACGGCGATTAATTCCCCTCTAACTCTTTGGGTTGCTCAGGAGGGAACAACACCCATTCGGGATGTGAAAATGCAAGAAACCGCCACCAATATTCTGTTAAAAGTCTCAATTCCTAGTCTTAAACCCGAAAATTTACAAATTCAGGTGACATCAGAAACGGTGTTTTTATCGGGAGAACAAATTGAACAGGTAACAGTGTTGGGCTATTGCGATTTTACCTATCCCGCCCAACAATTTCAAAGTTTGATTCCTTTACCCTATCCGGTTCATCCCGAAACCGTAACCGCAATATTACATAAGAATGTATTAGTGCTGACGTTACCGAAACAACAACCCGGTTCGTCCTGTCATCAAGGAATCGTAGTCCGTTGTTCTCCAACTCTACACCAGTTATCTCAAGCGTTGGAAATCAATTACGAAAATTCCTAATATTCCAATTGAGTCTAAACCATGTTTTCATCAGTTTTAATGGATTCATCTAACCCCATCAAGGAAAATTTTACTTGTTCCAAACAGCTATTGCTCATTGATGATGATGAAACCATTTTAGAAATTATGCAAAGCTGTTTTGAAGAAATTGCAGGTTGGCAAGTATTGACCGCAAACAATGGGGAAGAAGGACTGCTCAAAGCCTTATCTGAAAAACCAGATGCGATTATTTTAGATTTAATGATGCCGGGGATTGATGGGTTAAAATTTGTGCAGTTACTCAACCAAAAATTTGAGCATCTACACATCCCAATTGTTGTCTTATCGGCTAAAGCCGAACAGATTGATAAAAGCCAATTCTTAAATTTAGGTGTGGTTGATGTGATCATGAAACCCTTTGATCCCTTTGTGTTGATTGAACAGATTAGACTTGCCTTAAAATGGTAAACTTCTGTTTTTCATCCTGCTGCTACTGAATTGTTTAGAAGCTATTTTTTAAAATCCAGACCCTGAAATTTAAAGTTATTGCGCCCAGGAAAGCCATCATGGATAATCAAAAAAACTTGAAACCAAATGAACCAAAACTTTGGGAATTACGTTTATATGTTGCTGGACAAACTCCTAAAGCGATTACCGCCTTTACAAATTTAAAAAAAATTTGTGAGCAGTATCTTCAGGGTCAATATAACATTGAAATCATTGATTTGTTAGAAGATCCCCACCTCGCCCAGGAAGATCAAATTTTCGTACTTCCGACATTAGTTAGAACAATTCCCCCTCCCTTTAAGCAAATTATTGGAGATTTATCGAATCCCGAAAAAATCTTAGTGGGGTTAGAACTATGGAAAGGGGAAGAATGGAAAAACCCTTGAAAGCTCTTAATTGAAAACCCAGAGGAAAACTCTAATGAAAGACCATTATTTGTCACCCAAACAGAACTCTCAACCCTCCATTGAGGAAGGATATTATTGTCTGCGTTTATATATTGCTGGAACTAATTTAAAGTCAATTTTGGCTCTGAAAACCATCAAGTATATTTGTGAAACTCACTTGAAAGATCATTATGATTTAGAAGTGATTGACGTTTATCAGCAACCTGAACTCACCCAAGGCGAACCCATTGTTGCTGTACCGACTTTGATTCGGCTTTTACCATTACCCTTACAAAGAATTATTGGGGATTTATCTCAAAAAGAAAGAATTCTCACGGCTTTAAATTTATCCTTTTAAATGATGTTTTTGTAGGCGTTGAGAGTTAACTATGGTTAACGGGAGATCATCTGAAAAAGAATTACAAGAAGAAGTTAAAAATCTTCGTTATCAGTTAGAAACTGCACAGGAAACATTACGCGCGATCGGGAATGGAGAAGTAGACGCTTTAGTGATTGCAGGGTCACAGGGAGAACAAGTTTATACCCTACAAGGGGCGGACTCCTCCTATCGGCTGTTAGTAGAAGAAATGAAGGAAGGCGCGGCTACTATTACCCCCGATAGTACCTTATTACTCTATTGCAATAAGCGACTGGCTGCTTTAGTTAAAACACCGTTAAAAAAATTAATGGGGACGGATTTTAAGGATTTTATTTTACCTGCTGATTTAATGCTATTTGAAGCTTTATGTCAGAAGGCTCATTCAGGTTCAGGAAAGGGAGAATTAACCTTAATTGCTCGTGATGGTACGGAGATTCCCGTTTATCTTTCGATTAGTATCTTAAATCAACAAGGAGTTGATGTTGGCTGTTTAATTGTTACGGATTTATCAGAACAAAAACGAGATGAAGAAATTATTTCTCAAGAACGGTTAACGCGATTACTGTTAGAAAAAGCGGCGGAGTCAATTATTGTTTGTAATCATCAAGGAAAAATTATTCGAGCGAGTGAAGAAGCCCACAGAATTTTAGGTAAAAATTTACTGCTTTCTAACTTTGATGACATGATTAAACTTGAACTCCTCCCTAAGCAAAATGGGAGTCAACCTTTTCTAAAAAAACAACGCCATTCCACGTTTTCGATTGTTTCTGTGATTAATGGGAATCCCTATCAAGGACAAGAGGTAGAATTTATTCGAGAAGATGGAGAAAAATTTAACTTTTTATTGAGTGCGAGTCCCCTCTCAATTCCCCATAATAATCTTAAAGGTTGTGTGATTATTCTCACGAATATTACAGAACAAAAATGGGCAGAAGCAGCGTTAAAAAAAATCAATGAAGATCTGGAATTCAAAGTTTCTGAACGTACCGCCGAGTTAGAATCTTTAAATAGTCGATTAAAAGAAGAATTATTAGAACAAGCACGAACTCAACAAGTTTTACAAGATCAGGCTAAACTTTTAGATTTAGCCAATGATGGAATTATTGTAGTTGATTTGAGTAATTATATCACTTATTGTAACCAAGGCGCGGAAAAACTTTATGGATATTCTAAATTAGAAGTTTTAGGAAAAAATTTAGTTGAAGTTCTGAAAACTCAATTCCCAAAATCCTTAGACAAAATTAAACAAGAACTGTTTGAGCAGGGAAACTGGGAAGGAGAATTAATTCAAACCAACTGTCAAGGAAATTCTATGATTATTCATAGTAGTTGGTCACTCAAGAAAGATGTGAACGGAAATCCTATTTCTATTCTTAAAATTAATCGGGATATTACTAAAGCTAAACAAGCGGAACAAGCCATCATTGATTCGGGTTTACGCTTGGCTGGTATTTTAGATATGGCTCAGGATGCTATTATTTCAATTAATGAAGATCAAGAAATTACCTTATTTAATCAAGGGGCGGAAAAAATATTTGGTTATACGGCTAATGAAATTTTAAAACAGCCCTTTAGTTTATTAATTTCTCAAGAATTGATTCAAAATCAGGGTCAAGATAATTCCGAAGTATTTCCGTCTAATGGTTTAGTTAAACATATTAAAGAATATGCTGAAGTTAGGGGTCGCCGTAAAGATGGAAGTGAATTTCCGGCTGAAGTTTCTATTTCTCAGTTGTTGTTAGATAAAGGGAAAATTTTAACGGTTTTTATGCGAGATATTAGCGATCGCAAACAAATTGAAATGGCAATTCAAAAAGCCCAAGAAGACCTAGAAAGTAAAGTTCAAGAACGGACAATACAACTGGCGACTTCCAATGATGAATTAATCCGAGAAATCGCTGAACGTAAACTTCTGGAAAATAAACTTCATCAAATTAATGAACAACTAGAACAACGGGTTGAACAACGAACCAATGAGTTAGGGAAAGCCATTGAAGACCTGAAACAAGAAGCGATTGAACGACAAAAAACCACCCTAGCCCTCCAAGAATCAGAAGCCCGGTTTAGGGCGGCTATTGATGGCAGTTTAGATGCGTTTTTTTTATTACAAAGTTATCGAAATGAAGCCGGGAAATCAACCGATTTTATTTTAGTTGATATGAATGCTAAAGCGGAAGAAATGATTTTACAAAATAAAGAAAACCTGATAGGAAAAGGACTCTGTGATGTCTTTCCTTGGGGGTGTGAATTGGGCTATATTGATAAATATTTGCGTGTGTTTAAAACCCATAAAGGATTTGAGGAAGAATTAGCTGTTTCTAACCCGACAGTTAAAGCGAAATGGGTGCAACTGCAAGTTGTTCCTCTTTATGATGGCATTGCTGTGACTTGTCGAGATATTACTGAACGCAAGCAAACTGAAGAAGCCGCCCAAGAAGTGAATGAAAAGCTGACTCACTGGGTCAATGATTTGGAACAACGCAACCGTGAAACTTTGTTATTAGGTCAAATGAGCGAATTTTTACAGGCTTGTAATTCCACAGAAGAAGCTTATCAAGTGATTAATGAGTTACTCAAGCCTTTTTTTCCGAATCTATCCGGTAATTTATTTGTGATCAAAAATTCTAAAAATCTAGTGGAAATGGTCGCCAGTTGGGGGGAGTTAAGTGGGGTGAGCGAGAGTATTTTTGCTCCTCAAGATTGCTGGGCATTGCGACGAGGAAGACGACATTTTGTAGCTTCTTGTGAAAGTAGTTTATTGTGTAAACATATTCCTAAAAAGATACATCAACATCAATTAAATCTGCTTAATTCCAGTGATATTCCCATAAATTCATTAACGGAAACTGAATTATCTTTTATTTCTTCACCGATGGTTGAACATCTTTGTGTTCCGATGATTGCTCAAGGAGATGCGTTAGGATTGTTGTGTTTAGCATCTCATAAATCGGGACAACTTTCTGAAGATCAACAACGGTTAGCCACGTCCGTTGCTGAACATATTGCTTTAGCTTTAGCTAACTTGAAACTACGAGAAGCCTTGGAATATCAAAGCATTCGAGATAGTTTGACCGGGTTATATAATCGTCGTTATTTAGAAGAATCTTTAGAACGAGAAATTAACCGAGCGCAACGTCAAAAGTTTAATTTAGGGGTGATCATGATTGATATTGATCATTTTAAACATTATAACGACACTTTTGGTCATGAAGCCGGGGATATTGTTTTACAACAACTCGGTAATGTATTACAAAAAAATATTCGGGGATCAGATATTGCTTGTCGTTATGGAGGTGAAGAATTTACCCTGATTTTACCCGAAGTTTCTCTGGAAATTGTTCAGGAAAGGGCAGAAAATATTCGAGTTGAAGTGCAAAAATTAAAGCTAAAACATCATGACCTAGATTTAGGTCAGATTACTTTATCTTTAGGAATTGCTCTGTTTCCCAGCCAAGGTTTAACGGGTGAGTCTGTCGTGCGGGCGGCAGATTCTGCGTTGTACCAAGCTAAACAACAGGGAAGAAATCGCGTCTGTGTATTTAGCAAAACCTTTGAAAATTCAGCTTAAATGTATAGATTTGTTACACTTTTCGGGATTTTCCCAATCTTCAAAACTTCTTCAAATTTCTTTTTTATCCTCAAGTCAATATTTTAATTCAGTTTTTAGATTTTACCCCTAGTCGGGGAACCATCCATGATCAATTTTGACGAGGTTTAACAAACGTTTATGCCTAACTGTCCTTGTTGTGCTCATCCCATGCTGCGACACTTTCATAGAGGTCATCTAGTTTGGCGGTGTCGCCACTGTTGGCAAGAAATGCCTGATTTGAATGCTGTTCAATCACCAATTCTGACCTACACTTCCTCTTTGGAAAAAACGGTTAAAAAATTAGTATTGGTCTAACTGAAATGATATAATTGCATCCTGAGTCTCACCGGGCTGAAACAGAATCAAAATCAGAGCGAAGGATGCAGCCATTGAATTTTATTCTTGTTCCCCAAGGTCAAGAATATCAAGCCGTAATCCGAGGATTACAACCGATTCAATCCTCGAAAATTGAAGTTTTACCGATTCCCATTGGCGGTAAATATTTAAGCGTTTATTTAAAGGAATGGCTAGAGTCAGAAGCGGTTAAAAGTCAGTCCTTCCTTCAAGTTTTAGTTTTGGGATTATGTGGAAGTTTATCTCCAAAGCTACAAGTCGGAGATATTGTTGTTTATCAAAACTGTTTACCTCTGATTTCACAAAATTCTATTCAAAATTCCCCCGATAAAAATAGTGTGATTCCCTGCGATTTTAACTTAACTCTTGCCTTACACCACCGCTTAATTCCCTCCTATTTAGTTTGGGGATTAACGACCGAAAGGGTGATTATAACCGCCGACGAAAAACAAAAATTAGGTCAACTTTATCCCGTTCAAGTGGTGGATATGGAAGGGATAATTTTATTAGAAATTTTAACACAAGCAGGAATTAAAGTGGCAATAGTACGAGTTGTTAGTGATGATTATGATCAAAATTTACCTGATTTAACCCCAGCCATTAGTTGCGATGGAAAATTACAGACCATTCCCTTACTTAAAATCATGTTAAAACATCCTTTTAAGGCATTAAAACTGATTCGCAGCGCCTTAAAAAGTCTTCAGATCTTGCAACAAATTACTGGGAAATTGTAGGAGGAGATCACAAATTTGTAGGGGCGGGGGAACCCCCAAAGCGTGTCAACTTAACGCTAGAAGTAGGCGCTCAAACCCGAATTCACGCGCTATCTGATTCCCAGTCAATGATCCCCCCTAACCCCCCTTAACAAG